>JBCNOA010000036.1:0-23339 GCA_039594095.1 Dyella sp.
TGCAGTGGCGAGGGGAGCGCAGGCGCAAACGGCCGGCGTTGCGCCGGCCCCCGGGGCCAGCCTGCCCGATTTCACCGGCATCGTGCAGAAGAACGCTCCGGCGGTGGTCCATGTGGAGGCCAAGTACACCGGCAAGGCTGCGCGCAAGGCAGGTCCGGCGGTGCGCGGCCGCGGCGGCATGCCGGACGATCCGCAGTTGGACATCTTCCGTCGGTTCTTCGGCATGCCGATGGTGCCTTCGCCCGAAGAGCAGCAGCACACCTCGCTCGGTTCCGGCTTCATCATTTCGAATGACGGCTACATCCTCACCAATACCCATGTGGTGGAGGATGCCGACCAGATCACCGTGCGCTTGCAGGATCGTCGCACGCTTACCGCCAAGGTGGTCGGCAGCGACCCGCAGTACGACATCGCTCTGCTCAAGGTCGATGCAGGCGGCAATCTGCCCGCCGTGACCGTCGGCGACTCCCGCAGCCTCAAGCCGGGACAGTGGGTGCTGGCGATCGGCTCCCCGTTTGGTTTCGACTACACGGTGACCCAAGGCATCGTGAGCGCGGTAGGTCGCAACCTGGGCAGTCAGGACCAGCCGTATACCTCTTTCATCCAGACCGACGTGCCGATCAACCGCGGCAATTCCGGCGGGCCCTTGTTCGATCTCCAGGGCCGGGTGGTCGGTGTGAATTCGCAGATTTATTCCAATACCGGCGGTTACCTCGGCGTGGCTTTCTCGATTCCGATCGACGTGGCCATGAACGTGGTCAAGCAGATCAAGGAGAAGGGCTATGTCACGCGCGGCCAGCTCGGCGTGATGATGCAGCCGATCACCGACGACATCGCCAAGGCGCTCAAGCTCGGCAGCAATTCCGGCGCGGCCGTGACTCAGGTGAGTCCGGGCAGCGGTGCGGAAAAGGCCGGTCTCAAGCCGGGGGACATTATCGTCGGCTACAACGGACAGCCGATCACCCAGGCGGCCGACCTGCCGCCCCTGGTGGGCATGACGTCGCCGGGCAGCAAGGCCACGCTGACGATCCTGCGCGAAGGCAAGAAGCAGGATGTGCCTGTGACCATCGGCGAGATGAAACGCGATGCCAAGGTGTCTTCCGGCTCTGCTGCCGGCAGTGGCGCTCCCACCGTTCCAGGCGGTTCATCGGCTCTGGGCCTGTCCGTGGAGGACGTGGACAGCGACACGCGCCAGCAGCTTGGCCTGAAGGCGGGCGAGGGCGTGTTGATCGGCGATGTCACGGGGCCCGTCGCGGCCAAGGCGGGTCTGCAGCCGGGTGATGTCATCCTTATGGTCAATCAACAGCGGGTCGGCAGCGCCGCGGCCTTCAGCGCGGCCACCAAGGGCCTGAAGCCCGGCGACACTGTGCTGTTGCTGGTTCGCCATGGCGACCAGAGCGGCTTCGTCGGCCTGACCATTCCCAAGGGCGACGACGAGTGATCCGGGCGGCGGGCGGTCCTGGATCGCCCGCCGCTTCGTTCAGGTGCCGGCCCGGCGGCTGCCCGGCACCTTCACTTTCCATGCGATAATGCCGGGTTCGTATCGCCATCCCGGTGATACGCTGCCTGCGCCCGCGCAGGCGGTGACCGCAGCCAGCGTGTTCCATGGAACTGATCCGCAATTTCTCCATCATCGCCCACATCGACCACGGCAAGTCGACGCTCGCCGACCGCATCATCCAGATCTGCGGTGGCCTGGCCGAACGCGAGATGGAAGCGCAGGTGCTCGACAGCAACCCGATCGAGCGCGAGCGCGGCATCACCATCAAGGCCCAGTCCGTGTCGCTGCCGTACAAGGCACGCGATGGCAAGACTTACCAGCTGAACTTCATCGACACGCCCGGTCACGTCGACTTCTCCTATGAGGTCAGCCGTTCGCTGGCCGCCTGCGAAGGCGCGTTGCTGGTCGTGGATGCGGCGCAGGGCGTCGAAGCGCAATCCGTCGCCAACTGCTACACCGCCGTCGAGATGGGCCTGGAAGTGGTGCCCGTGCTCAACAAGATCGACCTGCCCACGGCCGACCCGGAAAAGGTAAAGGGCGAGATCGAGGCGGTGATCGGCATCGATGCCACCGACGCGGTCGCGGTCAGCGCCAAGACCGGGCAGAACGTCGTCGAGGTGCTCGAAGCCATCGTGGCGCGCATCCCGCCGCCCAAGCCGCGTGACACCGACCGCCTTCAGGCGCTGATTATCGACTCGTGGTTCGACAACTACCTCGGCGTGGTCTCGCTGGTGCGCGTGATGCAGGGCGAGATCCGGCCCGGCGAGAAACTGCTGGTGATGTCCACCGGCCGCACGCATGAAGTGAGCGAAGTAGGCGTGTTCACGCCCAAGCGCAAGAAGCTCGAAAGGCTGGCCGCCGGCGAGGTGGGCTGGATCACTGCGTCGATCAAGGACGTGCACGGCGCGCCCGTCGGCGACACGCTGACGCACGCCGGCAAGCCTGCCGACAAGCCGCTGCCCGGTTTCCAGACCATGCAACCGCGCGTGTTCGCCGGCCTGTTCCCGGTGTCGGCGGATGACTACCCCGCGCTGCGCGAGGCGCTGGAGAAGCTGCGCCTCAACGATGCCGCGCTGTTCTTCGAGCCGGAGAGCTCCGAAGCGATGGGCTTCGGCTTCCGCTGCGGCTTCCTCGGCATGCTGCACATGGAAATCGTGCAGGAGCGTCTGGAGCGTGAGTACGACCTGGATCTGGTCACCACCGCGCCCACCGTGGTCTACGAGATCCTCAAGAGCGACGGCTCCATCATGCAGCTGGACAATCCGGCCAAGCTGCCGGCGTCGCCGCAGGTGCAAGAGATCCGCGAGCCAATCATCGTCGCTAACATCCTCACGCCGCCGGACTACATCGGCAACATCATCACGCTGTGCGAGGAAAAGCGCGGCATCCAGCGCTCGATCCAGTACCTCGCGACCCAGGTGCAGATCAGCTACGAATTGCCGCTTGCCGAGGTGGTGCTCGACTTCTTCGATCGCCTCAAATCGGTGTCGCGTGGCTACGCCTCGATGGATTATCACTTCGAGCGCTTCGACGCCGGCCCCTTCGTGCGCGTGGACGTACTGATCAACGGCGATCGCGTGGATGCGCTGTCGCTGATCGTGCATCGCAGCCATGCCGACCGCCGCGGCCGCGACCTGGTCGAGCGCATGAAAGACCTGATCCCGCGCCAGCAGTTTGACGTCGCCATCCAGGCCGCCGTCGGCGCACAGATCATCGCCCGCTCCACGGTGAAAGCTTTGCGCAAGAACGTTCTGGCGAAGTGCTACGGCGGCGACGTCAGCCGCAAGAAGAAGCTGCTGGAGAAGCAGAAGGAAGGCAAGAAGCGCATGAAGCAGGTTGGCCGCGTGGAGATTCCGCAGGAGGCCTTCCTCGCCGTGCTCAAGGTGGATAAATAAGCGTGCACGACATGGAATGTGCAGGGGGCTGTCGTACGTTTGCCGGTGTCGTTGGCCGGCATTGCAGAACCCATCCGCGACTCACGCTCTGAAGGAGCCCTCATGGATTTCGATTTCTCGGCGATTCTGCTCGGCCTCACGGTGCTGTTCGGCGTGATCTGGGGCCTGGATCGCCTGTTCTTCTACAAGGCGCGCAAGACCCGCGCGGACGGCGCCGGTCAGCCGGTGCAGGATCCGATGCCGGTGGATTGGGCGCGTTCGCTGTTTCCGGTCGTGCTGGTGGTGTTGGTGCTGCGCTCGTTCGTGGCCGAGCCGTTCCGCATTCCCTCCGGTTCGATGATGCCGACGCTCGACGTGGGCGATTTCATCCTGGTGAACAAGTTCGCCTACGGCCTGCGCATGCCGGCCTTCAACAACAAGTTCCTCGCCTTGGGCGAACCCAAGCGCGGCGATGTCGTGGTGTTCCGCTTCCCCGGCTATCTGTGCAGTGTGGACGGCAAGATGGTGCGGAGCGGCGACCAGACTTGCGCCAATCCGCAGGCGCCGGTGCAGAACCAGAACTGGATCAAGCGCGTGATCGGCCTGCCGGGCGACCGCATCGAAATGCAGGGCGACGAACTGCTGATCAACGGCGAACCGGTCACGGCCGATCAGGTAGGCCCCTATACGGGCAACCCCAAGCGCGACGAAGACCGTCTGATGCTTGAAATGGGTGCGACCGTATGGAATGAGCATCTGCGCACCGAGGACGGCGTGCCGGTGAACCACCTGACCGCACGCATGCCTGCCTACAACCGACCGCCGCCGATTCCGAACGAGCGGGTGCCGTCGGTGGTGCCGCAGGGCTGCTATCTGGTCATGGGCGACAACCGCTACAACAGTACCGACAGCCGCTGGTGGGGCTGTCTGCCCGAGCAGAATCTCGCCGGCAAGGCTTTCCTGATCTGGCTGAGCTGGAAGGGGGCCGATGGGGGCTGGGTAGACTTCTCCCGCATGGGCCGCGTGATTCATTGAGCAAAGCGTGATGGCGGTCGGGTCGCGCGGCGTGACGCCGGCCCGTCGCGGCGCCAAAATCCGCCTGCACGGTGCCGGCGGGTCGGCAACGTGGCACCATTCTCACCATACGTTGCGGGGCAGCCGCCAGTCGGCATAGCGAGGGGACTATGAAAGCGAAGCAGTCGGGTATCACCCTGATCGGATTTCTGTTGGTACTGCTGGTGGTGGCCTTCTTCGGCTACATGGCCATGAAGCTGGTGCCGGCGTATACCGAATTCATGGGCGTTAACAAGGCCATGACCCAGGTGGCGAGCAGCGGCGTCGAAGGCAAGACGCTGGACGACATCCGTCGCGACCTGATGTTCAAGATGGGCTTCCAGTACGTGGACGATGCCACCATCAAGCCCAAGGACATCACGATCACGCGCGCCAACAACGCGGCGCAGCTGAACGTTACCTACGATAAGCGCGTGCCGTTCATGTACAACATCGATTTCCTGCTGCACTTCCAGAAGAGCGTGCCATTGCAGGGCAACGTGGGTTATTGAGGTTTTTTTGTCCAAGCTGACTTACCGCTTCCGCGATCCGGCGTTGGCGCAACTGGCACTGACTCACCGCAGCGCCGGCAAGCCGAACAACGAGCGGCTGGAATTCCTCGGCGATGCACTGCTTGGAGTGATGGTCGCCGAGCTGCTTTACGAAGCCCATCCCAACGCCAGCGAAGGCGAACTCTCGCGTTTGCGCGCACAGTTGGTGAATGGGCAAGCCCTGGCCGTCATTGCGCGCGAGCTGGAGCTGGGCGACGAGTTGAAACTGGGCTCCGGCGAACTGAAGAGCGGCGGCTTCCGTCGCGACTCCATTCTCGCCGATGCCTTCGAGGCCCTGGTGGCGGCGATCTATCTCGACAGTGATTTCGCGCAGTGCCGCGAAGCGGTCAGAGGACTCTTCGCCGAGCGTGTCGCGGCGATCCCGCGCTCGTCCAAGGACGCCAAGACCCGTCTGCAGGAATGGCTGCAGGCCCGCGGCTGGCCGCTGCCCCATTACGAACTGAAAGACAGCTACGGCGAAGACCACGCGAAGACGTTCGACGTCTCCTGCACCATCGCCGAGCCCGTGCCCATCAGCGAGGACGGCCGCGGCGGCAGTCGCCGCGCCGCCGAGCAGGACGCGGCCGAGGCCGTGCTGCGCCAATTGCAGGAAACCAGACCATGAGCGACCAAGACCAGAATTTCGATGCCCTCGAGCCGGCCGAGCTGCCGCACGAGGATTTCCGCTGCGGCGCAGTGGCGCTGCTGGGCCGCCCCAATGTGGGCAAGTCCACCTTGCTCAACGCAATGATCGGTTTCCGGCTGTCCATCGTCAGCCCGCGTCCGCAGACGACGCGCCATCGCATCCTCGGCATCGCGACCAACGAAGCCGGGCAGATCCTGTACGTGGATACGCCAGGCCTGCATCGCGGGGCCAAGCGGGCCATGAATCGCAGCCTCAATCGCGCTGCCCGCTCGGCGATCAGCGAAGTGGATCTGGCCGTGCAGGTGATCGAGGCCGGCCGCTGGACGGACGAAGACCAGGCGCTGTACGACGCCCTCGCCGAACAGAAAATCCCGCGCCTGCTGGCGATCAACAAGGTCGACCTCAGCAAAGACAAAACCGTGCTGCTGCCATTCGTGTCCAGCCTGATGGAGCAGCATGCGTTCGACGAGGTCTACTACGTCAGCGCGCTCAAGGAGAAGGGGCTGAAGGAACTGGAGAAGGGCATTCTCCAGCGCTTGCCCGTGCGTCCGCCGATGTATGGCGAGGACGAGATCACCGACCGCAGCGAGCGTTTTCTGGCCGCCGAGATGGTCCGCGAGCAGCTCATGCTGCGCCTCGATCAGGAGCTTCCCTACGCCACCACCGTCGAAATCGAGCAGTTCAAGGATCGCGATGACGGCGTGGCGGAAATCCATGCGGTGATCTGGGTCGAGCGCGATGGGCAGAAAGCCATCGTCATCGGCAACGGCGGCCAGCAGCTCAAGGCTATCGGTTCGGCCGCCCGGCGAAAGATGGAGCAGTTGTTCGAACGCAAGGTCTATCTGAAGTTGTGGGTAAAGGTGCGCGAAGGCTGGGTCGACGACGAGTCGATGCTCAAGAAATTCGGATATACGGATTGACGCAGCAGGACAGCCGGCGCGGCGGTTCCGATAACCGCGCATACCCTTGGCGCAGTCTCCACTAGAGCGGTTTCTCACTCCGGCCCCGAAGCCATGCAATTGCTGCAGCAGCCGGCCTATGTTCTCCATGCGCGGCCCTATCGGGAGACCTCGCTGTTGCTGGAATGCTTCACGCTCGAGCACGGCCGTCTCGGCGTAGTGGCCCGCGGCGTGCGGCGCGAACGCGCAAAAGTGCAGCGTTCGCAGTTGGAGCCGTTCCAGCCGCTTGCGCTCGACTTGCTCCTGCGCGGCGAACTGGCCACCTTGCAGGCGGCCGAGAACATCGGCCCGCCGCGCCGTCTCGTCGGCGACGCGGGCCTTGCAGGCCTCTATCTCAACGAGCTGGCCGTGCGCCTCACCGGTCGGCAGGATCCGCACCCCGAGCTATTTCAGGCCTATGCCGCCACGCTGGAGCGCATGGCCGGCGGCGAATCGCTGGCCTGGACGCTTCGGCGATTCGAGCGCGATCTGCTCGATGCGATTGGCTACGGTCTGCAGTTGGAATACGAAGGGGAGTCCGGCGATCCCGTCGATCCGCAGCGGCATTACCGTTATCAGGTGGAACTGGGCCCCGTGCCATGCCGTTCTGATCTTCCGCATGCATTGCGGGGCTCCGACCTGCTGGCGCTCTCGCAGGACGCCGCGCCCGATGGCGCCGGCCTTTCCGCGCTCCGGTCGATGATGCGCGAAGTGATCCGCTTCCACCTGGGTGGAGCAGATCTGCGCGCCTGGCACGTACTTACCGCCGCTCTGTCGCGCCGCTGAATTCGCTCAGGCGCCAGGAGCAAGCGCGTCGATGGTCTGTTTGAGCGTGGCGCGGAAGCGCTCATGCAACGCGGGCAGCACCGGACGTCCCTGGCGCAGGCTTTCCTGTAGTTGCACCACGCGCGCGGCCAGTGCAGATGCGCCGCAGAAGCCGCACGAGCCACGCAGCTTGTGCAGGCGGTCGCCGAAGCCGGCGTCCGTCAATGCGGTATCCAATTCCTGGTAGATGCTCACCAGCTCGTCCCGCAGCAGCGCGCGCATCGCCCGCATGATCTGCTCGTTCCCTGCACTGGCGAGACCCTGCGTGTCGTCGAGCAGGGGTTGCGCATCCGGCTGCACGAGCGCGACGACGCGACGCAGGTCGGAGAGGTCGCAGGGCTTCTGCAGCACTTCACTGAAACCGTAGGAAAGCAGGCGCTGGCGCTCGGCCGAATCCATTTCGGCGCTGGTCGCCACGGCGGTGCTCTCGGCGGAAGAGGCAGCCGGGTCTCCTCGCAGTTCCTTCAGTACCTGCTGGGCGCCGGCCCCGGGCATGCGGCAGTCGAGCAGCAGCAGGTCGTAGGCCTCGCGCCGGCCGCGTGCGATCGCGGCGGCGCCGTCATCGCAGGACTCCGCGTCCAGGCCCAGGGTGCGCATGGCCTCCACCAGAAAAAGGCGGCTGGCGGGATCGTCGTCGGCAACCAGCACCCGTAGCGCATGATGGCCGGAAGGAACGGCAGGCGTGCCGTTGGAGGGTGTGTTGAACATGACGAGTCCATGTCGTTCAGCTGGTTTTGGCAGAATGGCGCGACATGCGCCCGACATCAAGCCATCTTTTGTTCTATTTGTGCATCCTGTTCGGTTTCGCCGGGGCGCTTCCCGTTCGCGCGGACATCGTGCTGGATGCCAAGCAATTAGCGGCCCCGGGGCTGAAGCTGCAGGACGTGCAGGTACGCATCGCCGAGGACGGAAACGGCGGCCTGCAGCTGGCGATACGTGCCGCGAAAGCCGAGCTTCCGGCACTGGGCTGGCGCCGCGTCGGCGTGGACCTGCAAGGCGGGCTGTCCAGAGACCCGCATCTGCGCTGGCTGTTCGATGGCGACATGCGCCTGGCCGGCGCGCCGGGCGGCGCGTGGAACGACGCCAAGCTCTCGCTCGTCCTCGACGAGGCCGCCAACACCCTCCAGGTCGACGTCAACCAGGGCAAATCCCTGGCGAGCGCCGCGCTGCCGCTGGACCAGCCCACCCATGCCCAGATCAGCCTCAAGGGACTTCCGGCCGGATGGCTGCAAGGATTGCTGGGAACGATGTGGACGGGACGCGCTACCGGGGGAAGGTTGGACGCGGTCATGGCCCTGGATGTGGAAGACACCGGAGTGCAGGCCTCTGGGCAGTTCGGCGTGGCCGACTTGGGATTCGATACGCCCTCCGGCACCATCGCGGGCCAGCGGGTCAACGGTTCAGGGCGCCTTAGCGTGGATACCACCGGCGGTCCGGCCAGGGTTGGCCTGGATGCCAGCCTGCGCGGGGGCGAACTGCTGCTCGGCCCGATCTACGCGCGCCTGCCGGACCACCCGGTGCAGCTGGGATTGGACGCGACCTCGCGCAACGGGGCGCTGGAGCTGAGCCGGCTGCGCGTGGGCGACGCCGACGCGATGCAGTTGGACGGCTCTCTTGCCTTCGATGCCAAGGGCGAGTTGCAGAAGCTCAAGCTGGACCGCTTCCAGGCCAGCTTCCCGGCGGCCTATCAGCGCTATGGCCAGTCGTGGCTGGCCACGTTGGGTCTGCGCAACATGCGGGTCGCGGGGCAGCTTTCCGCCACGCTGGATCTGGCCGCCGACGGCCCGCACGCCTTCTCATTCGATACAGACGGTTTGGACCTTGCCGACGGCGAGGGGCGCCTTGCGGTCAGCGGCCTGCGCGGAGGGATGGACTGGGCGCTGCACGGCTCGCGTCCGGCCACCACCCTGGGCTGGCGCAGCGCGCAGGTCTACCGGCTGATGCACGGCGCGGCGCAAACCTCCTGGCAGAGCCGAGATGGCGGCCTGGGTTTGCAGAAGCCGGTCGACATACCTCTGCTCAATGGGCGCCTGCGCGTCGCCGACCTCGACTGGCGGCCGGCCGCCGCGAAAGGTCGGCGCCTGACCACGTCGCTGGCACTGACCGGCGTGGACATGGGGGCTTTCAGTCGCGCCGTCGGCTGGCCGGAGTTCCCTGGAACCTTGGGCGGCGCGATTCCGGCCCTGCGCTGGGTCGACGACCGCATCGAGCTGGAAGGCGGACTGTCGATGAACATCTTCGACGGCTTCGTCGACGTCACCCGCATGTCTCTGCAGGATCCCTTCGGCAACAGTCCCGTGCTGGCCGGCGACATCTCGCTGCGCCAGCTCGATCTCGGCGCCATGACCAGCGTCTTCGACATCGGCAGCATCACCGGCCGCATGGACGGCACGATCCAGAACCTGCGCCTGGTGAACTGGAACCCGGTCGCCTTCGATGCGCGCCTGCTGGCCGGCAGCGGCGGCCGTATCAGTCAGCGCGCGGTGAACAGCATCGTCTCGGTGGGCGGAGGCGGCATCGCCGCAGGCCTGCAGGGGGCGATGCTGCGGTTGTTCAAGAACTTCAGCTACAAGCGTATCGGGCTCAATTGCGTGCTGCAGGGAAGCGTGTGCCGGATGAGCGGCTTGGACAGCGACGGCGACGGCTACACTATCGTCGAAGGCAGCGGACTGCCGAGGCTCCAAGTCGTCGGACACCAGACCCAGGTGGACTGGCCCACGCTGGTGCGTCGCATCAAGGCCGCTACGGAAAGCGGCGGACCCGAAGTCCGTTGAGCGTAGGGGCCGCCCGCGCGGACCCATTGAGCATCAAGCCATCCAAGGAGTGCCGATCATGCGCAAGCTCGCTTATTTCCTGTTGACCTCGCTGTTCGTCGCTCTGGTCGGCTGTGTGACCATCAACGTGTATTTCCCCGAGGCCGCCGCGCAGAAGGCGGCCGACCAGTTCATCGGCACCGTGCTGGACAACGCCACGCCCGCGGCCAAGGGCGACGACAAGGACGGCACCAAGCCGGCTCCCGCCAAGCCGGGCAAGCAGCCTTCCGCCATGCTGCTCGATCTGCTGATCCCGGCCGCCTATGCGGCCGATACGCCGGACATCCGCATCCAGACCAGCACCAGCGAGGCGATCCGCGCCCGCATGCAGCAGCGTTTCCAGGGCAGCCTGGGCGCGCTGTTCGACAGCGGGGCGGTAGGTTTCACCAAGGACGGCCTGGTGACCGTGCGCGACGCTTCCAAGGTGCCGCTGAACCAGCGCGCCGAGGTCAATGCGGCCGTGGCTGACGAGAACCGCGATCGCAACGCGCTGTACCGCGAAGTGGCCAATGCCAATGGCCATCCGGAATGGGAATCGCAGATCCGCGCCACCTTCGCCAAGGGCTGGATCGAGCGGGCACGCGCCGGCTGGTATTATCAGGACCCTTCGGGCGCCTGGAAGCAGAAGTAACGCCGCGCCTTTTTTCCCTCTATAGCGTCGCCCGGACCGTATGATCCGGGCGCGCGTTTTTTGCTCGGATCCAATGAAAGAATTCGAAGCCACCATCACCGACCTCAGCCACGATGGCCGCGGGGTCGCCCGTGTCGACGGCAAGGCCGTGTTCGTGTCAGACGCGCTGCCGGGCGAGGACGTGCTGCTGCGCATCCGCCGCCGCCATCGCAACTTCGACGAAGCCGAGACGGTGGAACTGCGCACCCGCTCACCGCATCGTGTCGAGCCGCGTTGTCGCCACTACGGCCAGTGCAGCGGCTGCGCCCTCCAGCATCTGGATGCCGAGTCGCAGATCGCGGCCAAGCAGCGCGTCCTGGCCGAGAACTTCGAGCGCATCGGCAAGGTGGTACCCGCCGCATGGCTGCCGCCGTTGACCGATGAGCCCTGGGGCTATCGCCGCAAAGGACGGTTGTCGGTTCGCAACGTGGTGAAGAAAGGACGCGTGCTGGTCGGTTTTCGCGAAGAAGATAATCCGCGTTTCGTCGCCGACATCACGCAATGCGAAGTAGTGCATCCGGCGCTCGGGCCCAAGATCGGCCTGCTGGGCGAGCTCGTCAGCGCGCTCGACGCCGCAGGCGACATCGCGCAGATCGAGTTCGCGGCCGGCGACGACACCGTCGCTCTGGTGTTCCGCCATCTCAAGCCGCTGAGCGAAGGCGATCTGGCCAAGCTCACGGCCTTCGGGCAGGCGCATGGCTTCGCCATCTACCTGCAGCCGGGCGGCATCAGCAGCGTGCATCCGTTGTGGCCGGAGCAGCCGCGCCTGGCGTTCCGCATCGATGCGGGAGAGGGCGTGCCGGACGTGGAGCTGGAATTTCGTCCGCTGGATTTCGTGCAGGTCAATGCGGGCATGAATCGCCGCATGATGGCGCGCGCGCTGGAGTTGCTGGATCCGCAGGCGACCGACCGCGTGCTTGATCTGTTCTGCGGTCTGGGCAACTTCACCTTGCCGATCGCCCGCCGCGTGGCGGAAGTGGTGGGCGTGGAAGGTGAGCACGGCCTGGTCGAGCGCGCGGCGGCCAATGCCATGCGCAACGGCATCGGCAATGCCAGGTTCGAGGTCGCCAATCTGTTCGAGGATCAGCGCGGCACGTCGTGGGCGCGCCAGGCCTGGGACAAGCTGCTGCTGGATCCCCCGCGTGCCGGCGCCGACAAGGTGCTGGAGTACCTGCCGCACCGGCAGACGCGGCGCATCGTGTATGTGTCCTGCCACCCGGGTTCGCTGGCGCGCGATGCCGGCATCCTGGTGCAGAAGCATGGATTCCGACTCAGCGCCGCCGGCGTGATGGATATGTTCCCGCACACGGCGCACGTCGAATCCATCGCGCTGTTCGAGCGCGACTGATCGCCATGGGCGTCGAGATCGAACGCAAGTTCCTCGTCAGCGGCGAAGGCTGGCGCGACATGATCGAAAGTACCGAGCGCCTGGCGCAGGGCTACCTTGTCGATGCGCAGGCCCTGCGCGCGGGATTGGCCCGCGCGTCGGTACGCGCACGGGTCTCCGGCGACCGCGCCTGGCTCAACATCAAATCGGCCGAGCTGGGGATCGAGCGCGCAGAGTTCGAGTACGCGATTCCCGTGGCCGATGCCGAATCCATGCTAGCGAGCCTGTGCAATGGCGTGCTCGAGAAATTTCGTCACCTTGTCACCGTGGATGGCGTAACGTTCGAGATCGATGAATTCCTCGGGGACAACGCCGGCCTGGTCGTCGCCGAGGTGGAACTCGACGCACCGGATGCGCCGTTCCCGCGCCCCGCATGGCTGGGCCGCGAGGTCAGCGCGCTGGGGCGCTACTACAACGTCAACCTGATCGAACATCCGTATGCGCGCTGGTCTTCCGCCGAGCGGCATGCGGACGACGCGGAGGAGCGAGCCTGATGCTGATGATCGGCCTGGCAGGGCTGGAGCTGACGGATGCCGAGCGGCGCCAGCTGGTGGCCCCGGGCGTGTCCGGCGTGCTGCTGTTTTCCCGCAATTTCGCATCGCGCGAGCAAGTCAGCGCGCTGGTCGAGTCGATCCGCGAAGTCGCCGGCGAGGATTTCCTCGTCGCGGTGGACCAGGAAGGCGGTCCGGTGCAGCGCTTTCGCGAGGGATTCACCCGCTTACCCGCGCTTGCCAGGATCGGTGCGGCATACGACCGCGATCCGGCCGAGGCGATCCGCCTGGCGGAAGAACACGCCTGGGTCATGGCCAGCGAGTTGCGGGCCATCGGCGTCGACTTCAGTTTTGCCCCCGTGGTGGACCTGGCGCGCGGCAACGCGGCCATCGGCACGCGCGCGTTCCATGCCGATCCCGACGTGGCCGCCGAATTGGGCCAGGCCTATGTCCGCGGCATGCACCTGGGAGGGATGGCGGCCGTACTGAAGCATTTTCCCGGGCACGGCTCGGTGGCGGTGGACACGCACAAGGCGGCGGCCATCGATCCCCGTCCGCTCGAAACGATTCGCCATGAGGACCTGCATCCGTTCGCGGAGTGCATCGAGGCGCGCGTCGAGGCGGTGATGATGGCGCACGTCGTTTATCCCGCCGTGGATGCCCAGCCAGCCGGCTTTTCCAGCGTCTGGATCCAGGACATCCTGCGCCGCGAGCTGGGCTTCAAGGGCGCGGTGATCAGCGACGACATCAGCATGGCCGCGGCTGGCTCCGCCGGCGGCGTGGCGGCGCGCGTCGCCGCGCATCTCGACGCGGGCTGCGATCTGGTGCTGGCTTGCTTCCCCGAGGTGGTGGACGAAGCCATCGCCGCCGTGAGCGGACGCGCGGCCACGGTGCCGGAGCGTCTCGCCTCCCTGCGCGGCGCCCTGGGCGCCACCTGGGAAGGACTGACCGACAATCCCCAGCGCGATCGTTTCGTCGCGCGCATCACGGCGCTGGACGCCGAGGAAGGCAAGGCATGAGCACTGACGTTTCCGTACCCGCCGTTCCGCCGCTCGCCGATGCGCTGGCGAACGCCGACCTGCTGTTCGACCGCGCGACCCTCGATGGCGTGATCGCCGACATGGGCCGTCGTATCGATGCCGCCCTCGATGGCGAGCGTGCCGTCTTCCTCACCGTGATGAACGGCGCGCTGGTATTCGGCGGGCACCTGGCCTTGGCCATCCGCACGGATGTCGAGTTCGACTACGTGCACGCCACGCGCTATCGCGGCACCACATCGGGCAGCGAACTGCACTGGCTGCGCGAGCCTCAGGTACCCCTCAAGGGCCGCACGGTGCTGCTGGTCGACGACATTCTCGACGAAGGCCACACCCTGAAGGCCGTGCGGGACGATTGCCTGCGCCGTGGTGCCACCCGGGTACTGGTGATCACCCTGTGCTGCAAGCGGCACGATCGCCTGGTAGAGGGCATCGCCGCCGACTTCAACGGCGTGGAGCTTCCGGACCGCTACGTCTTCGGCTTCGGCATGGACTACTACGAGCAGGGCCGCAACCTGCCGGGCATCTACGCACTGCGCTGAGCGGCGCCCAGGGGGACTCATGAATATCCTCGGCATCTCCGGAAGCCTGCGGGCCGCTTCGTTCAATACCGCGCTGCTGCAGGCCGCGCAGGAGCTCGCGCCGTCGGACATGGGCATCGCCATTCATCGCCTGCACGAGTTGCCGCTGTTCGACCAGGACGTGGAAGAGCAGGGTGATCCGGCGGCGGTCGGGTCCTTGAAGGACGCCGTCGACGCTGCCGATGGCTTGCTCCTGGCTTGCCCGGAATACAACGGCGGCATCAGCGGCGTGCTCAAGAACGCCATCGACTGGATCTCCCGCGCGGGCCGGGACCGTCCGAAAGCGCCGCTGGCCGGCAAGCTCGTCTGCGTCATGGGCGCCAGTCCCGGTGTCACCGGTACGGTGCGCGCGCAGGATTCGCTGCGGCTGGTGCTGCGCCGTGCCGGCGCTCAGGTCGAGCCGCAGAGCGAGGTGCTGGTGTTCCAGGCGCACACCAAGATCGTGGATGGCCGGCTAGCGGACGAACGCACGCGAGAAGCGCTGGCCCGTCATCTGCAGGCTTTCGCTCACCGGGTAGCCGCGACGCGCGGCTGATTCTCTTCGAACCGAATCATGCAGGAAGACACCATCGTGACCATCGATCTGGCCGTCATCGGCGGCAGCGGCCTCTACAGCTTCCCGGGCCTGGAGAACACCGAGCGCCACAGCGTCGACACCCCCTACGGCAAGGCTTCCGGCGACATCGTCGTGGGCGATTTCGCCGGGAAGCGCGTGGCGTTCCTCGCACGCCACGGCGAGAGCCACACGGTACCGCCGCACAGAGTCAATTACCGTGCCAATTTGTGGGCACTGCATTCGCTGGGTGTGCGAACTGTGATCGGCGTCAATGCAGTCGGCGGCATTCGCGACGATATGGGGCCGCGCGTCATCGCCGTGCCGGACCAGATCATCGATTACACCCATGGCCGCTACACGAGCTTCTGCGACGTCGAAGGCGCCGAAGTGAAGCACATCGATTTCAGCGAGCCGTACACCGAATCGCTGCGTCGTCGGCTCGTCGAGGCGGCACGGCACGCCGGCGTGCCGGTGATCGACGGCGGCTGCTACGGCGCCACCCAGGGGCCGCGGCTGGAAACGCGCGCGGAGATCGCGCGCCTGAAGCGCGACGGTTGCGATTTGGTCGGTATGACCGGCATGCCCGAGGCAGCCCTCGCGCGCGAACTCGAACTGGCTTACGCCTGCCTTGCCTTGGTTGCCAATTTCGCCGCCGGTTGCGGCGACGAAGCCGAAATCAGCATTGACGAAATTTTCGCGCACCTTAAGGCAGCGACCGCGGAAGTGCCTCGTATTCTGGAGTCGTTGCTCAAAAGCTAAGCACCTCGGCCTATCCCGTCGTGGCTATACGCACCCGCATATTGCGCTTTCCCATGAAACATGTTGATACTTCCGCCCGTGCCAGGGGCGGCGAACCAAGGGGTTGTGGTGGTTCTGCAGGAAGCCATGGTGCATCCAATCCATGATTCAGAGGTTCACGCAATGCGTTTCGGTACGGTCAAGTGGTTCAACGACGCCAAGGGCTTTGGCTTCATCGCGCCCGAGGACGGTGGGGAGGACGTGTTCGTCCACTTTTCGGCGATCAACGCCAAGGGCTTCCGCAGCTTGCAGGAAGGCCAGCGCGTGAAGTTCGAAGTGACTCAGGGCCCGAAGGGTGCCCAGGCTTCGGGCGTCGAGATCGCAGGCTGATACGCCGCACCGGCTTCGCCGGCCACCGGTAAGAAACAAAAAGAGTCTCGCGCCGCAAAGCGCGAGACTTTTTTTATGTGCCCGCCGCTGCCGTGCGCGACGGGGGCGGCGCCTTGCGGCCCGAACGAGGCGGCGCGGTGGAGCCGCGGATCACCAGCTCCGGAACGAAGCGCTCGCTGCCGGACTGCGCACCTTTCTGCAATTGCTCCAGCAGACGCGAGGCCGCATGCCGGCCGATCTCGCTGGTCGACTGGCTGGCGGTGGTGAGCGCCGGCCACGCCTGGCGCGAGAACGGGTTGTCCTCGAAGCCGGCGATGGAGAGATCCCAGGGAACGTCCAGGCCGGCCGAGCGCGCCGCCGCGAGGGCGCCGGCGGCGATCTCGTCGTTGCTGCCGAAGATGGCTGTCGGCGCATCCTTGCCGGCCAGCAGTTTGCGTGCGCGGCGAAAGCCGTCCTCGAAGGTGTAAGTGCCTTCCAGCACGTATTTCTTGCGCACGGGAATGCCGTGGTCCTTCATCGCGTCCGCGTAGCCTTCGTAGCGTTCCGGGCTGGACCGGTAGTGCGGGTCGCCCCACAGGAAGGCGATGGCCGTGTGCCCCAGCTGGATCAAATACGCGGTGATCGCGTAAGCCGCCTTGTGGTCGTCGACGTAGACGCAGGGAGCGCCGTCGCGCGGATCGCCGCGGGCGGCGATGATCCTGGCGTACGCCACGTCATTCGCCTTGAGCCTGGCTAGAAGGCGCGGGTTCTCCGACATCGGCGGCGTGAGGACCAGGCCAGCCAGCCGGGCGTTCTTGGCCAGCAGGGACAGCTCGTCCATCAGGCGCGGCGAACGCGGGTCGCATGGATAGATCAGCAACTCGTAGCCGCGTTCGCGGCAGGCCGCCAGCACACCGTTTTGCAGGCTGAGGATGTAATTGGCGTTGGGGTTGTCGTCGTAGACCAGCGCGATGGTGAACGAGCGCGTGCCGCGCAGGCTGCGCGCGGTCGCATCCGGCCGGTAATGCAGCGTCTCGATAGCGCGCCGCACCTTCTGCACCGTGTCCGCATGGACGGTCGGCTCGAGATTGATCACTCGCGACACCGTCATCGGCGAAACGCCGGCGAGGCTGGCGACATCTTTGATCGTGGGCCTGCGCAACGCGACGCTCCCCCTTGGCGGCGATGACCGCATCCTAGCCCAAGCCACGGTGCTTGAAAGCACCGGTTTCTTCCCGCGAGTTCCAAGCTTCGCCGAGAGAGGGTCTTCTTAGGTAGCGTTACCAGTGATGTTGCATGTCATGCGGCCACATGCGACTGCTTCGCTACCGAACCGATGCGCGCGGTGGATTGCCGAATACGGGAGATTTCCTTACACCTTATTTATATGTATGTGCGCATCGCTTCTTTGTCTTGCAAGAAGTCTCTCTTGCGCGATCGCCTTCAGTGATCGTTGATAACGTTACCATTCGGGTTTAGCATCGGCCGAAGTGACAGGGACACGGCATCCGCGTGTCCGTCGCGTGACGGGGAGAGTCAATGCGGGATCGTGCGTGGGGAGGCGTGGCGCAGGCGCCGCGGATCATGCTGGCAGCGGACGTCGGGGGCACGCATGCGCGCGTCGGCCTGATCGATGGCGCAGCACCGGCTGCTACCGGCGGCGTGCTCGCCTACGAGCGCTATGCCGGAGCCGAATGGCCGGGGCTGGCCGAGATCCTTGCCGATTTCCTCGCCCGTCACCCGGGCCATGCCGTGGCCGAAGCCTCCATCGCCGTGGCCGGTTACGTGCGCGACGACATGCTGGTGGCGGAGAACCTGCGCTGGCCGGTTCGCCTTGCTGAACTTCGCGACCGCCTCGGCCTGCAACGCCTGCGGGTGGTGAACGATTTCGAAGCGCTGGCCTACGCGACACAGTATCTGGAAGACCACGAGAGCATCGCCGTCATCGAAGCGGCTTCCGCGGGCGGCCCCGTCGTGGTCGTCGGGCCGGGCACAGGCATGGGCTGCGCTTTGCTGCTACCGGACGGGCAGGGCGCGACCGTGCTCCCCAGCGAAGGCGGCCACGTAGCGCTCGCGCCGGGCAACGAGAAGGAGATCGCGCTGCTGCGCCTGCTTTCGCGCGGCCGCGAGTACGTGCACACCGGGCATGTGCTGTCCGGCCCCGGCCTGGTGAATCTGTATCGCGCGCTCGCCGAGCTGGACGGCTTGTCCGCCGTGCATGCCGAGCCCGAACGCATTACCGCTGCGGCTCTCGAAGGTGGCGACCCGCTGGCGCTGGAAACGCTGCGCGTGTTCTGCGCCATGCTCGGTGGTTTCGTCGGCGACCTCGCCGTGCTTTTCAAGGCCTCCGGCGGTGTATTCCTGGCCGGCGGCATCCTGCCGCAGCTCGGCGATTTCCTGTCCCGCAGCGATTTTCGCGCGCGCTTCTTCAACAAAGGCGTGATGCGCGAATTCCTCGCGGGCGTGCCGGTGCGCCTGATCGAGCACGGCCGCCTTGGCGTACTGGGCGCAGCGGGATTGGCGGCGCGCGAGACGGTTTGAAAGCACGGGCGCAAGCCCGTGCGCAGGGACCGGTAACCAGTCCGGGCGAACGGCCGCATGCCGCATGGCGGCGGCCGTGGGAGGGGGAAATGACAACGACAACCATGGCGAGGTGAACGGGCATGTTGGCAATCAGGCATCGCGGGCATGAGCTTTCCCGCAACGTATTGGCGTGCGTCCTGGGCTTGGCGCTCAGCGGTACCGTCTTCGCACAGGCGACGACCGGCTCGATCTTCGGCACGGTGGGCGGAGACGCCAACGGCACGACGGTGGTAGTGCAGGGCGACAACGGCGTGTCGCGCCGCATCCCGGTCGGCGCGGACGGCCGTTACCAGGCCGGTGCGCTGCCCGTGGGCGTGTACAAGGTGTCGGTGGAACGGCAGGGCGCGGTGGTCGCCACTCGCGAGCAGGTCGCGCTGCGCGTGAGCAGCGGCACCCAGGTGGATTTCGCCGGTACCGGCGCGGCGGCTGGCGCTACCAACCTCCAGGGTGTGCAGGTCACGGCCAGCGCCCTCCCGCCGATCGATGTGAGCAGCGTCGACTCGCGTACCGTCATCACCGCGCAGCAGCTCGATGCGCTGCCGTTGGCGCGCACGGCGGAGGACATCGCACTGCTGGCGCCGGGCACGGTCACATCCGGATCCAACTTCACCAGCCGCATCGGCGGCGGTGGCGACCTGGTCTCGTTCGGCGGCGCCTCGGGCGCAGAGAACGCCTACTACATCAATGGTTTCAACACGACCGATCCGTACAAGGGGCAGGGCGCGCTGCAGCTGCCGTACGGCGCGATCGACCAGCAGGAAGTGCTTACCGGCGGCTACAGCTCGATGTACGGTCGTTCCGACGGCGGCGTCATCAGTCAGGTGGGCAAGAGCGGCACCAACGAGTGGCACTACGGTGCCCAGGTGCAATGGACGCCGCGATCGCTGATGTCCTCGCCGGACGACATCGTCTACGCGCGCAACCGCTATGCCGGCAAGCTCTATCAGTACCGCCAGGACGACAAGTCGTGGCGCACCACCTACAGCGCGTATGTCGGCGGCCCGCTGATCAAGGACCGCCTGTATTTCTTCGTGGCGGCCGAGGCCGATAAAGAGCAGGGCACACAGACCTCCACCAGCGACGCCAGCAGCCCCTCGCGCAGCAATTACACGTACACCACGCCCAAGTGGTATGCCAAGCTCAACTGGAACATCACCGACAACCACATTCTCGAGCTGACCGGTATCCAGAGCGAGCAGCACGGTTCCGGCAGCAACTACGCCTTCGATTACGCGACGCACCGAGCCGGCGCCTTTCAGTCGTACTCGGACCGCACCAAGACCGGAGGCGACGCCTACATCGTCAAGTACACCGGCTACCTCACCGACAACATCACACTGAGCGCGATGTACGGCAAGATGCGCCTGCACGACTACTCCGCGCCGGTGGACTACGACCCCAACCTGCCGTTCCTGCAGAACATCGCGGACCAGAATCTGGCGCTCACCGGCGGCCGGCCGATCGGCAACAGCCAGTCCACCTTCTCGGTGCCGGCGCCGACCCAGGGCTCGCAGAACACCAACCTGCGCATCGATCTGGAATGGCGCCTGGGCGACCACAAGCTCAACCTTGGCATCGACGACCAGACCCCGCGCACCATCGATCAGGGAAGCAACAGCGTCACCTGGACCTATGCGCACAACAACAATGCCTCGGCGCCGGTCGATCCGGACAACGGCATCGGCGCACCGGGCGGCAATGGCTATTACGTGATGAAGGAAGTGGTGTCCGGCGCCGCGGGCGTGAAGACCGTCGAGCACGCGCAGTACATCGAAGACACCTGGCAAGTGACCGATCGCTTTCTGCTCAACGTCGGCCTGCGCAACGACGCCTTCGCCAACTACAACAACAGCGGCCAGAAATTCACTTCGCAGAACCACAACTGGTCGCCGCGCCTGGGCTTCAGCTGGGACGTGTACGGCGACGCCAGCCTCAAGGTCTACGGCAACGCGGGCCGCTATTACCTGGCGATCAACAACAACACGGCATACGACGGCGCCACCGGCTATGCGTGGAACCGTAGCTACTACACCTATACCGGCATCGACGCCAACGGCATGCCCACCGGCCTCACGCCGTTCGGCTACTACGACGTCAATGGCCATACCGGGCAGGCGCCGGACCCGCGCACGGTGGCCTCGACCAATCTGGGCGCGGAGTACCAGGACGAGTTCATCCTGGGCGCCACCAAGGCGATCACGCCGGAGTGGATCGCAGGCGTGAAGGGCACCTTCCGCGTGCTGCGGCAGATCTCCGACGACGTGTGCGACAGCGCCAACCTGCTCATCGCCAAGACCAAGGCGATGTACAACCTCACCGACGACCAGATCACCGCCAACCGCGGTGCCTGCTACATCTTCAATCCCGGCAAGACCAACAATTTCGACGTGCTCACCACGCAGGGCTATCTGCGCGTGCCGATGGCCAACGCCGACTGGGGATTCAGCCAGGGACCGAAGCGCAAGTACTACGCGCTGGAGATGTTCCTGGAACACCCGCTCGGCAAGGACGACTGGGGCGGCCGCATCAGCTACGCGTATTCGCGCAGCTACGGCAACTCCGAGGGCCTGCTGCAGGTGTCGCGCGGCAACGACTCGGTGGGCGTCACGCAGGACTGGGACAACGCGTACGTGATGGACCGTGCCAACGGTGTGCTCGGCAATAACCGCACGCACCAGATCAAGGCGTACGGCGTGTACCGCTTCTCGCCGGAATGGATGGTGTCCGGCGTGGCCAACCTGGCCTCGGGCGGTCCGCACAACTGCCTGGGCTTCTACGGCCCGGACCAGACCCAGCCCGACGGCTACGGCTCGTACTACCACTGGTGCAACGGCAAGCCGTCGGTGCCCGGCTCAATGGGCGACTTGCCGTGGACCTATCGCGTGGACCTCAACCTGACCTATCGGCCGGCGTTCGCGGACCACAAGCTGGCCTTCAACCTGAGCGTGTTCAACGTGCTCAACCAGCAGCGTCCGCTGGTGCTGTATACCCGCTACAACAGCACCAACACGCCGGACAAGCTCAACGACCTGTACGACACCGTGAAGGTGATGGAGTCGCCGCGCTACGTACGCTTCGGCGTCAGCTACGACTTCTGATGCGCCTTGCCCGCGGACGGCCCATGCCGGCCGCGGGTGTTCGCCTGTACTCTCGGGCGACACCCTTCCCCCTTTGCCAGGAGACGCCCGATGGCCGATCGCCGTCGCTTTCTCAAGACCGCCGCGCTGGGCATGACCGCCGCGGCGCTGACCTCCCGCATCGCGCCGGCGCTGGCCGGGGACAAGAGTGCAGCCTCCGCCGGGGGCGGCCGCAAGCCGCGCGTGATCTCCACCTGGGACTTCGGCGTGCCCGCCAATCTCGCCGCCTGGGCCATCCTGGCCAAGGGCGGCCGCGCGCTGGATGCGGTGGAGGCCGGCGTGATGATTCCCGAGGCGGATCTCAAGAACCACAGCGTGGGCCGTGCCGGCTATCCCGATCGCGACGGCCACGTCAGCCTGGACGCCAGCATCATGGACGGCGACGGTAGCTGCGGCGCGGTGGCGGCGCTGGAGAACATCGCCCACCCCATCCAGGTCGCCCGCCGCGTTATGGAACGCACCCCACATGTGCTGCTGGTGGGTGAGGGCGCGCAGCAGTTCGCCATCGAGCAGGGCTTCAAGAAAGAGAAGCTGCTGACGCCGGAGTCGGAGAAAGCCTGGCACGAGTGGTTGAAGACCGCGCACTACCAGCCCAGTGCCAACAGCGAAGTGCGCGACTACGGCAAAGGCATGGGCAACGCGAAGGGCCTGCCCGGCGGCAAGGACAATCACGACACCATCGGCATGCTCGCCGTCGATGCGCAAGGCCGCCTGGCCGGCGCCTGCACCACCAGCGGCATGGCGTGGAAACTGCGCGGCCGCGTAGGCGACAGCCCGATCATCGGCGCCGGTCTCTACGTGGACGGCGACGTCGGCGGCGCCACGTCCACGGGCGTGGGCGAGGAAGTGATCCGCAACGCCGGCAGCTTCCTCGTGGTGGAGCTGATGCGCCAGGGACGCTCGCCGCAGCAGGCCTGCGAGGAAGCGGTGATGCGCATCGTCAAGAAGCGGCCGCAGGCGTCCAAGGATCTGCAGGTCGGTTTTCTCGCCATCAATCGCGAAGGCGAGATCGGCGCCTTCGCCATCCAGCCCGGTTTCAGCTACGCGGTATGCGATGGTGCGAAGCAGGACGGCCTGTTCCCTTCCAAGAGCGTGTACTGAGATGCCCGGCCGCTATCTGCTGGAAGTGGCGGCCAATTCGGTCGCCTCCGCACAGGCCGCGCAGGACGGCGGTGCCGGACGCGTCGAACTGTGCACCGGCCTGGAACTGGGTGGGCTCACTCCGTCGGCATCGCTGATCGCGATGGTGCGCGAGCGCCTGCATATCCCGCTGTATGTGCTGGTGCGTCCACGCGCTGGCGATTTCCTCTACAGCGATGTCGAGTGCGAACTGATGCAGCGGGACATCGAGACCTGCGCCGCGCTCGGTTGCGACGGGGTGGTGATCGGCGTGCTCGACGCGGACGGCCGCGTGGACGGCGAACGCTGCAAGCCGCTGGTGCGTGCTGCCGGCGGCATGGGGGTGACCTTCCATCGCGCCTTCGATCTCACCGTCGATCCCGAGCAGGCGCTGGAAGACGTCATCGCGCTCGGTTGCGAACGCGTGCTCACCTCGGGTGCGCGGGCCAGCGCGATGGACGGCGCATCGT
>JBCNOA010000360.1:0-4295 GCA_039594095.1 Dyella sp.
GGCAGGACGGCGGCAGCTATCCGGAACTGCTGAGCATCAGCGCCATCCGCGACGGCTATGGCCGCGTGCAGCACTACGTGGCCGTGCTCACCGACATCACCGCGATCAAGGCCGATCGCCTGCGCCTGGAACACCTGGCCACGCACGATCCGCTGACTGGCCTGGTCAACCGCGCCGAGTTCGAACGACTGTGCGAGCAGGCCATCCTGGCCGCCACGCACGAGCGCAACGCGGTGGCGGTGCTGTTCGTCGATCTCGACGCCTTCAAGGTGGTCAACGACAGCTACAGCCACGCCATCGGCGACAGCCTGCTGGTGAAAGTGGCCGAGCGCATCGATCGCGCGCTGGGCCCGCACGATGTGGCCGGGCGCATCGGCGGCGACGAATTCACCGTGTTGCTGGGCCAGCTGCCCACCCGCGAAGACGCGCGCACCATGGCCAACCGCCTGCTCGGCGCATTGGCCGAGCCGGTGCTGGTGGGCGACTACGAAATCGCGCTCAGCGCCAGCATCGGTGTTGCCGGCTACCCGCTCGACGGTGGCGATCCGATCACGCTGATCACCAACGCCGACGCCGCGATGTACGTGGCCAAGACCGAAGAGCGCAACGCGTTCCGCTTCTACACCCCGCTGATGCACGCCGACGCACGCCGACGCCTGATGCTTGGCGTGGACCTGCGGCAGGCGCTGGTGCGGGACGAGCTTTACCTGGTCTACCAGCCCAACGTGGAGCTTCGCACCGGTCGCATCGTGGCGGTGGAAGCGCTGCTGCGCTGGCGCCATCCGGAGCGGGGCGTGCTGCTGCCCGACGAGTTCATTCCCATGGCCGAAAGCCTGGGCCTGATCCGGCAGATCGACGAATGGGTGATGCGCCAGGCCTGCGCGCAGGTGCGCCGCTGGGACCAGGCTCATCTGCCGCCGCTGCGCATGGCCATCAACGTCTCGGCCAGCACCTTCGGGCACCGCAACTTCGTCGAGCGCCTCAGCGCCGCGCTCGATGCCGAGCAGCTCGATGGCAAGCGGCTGCTGGTGGAAATCACCGAGAGCGCGATCCTGCGCCTCGGCGAGCAGACCGACCGCACCATGCATGCGCTGCACGCGCTGGGCGTGGGCGTGGCGATCGACGACTTCGGTACCGGTTACTCTTCGCTCGCGTACCTGAAGCTGTCGGCCATCGCTTTCCTGAAGATCGACCGCTCCTTCATCAACGGCCTGCCGCACGACGCCAACAATGCGGCGATCACCGAAGCGATGCTGGCCATTGCCCGCAGCCTGGGCCTGCGCCCGATCGCCGAAGGCATCGAGACGCAGGAGCAGCACGACTTCCTGTTGAAGGCCGGCTGCGCGGAAGGCCAGGGTTTCTTCTATTCACGCCCGGAAGCCGCCGTGGAAATCGAGCGCCAGCTCGCGCGCAACCAGCGCACGGCGAAACTGCGGCTGGTGCCGCCCAAGCATCGCTGAGGCGGCGCGCGGGTTGGGGAAGATCACGGCCCCAACCCGCGGTGGACGCTTCAATGAAGCTGCACGTCGACCACACTTTCCTCCGGCCGATAGTCGGCGGGGAACAGCTCCTTCAGGTGGCGCACCTTCGGCGCATCGTTGATCACGATGTACGGCAGGTCCGGGTGCAGTCGCGCGAAATCCTGATGGTAGGCCTCGGCCGGATAGAACGCGCGCAGCGGTGTCACCTGGGTGACGATCGGGGCACGGAAGACGTGTGCCTTGTCCAGCTGTTCGATGTAGGCCGTGGCGATGCGTTTCTGTTCGTCGTTCGCGTAGAAGATCACGGAGCGGTACTGCGGGCCCACGTCCGGGCCCTGGCGGTTGAGCTGGGTGGGATCGGCGGCGACCGAGAAGAACACCTGCAATAGCTTGCCGTAGCTCACCTTGGCCGGGTCGTACACCACCTTCACCGACTCAGCATGGCCAGTGCGGCCGCTGGATACCTGCTCGTAGTCGGCGCTGGCGGCATCGCCGCCGGCGTAGCCGGACCAGGCTTTCTTGACGCCCTTGACGTGGTCGAACACCGACTCGACGCCCCAGAAGCAGCCGCCGGCGAAGACGGCGACCTGCTCACCATGCTGCGCGGTGGCAGGCGCATCCAGAGCCGGCGGTGGCGCGGCGACGGGCGCGCTGTCGGCGGACACGACGCCGCAGGCCGCGACGCCGGCCGCGAGCATGAGGCCGGCGAGAAGGCGGAGGCGGGGTAGGCCGGCAGCGACGCGGCTCGCGGCGGCCGGGCCGGGGGTGATCGTGCGAGCGGTACTCATGATGAAGCGCTCCATGGCTTGGGTCAGCTTCTCTTCGCTGGGGCGACACGGTTCGTTACGCCCAGAGGCGATGCTATGGTGCCGCCTCCCCCGTTCCGATACCTCCCCCATGACCTTCGCCATCGACCTGCCGGCCTACCTTCGACGCATCGGTTACACCCAAGCGGTAAGGCCGGATGCCGCCACGCTACGCGGGCTGGCCGCCGCGCACGTAGCTTCGATCCCTTTCGAGAATCTCGATCCTTTTCTCGGCGTGCCGGTCGTGCTGGAACTGCCTCGTCTGGAACGCAAGCTGGTGCAGCACGGGCGTGGCGGTTACTGCTTCGAGCAGAACCTGCTGTTCCGCGAGGTACTGCGCGCGATCGGCTATCCGGTCACCGGCCTGATCGCGCGCGTGCTGTGGCAGCGCGACGAAAGCGAGGTGACCGCGCAGAGTCACATGCTCCTGCGCGTGGAGATCGAGGGCGAGAGCTGGCTCGCCGACGTGGGCTTCGGCGGCATGGTGTTGTCCGGCGCGCTGCGCCTAGCACCCGACGTGGAGCAGCTGAGCGCGCACGAACCCTACCGGCTGCTGGAGGACAACGGGCAATGGCGCATGCAGGCGCTGGTGCGCGGACAGTGGGCGACACTGTACCGTTTCGACCTGCAGCCGCGGGAGGACATCGACTACGTCGTGGCCAACCACTACACGTCGACGTTCCCGCAATCGCATTTCCTGCATCAGCTGACGATCGCGCGCAGCGTGCCCGGACGGCGGCTGAACCTGCGCAGCCGCGATTTCACCGTGCATCACCTGGGTGGCGAATCGGTCCGGCGCACGCTGGGAACCGCGGAGGAGATCCTGGATGTGCTCGAGCGGGAGTTCCTGATCCAGGTGCCGCGCCTGACGCACATGCTGGCGCGCTTCGACGCGCTCCCGGTCGGCTCGGCCTGAGCGCGTATCAGCCCGGGCGCCGGATCTCGATGCGCACGTCGTCGATCTCCACGATCTGGCCCGCGTGGATCTTGCAGGTCTTGCGAAGCTCCTGGTGGCCGTCGACATAGACGGCGCCGCTGGCGACGAGCGCCTTGCCGGCGCCGCCGCTGTCGCACAGGCCGGTCAGCTTGAGCAGCTGGTTGAGTTCCACGTATTCGTGGCGATCGTCGAGTTCGAAATCGAGTGACTGCATGGGCGCTCAGAAGTCCGGATCGTTGAAGGCGCTTTCGGGCATGGCGAAGAAGGCGAAGAACGGCTTTTCGTCCTCCTGCCATTCCTCGGCGGCCTCGTCGAGAATGTCCAGCAGGATGTCGAAGTCTTCCTCGTTGGCGTCGCGCAGCTCGTCGGCATGGTCGAACAGCAGCAGGTAGCCTTCGCCCTGCAGCCAGGCCAGGTCACGCACGCAGTCGGAGAGCGCGTCCCAGTTGTCGCCGAAATCCGCCGGCAGTTGCCAGGAGAACTTGAGGCGGCGCATCAGTTCGTCCTTGCCCGTGCAGCCGCGCAGGCTGGTGCGCGCGACAAACAGGCCCTGCGCCGTGCCCTGCGCCGCGAGTGGGCCAAGGTCTTCTTCGACCACGAAGAACACGCCGCCGGCGGAAGGATCGGTCAAATCGATGTCGTGGTCTTGGTCGGTCATCGCGGCACCTCGAAAGCGCGGAACGTGCGGTAGTGATCATCGGTGTAGTAGTAGACCACCGGAGGATGACCGCCCGTGATGATGCGCCGCGCACCGCGATAGTCGAGGCCGGGCGTGTCGACGGTGTACTCGTGGTAGTAGCCCTGCGGGCGCGACGGAAGCCGGCCCTCCCGATTGCCGAAGACGGTGCCGTCCTGCCGGTGCGGGAAGGGACCGCCGCGCGCGATCAGGGCCAGGGTGTCGCGCGCCTCGGGCGGCAGGAAGTCCGGCAAGGCGGCAGCCGGCCGCTCCGTTGGCGTGTCCGAGGCGGACGGCGCCGGCGGGGGAACCTGGCGTTGCGCGGCCGCGCCGGCGGTTTGCGCCGGCGGTGCGGCGGTCGGAGAGGGCGTCGGCGCATGGCCGTGCCACAAGGC
>JBCNOA010000361.1:0-4281 GCA_039594095.1 Dyella sp.
CGTCGACCATGATCAGCCGTGTCTCGCGCCCGGCGCTGGCGGTGATCCAGGTCAGCGGCGTGGCCGCCGCGGCGAGGCGCCCGGCGTCGAATTCGCGCAGCAGCGCGGCGAGCGCCTCGTTCGATGGCGCGCCGCCGGCCAGGCGCGCCTGGATGCGCCGCACGGTCGCGGCGAGACGTTCGGGCGCGATCGGCTTGAGCAGGTAATCGACGGCGCCGCGCTCGAAGGCGTCCACGGCGTACTGGTCGTAAGCGGTGACGAACACCACTTCCGTGGCGGGGCTGGCTTCCGCCGCGCCCGCGGCCACTTCCAGGCCGGTGAGGCCGGGCATGCGGATGTCCAGGAAAGCCACCTCCGGGCGATGTTCGGCGATGGCCTCCAGCGCCTCGGCACCGTCCTCGCATTCGGCGACGATCTCCAGCGCGGGCCATGCCCGCTCCAACTGCTCGCTCAGCGACTGGCGCAGCAGCGGCTCGTCTTCGGCGATCACGCACTTAGCCATGGGCGGCCTCCGTGGCCAGCTTCGCCGGCACCGTGATCGTGGCGGCGACGCCGCTGGGGAAATTGCCGACGATCGACAGCGAGGCCGCACCGCCGTACACCAGGGCGAGACGCTCGCGCACGTTCTTCAGGCCGATGCCGGTGCCGCTGCCGGCTTCCGAGAAACCCAGGCCATCGTCGGCCACGGTGACGGAAACGCTGTCCTCGCGCGTGCGGCCGAGCAGCCAGACGGTGCCGCCGCCGGGCTTGGGTTCCAGGCCGTGCTTGATCGCGTTCTCCACCAGGGTCTGCAGCATCATCGGCGGCAGCGGTGTGGACAGCAGGTCCGGCGCCACATCGACCTGCAGCTTGAGCCGGTCGCCCATGCGGATGCGCAAGATCTCCAGATAGGCCTTCGAACGTTCCAGCTCGTCGCCAAGGGTAGACAACGCTTCGTCCGTGCGCGGCAGCGAGTGGCGCAGGTAGGTGATGAGGTGGCCCAGCATTTGATCGGCGCGCGCCGGATCGGTGCGCGTGAGGTATTGCGCGCTGGCGAGCGTGTTGTAGAGGAAATGCGGCTCCACCTGCGCGTGCAGCAAGTTCAACCGCGCAACGGTGAGCTCCTTCTCGGTCGCCGTCTGCCGCGCCTCGGCCTGCTCGCCGCGGCGGCGCTCGGCCACGCGGCGGGTGATGGCGCGGGTGATCGCTTCGGCGTTCTCCAGGTTGGTGCCGTCGTCCACACGGAACCAGTCGCTCCATGCGCCGCTGCACGGCTCGCAGATCAGCGTGACGCTGCTGCTGCCATGACCGGGCGTCACCGTGGCGAGAATCTGGTTGTCGCGATGGGTGAACCAGCGCGGCAGCCACCAGCGGCGCGGTTGCTTGTTGCCGTAGGGGTCGAGGCGGCGCACTTTGGCGCGCACCTGCAGGCTGTCCGGCGCGCTCTCGATGGCCTCGGTACGCGGCAGTTCGCGGACGGCGGCATCCAGCACACCGAACGCCTCGCCCGCTTCGAAGGGAATCTCCACCTGCCGGCGCTGGCGGCTGCTCAGCGTGGCGGGATCGACGCGACCGGCGATGAGCCGCACCCGTCGCACGTGCGAGAAGCCGCCGGTGATCACCATGCCAAGCAGGATCCAGGCCGCAAGCACGAACGGCCAGCCCGAGCCGTGGTACCCGTCGTTGCTGGCGTTCCACACGATGACCGCGAACAGGTAGGCCAGCATCCAGGCCGCGGCCAGGCGGATCACGAAGAAGAAACCGGTCATCGGAGCTTTCCCCAGGAGCGTCAGTGGGCGGAGCATAGCCCGCCCCCTGCGCGCTTTCGCCGCAGCGGCGACGAAAGCGGCCACGGGCCGACGAAAGCCAGCGATCGGGCGACGAAAGGCGCGCCGCCGCGGCGATTCGCCTCGCGCAGGCCTTGATCCAGATCAAGGCGACCGGCCCGGTACGCGCCGATGCTCGCGGCGCATTCGTCCACCGAGGAATACCCGCATGTACCGCAAGCTCGCCGCCCTCGCCCTGCTGGGCCTCGCGACCTCCCCCGCCTTCGCCGCAGACTGCGCGGCCACCGTCGAAGCCAACGACGCGATGCAGTTCAATCAGAAGAGCATCGAGGTGCCCAAGACCTGCAAGCAGTTCACGGTGACGCTCAAGCACACCGGCAAACTGCCCAAGGCCGCCATGGGCCACAACTGGGTACTGGCCGCCACGGCGGACGAGGCCGGCATCAATGCCGACGGCGCCAAGGCCGGCGCCGCGAGCGATTACCTCAAGCCCGGCGACACCCGCGTGATCGCGCACACCGCGCTGGTCGGCGGCGGCGAGAGCGCTACGGCCACGGTGCCGGTGGCCAAGCTCAAGGCCGGCGAAACCTATGCGTTCTTCTGCTCCTTCCCCGGCCACGCCGCGCTGATGAAGGGCACGCTGTCGCTGGGCAAGTGAAGGGACGGGGGCGGCGCGCATGAGCATGCCGATGCGTCCGCACGCCGCGCCCGAGGCCCTGCCGCGTTTCGGTCAGGGCCGCCGCTGGGTGCACGACGCGCTGGAGCGCCTCGCCCAGGAGGCGGCGCGCTCGGCCGACACGCACCTGCTGAAGCTGACGTTCCCCGGCTTTCCGCACATACCGTTCTATTTCAAGGACGAGTCTTCCCATCCCAGCGGCAGCCTGAAGCATCGGCTGGCCCGTTCGCTGTTTCTCTACGCGCTATGCAACGGCCGCCTGGCGGAAGGCCAGACCGTGGTCGATGCCTCGTCCGGCAGTACCGCGATTGCCGAAGCCTGGTTCGCGCGGCTGCTCGGGCTGCCCTTCGTGGCCGTGATGCCGGCGGGCACCGCGCCGGGAAAGATCCGCGACGTGCAGGCGCTGGGCGGTGTCGGCGTCCAGGGCGCGGGCTTGGTCCAGCGCGGCGTCCATGTGCTGTTGCCAGGCTTCGGCAGTGGCGTGTTCACCGAGCAGTTCGCCGAGGGCGGCCTGGGCCTGCTGGCGCTGCTCGTCCAGGGCGGCAAGTTGTTGCTGCAACTGCTGCAGGCCTTGCACGCGGGCCTGGTGCTGGTCGCGCAGCTTGTCGAGTTGGGTTTGCCGGGCCTGCTGTTCTTCCAGTTCGTCCTTGCGCTGTTCCAGTTGCTGCAAGCGCTGGGCGATCTGCTGGTCCAGGGCCAGGAAAGCATTGGCCGGGTCTTCGTCGAGTGCCTTCAGGGCCTGCTCGGGCAGCACCCCGGCCAGGTCGTGCAAGCCTTGCTGCAACTGCTGCTCGTCGTTGGCCAGGGCCTGGTGCTGTTGTTCGAGGTGGCGCTGGGCCTGCTGTTGAGCGTCTTGGGCGGCCTGCAGTTGCTGGGTGAGGCGGGCAGCATCGCGTTGCAGCGTGAGCAGCGCGCTCTGGCGTTTCTCGTCCTGCGCAATTTCCGCCTCCAGGCGCTGCAGCTGGCTGGCCAGCCAGGTGCTACGGGCCTTGTCATCCTGCGGGGCCAGGGCCGGCCACAGGCTGTGCGCCTGCACTTGCGCCACCAGCGGTTGCAACTGATCGCCCAGTTGCTGCTGTTGCTGCTGGAAGTCCTTGAGCTGGGCGTTGACCACGCCCAATTGGGTGCGCAGCTCGACCAGCTTGGCGTTGAGGGTGTCGACCTGTCGCTGCGCGGCAGCTTCTTCAGCCTGGTCATGCCGACCCAGGCTGTGCAGCAGTGCGTCAGGCTGGTGGAACGGGTGTTCGGCACTGCCGCAGACTGGGCAAGGTTCGCCATCGCGCAATTGCTCGCGCAGTGCCTCCACGCTGGTGGTGCGCGCCAGGCGTTGCCGCTCCAGCAACTGGCGGGTGAGGTTGAGCGCCTGTTCGGCCGCCTCCAGCTCGGCCTTCGCCGCGGTGCCTTCGCTGATCAACTGCTGGCGTTGCTGCATGGCCTGTTGCTGGCGTTCACGAACGCTGTCCAGTTGCTGGCGCAGTTCCAGTTCGCGGCCGTGCAGGCGCGACATTTCTTCAACAGCGCGCTGCTGCTTGCGGTTGTCCTGCAGCATGCCACCGAGCAGGTCGATCTGCTCGGCCAGGGCCTGGGGTTCGGCCTTGGCTTCGCGGAACAGCAGCTCGTAGGCATCGCGCTCGGCCTGCAGCTGCACATTGGCCTGGCTGGCCTGGGCCTGCAGGCCGGGCAGCTCTTCGCGGCCCTTGGCCAGGCGGCCGCCAATCAGCATCACCTGTTTGAGTTGCGGCAGGTAGGCGTGCCACGCACTGGCCAGGCCTGCCAGGTGCTCGCTGTCGGCAAGGGCACTGTCGATCTGCGCCAATTGCTGCAGGCTGCGCTGCTGGT
>JBCNOA010000362.1:0-4264 GCA_039594095.1 Dyella sp.
CTTCGCCGCGCTGCGCATCGCCGCCGACATCGAGCGCATCGGCGACTACGCCGCCAATGTCGCCAAGCGGTCCATTCCGCTGTCGATGGTGGCGCCCATCGCACCGACCAACGGCCTGGGCTACCTGGCCGAGCTCGCCGCCAGCGAAGTGCGCGAAGTGCTGATGGCCTACCGCGACCGCGACGCCGAACGCGCCTATCAGGTGTGGAAGGACGACGCGGACCTGGACGAGGCCTACACCGGCTATTTCCGCCAGTTGCTCACTTACATGATGGAAGATCCGCGCAACATCACGCCGTGCACGCATCTGCTGTTCATGGCCAAGAACATCGAACGCATCGGCGACCACGCCACCAATATCGCCGAGAACATCTGGTTCCAGGTGCACGGCGAGCCGCTCAACACGCAGCGCAGCAAGCGCGATTTCACCTCGAACCCGGAACTCACCAAGCTGGGCAATAAGGCGGACTGAAGTCCACCGCTTCAGCGCAAAAAAAAGCCCGCCATCCGGCGGGCTTTTTTGCAGAGCGGCACGCCCTACGGGCAATGGCTTCAATGCGCGCCGCCGGTGAGCTTCAGACCGATGATGCCGGCGAAGATCAGCGCCACGCACAGCAGGCGCGCCGGCGTCGCGGGATCGCCGAATAGCACGATGCCGAGAATGACGGCACCGACCGCGCCGATGCCCGTCCACACCGCGTAGGCGGTGCCGATCGGCAGGGTCTTCACCGCCAGCATTGTCCTGCTCGCGCTGGCGGTCATCGCCGCCACGGTGCCCACGGTGGGCCATAGGCGGGAAAAACCTTCGGTGTACTTCAAGCCGATCGCCCAGCCGATCTCGAACAGGCCGGCGAGCAGAAGGTAGATCCAGGGCATGACAATCTCCTTGGGATCCGCCCGGGCGCAACTTGCGCGCGCGGACGGTTTCCGACGCAGCAGGGCCGTCCCTGCGGGAGAAGATACGAGCGGGGTCGTCCCCGCAAGCCGGCATGGCGCCGGAGGCCGAGATACTACCAAGCTGGCGAGGCGGACTCCTGACCCAACGTTCAGCCGGTGATCTTGCGCTCCACGTCCTTGAGCTCGCGCCGCACGCGCGCGCTGTTGGCTATGCCGTAGATGCCGATCAACAACCAGGCCACCTGCATCACGAAAGCCGACGCGTTGAAGTTGCCGAACAGCAGCGAGAGCATCACACCGATCGCGCCCAGCACGTTCATCAACTGATAGACCAGGCCATTGCCGTGCAACTTGCGCGCCTGCAACAGCAGAAAGGCCAACAGCACCAGCGCCACGCCCACGTAACCGGCCCAGTCATGCCACAGGATGTTCATCGCTTCGCACTCCTTTGACGCAGGGCTTCGAACAGCACGACGCCGGTGGCGACGGAAACATTGAGACTTTCCATCGGACCGGGCATGGGAATCTTGGCGACGAAGTCGCAGGTCTCGCGCGTGAGGCGACGCATGCCCTCGCCTTCGCTGCCGAGTACCAGCGCCACCGGCCCCTTCAGGTCGATGTCGTAGATCGACGTGTCGGTATCGCCGGCCAGACCGGTGATCCACACGCCGGCATCCTTCAAGGTGCGCAGCGCACGCGCCAGGTTGGTGGCCGCGACCAGAGGCACACGATCGGCTCCGCCGGCAGATGCGCGCCGCACCACCGGCGTGAGGCCGACGGCGCGATCCTTCGGCACCACCACGGCGGTGGCTTTCGCCGCCGCCGCGCTGCGCAGACAGGCGCCCAGGTTATGGGGATCGGTGACGCCATCCAGCACCAGCACCAGCGCATCCGGCCCAGCTTGGGCGAGCAGGTCGGGCAGATCGTTCTCGTGCGCCATGGGTGGCGCTTCGTAACGCGCCGCCACGCCCTGGTGCCGCGCTTCGCCGGCGAGCTTGTCCAACTGCTCGCGCGGTCGGTGATGCACCGGAATGCGCAATGCCTTGGCGCGCTCGGCCAATTCATGCACGCGCGCATTGCGCTGGCCGTTCTCGACCAGCAGCTCGCGTACGCGCTCGGCATCGTTGCTCAATGCGCCTTCGATCGGGTTGATCCCGACGATCCAACTCTCGCTCATCGCTTGCCTTTCGGTTTGCCGGACGGGCGCCCGGCCTTGCTCTGCGAAGGCCTTGCGCCGCCCTTGGTTTTCGCCTTGGCACCCCCCGCCTTGCGGGACGGCGGCGCCGCATCGCGCGCATTATCGCGCGACGGACCGGGATGGCGTGCCGGCCCCTTGGGCAACTTGGGCAGCGAATAGCGTTCGCCGGCCTGCGCGTAGTCGTAAGCCCGTGCCGCGCGCGGCGGCGGCGTGGCGGCCTCGCGCCGGGCTACCAGGCGAAAGTCGATCTTGCGGTCCTCCAGGCTGGCGCGCAGTACCTGCACGCGCACGTGATCGCCCAGGCGGAACTGCGCGCCGGTGCGCTCGCCCTTGAGCAGGTGTCGGATCGGATCGAAGTGGTAGTAGTCGTTGGACAGCTGGCTGATATGCACCAGGCCCGACACCCTCGACTCGGTCAGCTCCACGAACAAACCGAACGATGTGACGCCCGTGACCGTACCCTCGAACTCGCTGCCGACGTGCTTGGACATCCACGCGCACTTGAAGCGCTCGTCCACGTCGCGCTCGGCTTCCTCCGCGCGGCGCTCGCGCTGCGAACAGTGCACCGCCATCGCGGCCATCTTCGCCGGACTGTAGACGTAGTCGGCCGGCTTGCCGCCCTCCAGCGCATAGCGGATTGCCCGGTGCACCAGCAGGTCCGGGTAGCGGCGGATCGGCGAGGTGAAGTGCGCGTACGCCTCCAATGCCAGGCCGAAATGGCCGCGGTTGTCGGGCTGATACGCGGCCAGACTCTGCGCGCGCAGCAGCACGGACTGGATCAGCTCGCGCTCGGGTCGATCCTTCACCATGCGCAGTACGTCGGCGAAATCGCCAGGCGTCACTTCCTCCAGCGGCGGCAAGCGCAGCTTGAATTCGCGCAGGAACTGCTGCACGTCCTCGTACTTCTCTTCCGGCGGCTGCTCGTGGGCGCGGAACAGCGCGGGGATTTTCTTCTTCTCGAGGAACATGGCCGCCTGCACGTTGGCGGCGATCATGCATTCCTCGATCAACTTATGCGCGTCGTTGCGCTCGGTGGCGCCCATAGCCACCACATCGCCGGTATTGTCGAGGCGGAACTTCACTTCGGGCGTCTCGAAGTCGATCGCGCCGCGGCGACGGCGCTGCGCGGCGAGCAGCTTGTAGAGACCGTGCAGGTGCTCCAGCTGCGGCAGCACGTCGGCCAGTTCCTGGCGGGCGTCCGCATCCTTCAGTCCGATGGCCTGCCACACGCGGTCGTAGGTGCAGCGGGCATGCGAGTACATCACCGCGCTGTAGAACTTCGAACGGGTGACTTCGCCTTCGGCGTCCACCGTCATGTCGCACACCATGCACAGGCGCTCGACTTTCGGGTTCAGGGAGCAGATGCCGTTGGACAACGTCTCCGGCAGCATCGGCACGACGAAGCCGGGAAAGTAGGTGGACGTGCTGCGCTCGTAGCCTTCGCGATCCAGCGCACTGTCCACGCGCACGTAGTGGGACACGTCGGCGATCGCCACGACGAGGCGATACCCGCCGCCGCGCTTGGGTTCCGCGTACACGGCGTCGTCGAAGTCGCGCGCATCGGCGCCGTCGATGGTGACCAGGGGCAGCGAACGCAGGTCGACCCTGCCCTCGCGTTCGGCGGCGGTCACCTTCGGCTCGATCTGCTCGGCTTCGCGAATCACGTCGAGCGGCCATTCGCGCGGCAGGTCGTAGCTGGCGATCGCCATTTCCACGAGCAGCGACGGCTCCAGGCGTTCGCCCAGCACGGCGAGGACGCTGCCCATCGGGCCGCGGTACGGCGTGGGCGGATCGGTGATCTCGGCCACGACGATCTGGCCGTTGCGCGCGCCCTGCTCCTGGCCGGGCTTCACCAGGATGTCCTGGTGCAGGCGGCGGTCGTCCGGCACCACCATGGTGACGCCGTTTTCCACCACCACGCGGCCGACCAGCCGCGGCGAGCGCCGCTGCAGCACTTCGACGATGGCGCCCTGTTTGCGGCCGCGCCGGTCGAGGCCCACGACGCTCACCAGCGCGCGATCGCCGTGCAGCACCTGGCGCATCTGCTGCGGCGAGAGGTAGAGGTCGTCCCCGCCGCCGTCGGGGCGGAGGAAACCGTAGCCCTCGGCGTTGGCGATCACCTGCCCCGGAATGAGGTCCAGCTTGTTGGTCGGCGCATAGCCGCCGCGC
>JBCNOA010000363.1:0-4200 GCA_039594095.1 Dyella sp.
CGGTCACCAGCCGGACGCTTGAACTCGATCCATCGACTACGGAGATCGTTATGGCAAGCAAGCAACAAGGCAGCGCATTCAACAGCGGCAAGCAAAGCAAATCCGCATCGTCGCGGTCTTCCGGCAACGAGAAGAGTGCCGGCGGCATGTCCGTGCGCGAAGCCGGCCAGAAAGGCGGGCAGCGCGTGCGCGAACTGGTGAGCGAAGGCCGGCAGAACGAGAAGCGCCACTGACGGCGTCGCTCTCATAGGCATCCATCGATTTCGATGCAACGAATCACCGAGCCACGATTCATCGACTCACGATTCATCGACCAAGGAGAACCGACATGACCAAGCAGAAAGGCCAGGGCGATATGAGCGTTCGCGAAGCCGGCCGCCTCGGCGGCGAAGCCCGCAAGGAAGAGCTGGGGCCGGAGGGCTACTCCAAGCTCGGCAAGCAGGGCGGCGAAGCGCGCAAGCAGGAACTGGGGCCGGAAGGCTATTCCGAACTCGGCCAGAAGGGCGGGCATCGCGTGCGCGAGCTGATCGACAAGGGCAAGTCCGCCGAATGATTCCATCCGCACACGAGCGGTTGCCTGCGCGCAGCTGCTCGTGCAGGCCCGAACTATTTACCAGTGCCGTCAACTTTTACAACGCGCCGCAGCGAGTCCGCATCGGAACAGGCGCACTCCAGACAGGCGCGAAGCGTTGCCGGAACGCTGGCACGGCGGTTGCAAAAGTCCACCTCGCGCGGTCATCGGACCGCGCGCCACACGAAATGATTTGGAGGTAACGCACATGGCCACCAACGAGCGCAATCAAGGCACGGGCGACATGAGTGTCCGCGAAGCCGGCCAGAAGGGCGGCGAGACCCGCAAGGAAGAACTGGGGCCGGAGGGCTACTCGCAGCTCGGCAAGCAAGGGGTCGAGGCGCTGCGCGAACAGCGCGGTCCCGATGCGATGTCCAAGATCGGCAAGCAGGGCGGCGAAGCCCGCAAGGAAGAGCTGGGACCGGAGGGTTACTCCGCGCTCGGCAAGCAGGGCGGCGAGCGCGTCCGCGAGCTGGTCGAGAAGGGCAAGCAGTCCGAAGGCGGCCGCAACGAGTGAGCGTGGCGTTTCGTCAGCACGGAGGACCATCCCATGACCCGAGGCGTAGGGGGACACTCCCCCGCCAACGTGCAGAAATACCTGCGCGACGTCGACTATCCCGCCAGCAAGGACGACCTGCTCGCGCAGGCCAGGCGCAACAGTGCTCCTCAGGAAATCCTGGACACCATCGAACGTCTCCCCGAAGACCAGTTCGGCGGTCCCCAGGAAGTCATGAAGGGCTACGGCGAGATTCCATAGTGGCGCGACCAGCCGCCTGGTAAACCCCACACACCCTAGCAACGAGGTGCAGCATGGCTAACAAAGACCAAGATAAGGGTTCGATGAGCGTTCGCGAAGCCGGCCAGAAGGGCGGCGAGATCCGCAAGGAACAGCTCGGCCCCGAGGGCTACTCGGAGATGGGCAAGAAGGGCGGCGAAGCCCGCAAGGAAGAGCTGGGGCCGGAGGGTTACTCCGCGCTCGGCAAGCAGGGCGGCGAAGCCCGCAAGGAGGAACTGGGCCCTGAGGGTTATTCGGAACTCGGCAAGCAGGGCGGACAGCGCGTCCGCGAGCTGATCGAGAAGGGCAAGCAGTCCGAGTAAGCCCCGATCCGGCAGGCATCGGTCAGCCTGCGGTCCGCCGGGCGGCGCATCCCACATCAAGGGTCGCGCGCCGCCCGGCGGCTTTTTTTGCCTGTCGAGCGCGTGGCATCGTCGCTCGCCCGTCTTATGGAACCTTACTGAGGTGCCCGCGAGTTTTCCTGCGCGTCACGCGGATCGCGATGAAAGTCGATAGGTGCACATCGCAGCCACACGGGCCGGCGATCGCCGGTGTGCCGGAGCGATCGCTAACGCCACGTCCTCGCGGCCGATCGCCGTTCCCTGGCCTTGCCGATACTTGGCTTTGCTTTCCCATCCACAAGCCACGGCCGTCATCGAGGTTCAGGCCCACGAATCGATCTCCCCGCGATGAGCGACGGTGTGATGGACGGCGGTTGCGGAGCAAGAGCTATGCCGCGGTCATCGCCGCGTGCGCGGCTAAGCGCGATGACCGCGCATGGAAAGATGTTCCGCCACGGGCAAATTTTTCCAGCTCGCTTGGCGGAGATGATGCGCGCCCGCATCAGCTCAGCGCCGTGGGTGTATCGAAGGGCAGGCGCGTGGCGCCTATCCCGGCCAGCTTCGGCGCCACACGTTCGAGCGCCTCGTCGTCGCCGTCCAGCACGAGCAGGATGCGTCCGTCCTTGATTTCGTCCTCGAACTTGCGCCGCACCGGATCGGGCACCGCGGAGCCAGCCAGCGCGCTGGCCCAGGCGCCCATGGCGGCGCCGACCAGTGCCATCGCGCCGGCACCCGCCAGGGTGAGGCCGATCGGCGCGATCGCCACCGCCACCAGCCCGGCGAGCAGTCCGGAGGCGCCGCCGATGCCCACGCCGCGCAGCGCGGCCGGATAGAAGTCGTTGTCGACCACCTTGCGCTCCTCGGGGATCGCTTCGAGCTCGATGTCGTCGCGGGCGATCAGGGAGACATCCTCGTGCGCGATGCCCGATTGGCGCGCGACGCGGATGCCTTCCTTGACCATGTCCATGCCGGTGGTGCTGTAGACGTGTCTGGTCTTCATGAGCGTGCCTCGGCTGTCTGTGGCGATGAGGCCGGCGCGGCGCGCCGACCGGGCGTTCACGTGCCTTGCGCGTTGCGGCGGGAACACTGTGGCTGCGGCAGGCGGGTTCCGCCGCATGCCGTTCCCTTCGCCGGAGGAACCGCGTGTCCATGGCAGAGATCTCCCTGCGTTCCCGCGATGCAAGACGCGTGCTCGTCTACGCGCCCATGGGCCAGGCGCTCGGCGGACACGAGCTTGCCTCGCATTTGTGGGTCGCCGAGCGCCTGGCCGGCCTGCTCGGCATGAGCTATGGCGGCATCGGCCGCGAGACCGAGCGGCATCCACGCGGCGAGCGCTATGTGGTGCCCTACCGCACGCTGAATCCGCGCGAGGCGCGCCGTTTCGGCATCGAGTCTCCCGCCGATCTCTTTGGCGGGGTGGTCAGCGAAGACTTCGTCGGCACCAAGCTCATCACGCACGGTCTGGTGCGTCCGGGAGCCGTGGCGCCGTCGGGATGGTCGGACTCCTTCGCCGCGAAGATCGTCGATGTCGTGTTGCCGGGCTATTCGGCCTTCACGCCGTCCGATCTGCGCATGGCCGCCGCGCAGCTCCTGCACGAAGGCAGCGTACGCATCAAATCGCCGCTGGACATGGGCGGCGTGGGGCAACGGGTCGCCAAGACGGTGGAGGAATTGGAGCCGATCATCGCGAAGATGGGGCCGGGCCCCTGGCTGGAGGACGGCCTGGTGGTGGAGCGCAACCTGGAGGAGGTCGCCACCATCAGCGTAGGCCAGGTCCAGCTCGACGGTATTCAGGCGTCCTATGTCGGCCGGCAGCGACTTACCCGCAATCACGATGGAGAAATGGTCTACGGCGGCACCGACCTGCTGTGCACGCGCGGCGATTTCGACGCGTTGCGCGAGTTGCCGCTCACCGGCGACCAGCGCCTGGCCGTGGAACAGGCACGCTGCTACCACGACGAGGCGATCCGCAGCTTCCCGGGCACCTACGCTTCGCGCGCCAACTACGACGTGGCGCAGGGCAGGGACGCCAGCGGGCGCTGGTACTCGGGTGTGCTGGAACAGTCCTGGCGCATCGGCGGTGCTAGCCCGGCCGAGGTGGAGGCCGTGGGCTTCCTGCTCGCGCATCCGTCGCGGCGTTCGGTGTGGGCATCCACCCGCGAGAGCTACGACCCGCGCGAGCCGGTGCCGGAGGACGCCAAGATCGTGTTCCACGGCGACGACCCGAAGGCCGGTTTTCTGGTGAAGTACGTGAGGATCAAGCGCAGTGCCGGTACGTGACGACGTCATCCACATCACCATGCGCGGCCGCGAACTCGCGGGCACGCTGATTTCTCCCGCGCCGCGCATGCCCGGCGTCCTGATGGTGCACGGCTGGGGCGGCAGCCAGCGCCAGTACCGCAACAACGCCCACCAGGTCGCCGCACTCGGCTGCGTCTGCCTGACCTTCGACCTGACCGGACACGTCGCCACCGCGAGCCAACGCGACACGGTCTCGCGCGAAGAGAACCTGC
>JBCNOA010000364.1:0-4194 GCA_039594095.1 Dyella sp.
GGGACTGACCCAGGAACAGGTGCTGGCGGCGGCGATCGACGCCAGTCCGCGCGCCGCCTGATCAACGCGACATCACGGAAACCGCATGCAAGCCCAGCACATCCAGCAACTGTTCGCGCGCTACAAGATTCTCGCCTTGCTGCTCGCGGTGGCGGCGATCTGGCTCTTCTTTCACGTCGCCACCGGCGGCGACTTCCTGACGTCGCGCAATCTCTCCAATCTGTTCCGGCAGATGGCGATCACCGGCATGCTCGCCTGCGGCATGGTGTTCGTGATCATCGCCGGGGAGATCGATTTGTCCGTCGGTTCGCTGCTGGGTCTGCTCGGCGGCGTGGCGGCGGTACTGACGGTCAACCTCGGCTGGTCGACCGTGCCGGCGATCGCGGCGGTGCTGTTGCTGGGCCTGCTGGTCGGCCTGTTCAACGGCTTCTGGGTGACGCGGTTGCGCGTGCCGTCCTTCATCGTCGGCCTGGGCGGCATGTTGGCCTTCCGCGGCGTGCTGCTGGGCGTGACGCACAGCGCGACGATCGCGCCCGTGCCGGCCGGCATGGTCTACCTGGGCCAGGGTTACGTCTCGCCCGCGCTGTCGTCCGTACTGGGCGTGGTGATCTTCGCGGTGGTGATCGCGCTGACTGTGTTGCGCCGGCGCCGTCGCGCGCAGCTGCAGATCCGCCAGCTGCCCTGGTGGGCGGACGTGCTGAAGGTCGCGGCGATCGGCGCGGCGCTGGCGGCGTTCGTCGTCACGCTCAATCGCTACGGCGGCATTCCGCTGCCGGTGATGATCCTGCTGGCGCTGCTGGCGGTCTTCAGCTACGTCGCCTCGCAGACCGTGCTGGGTCGCCACATCTATGCGGTGGGCGGCAACCTGGAGGCTACGCGGCTGTCGGGCGTGAACGTGGCGCGCGTGAAGCTGGTGGTGTTCGGCCTGATGGGCGTGATGTGCGCCTTCGCCGGCATCGTCAACACCGCGCGCCTGGCGGCGGGCTCGCCTTCGGCCGGCACCAACGGCGAGCTGGATGCGATCGCCGCGTGCTTCATCGGCGGCGCTTCGATGCGCGGCGGCGCCGGCACGGTGCATGGCGCCCTGATCGGCGCGCTGGTCATGGCCAGCCTCGACAACGGCATGTCCATGATGGATGTGGATACGTATTGGCAATACATCGTGAAGGGCGCCATCCTCGTGCTCGCCGTATGGGTCGACGTGCTAACGGGCACCGCGCGGGACTAACCCCGCGACGAAAGTTTCACTGCCATTTCGCGGCGCCGCTCCCTATGCTCCAGGCATGGAGGGGACCTTCGCCCACGCGTATCGCCGACACGACCTTGTGGCCGCGGTGGCGGTCGTCGCCGTCGTGGCGGCGTCGTCGATCTGGCTGACCCGGTTCGATGGACCGCTGGCCACGGTATGGCTGGCCAATGGCGTGGGCATCGCCGCGCTGACGCGGCGTAGCGCCGAAGGGATCTCGGCCTTCATCGCGGCCATGGCGGTCACGATCGCCGTCTTGAATCTGCTGGCCGGATTCGCGCCCTTGGACGCCCTCAATCTCGCGCTGGCCAACGCTCTGGAAATCTGGATCGCCGTCCGCGCGCTGGCGGGGGCCGAGGGCGATGCCTACCTGGAGAATCCGCTGGGCGTCCAGCGCTTCATCCTATGGGCGGTGCTGGCCGCGCCGGTGGCGACCTCGGTGTTGGCCTTGCCGATCCACGTGATGGAGACCGGCGCCGATCCATGGCTGTCGCTGGGCACGCGCTCGCTGTCGCATGCACTGGGCAATGCCATTGCGGTGCCGCTGGCTTTCGGACTGGCCCGCTGGCGCTACATGCCGCCGGCTTCTCACCGCCGCACGCGGCGCAGCGCGCTGGCCATGCTGCTGCTGCTGGCGGCGACCGTGGCAGCCTTCGCGCAATCGTCGATGCCGGTGCTGTTCGTGGTGTTTCCCCCGCTAGCGCTGCTGTCGGTCACCGGCCATCGCCGCTGGAGCGTGGCGGGCGTGCTGGCCGTCGCGGTGCTGGGCGCCGCCTTGACCACGCTCGGCCATGGACCGATCGCGCACGCGGGACGGTCGGCGGCGGCCGCCACCATGGTGTTCCAGCTGTTCGTGCTGTGCTGCATCGCCGTCGCGCTGCCGCTGGTCACGTCGATGGAGCAGCGCCGCCGCCTCGGCCGCCACCTGCGCGGCAGCGAGGCGCGCTACCGCATGCTGGCCGAGCATTCGCACGACCTAGTGCTGCTGCTGGACGCCGAGGGGTACTGCAAGTACGTCTCGCCGGCGTCCTATCCCATCCTCGGCTACCGCCCGGACAAGCTGATCGAAAGCTCCCTGCAGAGCCTGATCGAGGAAGGCAGCCTGCCCACCGTGGTGGAGCTGTGGCACCGGCTGATTGCGGGCGACCATCCCGGCACCACCTTGCTGCGCATGCGCCACGCCGACGGCTCGTATCGCTTCATGGAAGCCGCCGGCGGCGTGATCGACGAAGAGCCCCAGCGTGTGACCCTGACCTTGCGCGACGTCACCGCGCGCATCGGCGCCGAGGACGCCCTGCGCGAGGAGCGGCGGCTCACCGACGTCACCCTCAAGGCGATCGGCGACGCGGTATTCACCTTGGATCGCGAAGGGCGCCTGGGCTTCGCCAATCCCGCCGGCTCGGAGCTGCTGGCGCGCTCCACCCAGCCTCACGCCGAGAAGCTCGAAGATCGCCTGCCGCTCTGGCGCGCCGGCCAACGCGTCAGCGAAGACCATCCCGCGCGCGTCGCCTTGCGTACCGGCGCGCCGGCCGGGCCGCTGCTGTGCGCGGTGGAGCTGGACAGCGAGCCCTCGCGCGCGATGGAGTGCTCGGCCGTGCCCATCCGCAACGAACAGGGAACGGTGATCGGTGCGGTGTTCGTGCTGCACGACGTGAGCGCGATCCTGGAAATGTCCGAACGCATGGCGCACCTGGCGCACTTCGACGCGCTGACCGATTTGCCGAACCGCCCGCTGCTGCTGGAACGGCTGTCCGCCGCGCTGGCCCGCGCGCGGCAGGGCGCGCACCATCTGGCGGTGCTGTTCATCGACGTGGACCGCTTCAAGCAGATCAACGACACGCTCGGCCACATCGCCGGCGACGAAGTGCTGCGCCAGGTTGCCGAACGCCTGCTCTCGTCCATGGGCGGTGGCGACACGGTCGCGCGACTGGGCGGCGACGAGTTCGTGGTGCTGATTCCCGAGGTCAGCGACCGCGCTGCTGTCGCCGCGTGCGCGATCAAGGCGCTGGAAGCGCTGAGCGCGCCGGTGCGCGTAGGCCGGCGCGAGCTGCGCCTCACCGCGAGCGTCGGCATCGCGCTGTTCCCCGACGACGGCGACGAAGCCGACCTGCTCCTGCGGCACGCCGACATGGCGATGTACGCCGCCAAGCGCGCGGGACGCAACGACTACCACTTCTACGTGTCCACCATGGATGCCGGCGCGCAAGCCGAATTCGACCTGGAGAACGCGTTGCGCGCGGCGCTGGCGCGCTCCGAACTGTTCCTCGATTTCCAGCCGCGCCTGGACACCAGCGACGGCCGCATCGTCTGCGCCGAAGCGCTGCTGCGCTGGCGCCGCACCGACGGCACGGTGTGCCGGCCCGACGCCTTCATCCCTATCGCCGAAGCCAGCGGCTTGATCCTCATCATCGGCGCCTGGGTGCTGAAGGAAGCCTGCCACGCCTGCAAGACCTGGCAGCACGGGCCGCTGTCCGGGGTGGGCGTGAGCGTCAACATCTCGCAGCTGCAGTTCGGCCGAGAGAACTTCCTGCAGCTGGTGATGGAGGCGCTGCGCGAGGCGAACCTGCCCCCGCACCTGCTGGAGCTGGAGCTCACCGAAAGCATGCTGATGGAACCGACGGACGCGGTACGCCAGCGCATCGCCGGGTTGAAGTCGCTGGGCGTGAGCCTGTCGATCGACGATTTCGGCACCGGCTATTCGAGCCTCGCCTACCTTCGCCGGTTCGCCATCGACACCCTGAAGATCGACCGCAGCTTCGTCACCGACATGACGGACGATCCGGAGGACGCGGCGGTGATTCACGCGATCGTGGCCCTCGCCATCAGCCTGGGTAAGCGCGTGGTGGCCGAGGGAGTGGAGACCGCGCGGCAGGCGGAGCTGCTCGCGGCGCTGGGGTGCCACGAGATGCAGGGGCATCTGTTCAGCGCGCCGACGGATACGAAGCGGT
>JBCNOA010000365.1:0-4189 GCA_039594095.1 Dyella sp.
TTCACCATCTTGTAGAGCGCGGTGGAGAGCTTGTCGATGTCGTTGCGGCTCTTCGGCTCCACCGCCACGCTGATCACCGGGTCGGGGAAGCGCATGCGCTCCAGCAGCACCGGATGGGCCGGATCGGTGAGCGAGTCGCCGGTCTCGGTTTCCTTCAGCGAGACGAAGGCGCAGATGTCGCCGGCGCGCACTTCCTCGATGTCCTTGGTGGCATTGGCCTGCACTTCCACGATGCGGCCGATGCGCTCCTTCTTGCCGCGGGTGACGTTCTGCAGGGTGTCGCCCTTCTTGATCACGCCCGAGTAGATGCGGCAGAAGGTCAGGCTGCCGAACTGGTCGTTGATCACCTTGAAGGCCAGCAGGCGCGCCGGAGCGTCGTCCACCACGCCCTGCTCGCCGACGACGTGACCGTCCTCGTCGACCAGCGCGATGCCGCCGTTCTCGCCCGGGTACGGCATGTAGTCGACCACGGCGTCCAGCAGCTGCTGCACGCCCTTGTTGCGGTACGACGAGCCGCAGAATACGGGGACCAGCTTGCCGGTCACGCAACCCTTGCGGATGGCCTTCTTCATCAGCTCGAGGCTGAAGTCGCTGCTCTTGACGAACGTCTCGACGTCGCCGGCGTGCAGCAGCTTGTCGAACGCCTCGTCGTCCATCTCCAGCGCGCGCTCGATGGTTTCGTCGCGCAGCTGCAGGAGATTGGCCACCCACTCGCGGTCGCCCGCGGCGGAGAACTGGCACTTCGGATGGCTGGCGACCTGGTCCAGCGGGATGGTCTCCCAGGTGCTGTCCTTGTCGTCGCCCTGCCAGACATAGGCCACGCCGGCCACGAGGTCGGCCATGCCGATGAACTCGTCATGGCTGCCCAGCGGCACCTGGCACAGCAGCGCGTTGGCGCCCAGGCGGTTCTTGATGCCGTCCACGGCGTGCTTAAAGTTCGCGCCGATGCGGTCCATCTTGTTGATGTAGCACATGCGCGGCACGTTGTACTGGTCGGCCAGGCGCCAGTTGGTCTCGGTCTGGGGCTCGACGCCGGCCACGCCGTCGAACACCACCACGGCGCCGTCCAGCACGCGCAGCGAGCGGTTCACCTCGATGGTGAAGTCCACGTGCCCGGGGGTGTCGATCACGTTGATCTGGTGGCCCTTCCACTCGGTCGACACGGCGGCCGACTGGATGGTGATGCCGCGCTTGCGCTCCTGCTCCAGGTAATCCGTGGTGGTGGAGCCCTTGCCGTCCTTGGTGTCGTGCACGTCGACGATCTGGTGCTTCTTGCCGGTGTAGTAAAGGACGCGCTCGGTCGTCGTGGTCTTGCCGGCATCGATGTGAGCGATGATGCCGATGTTGCGGTAGAGCGAAAGCGGTTTCTGGCGTGGCATACGGCCGTCCGGGTTGGTTGGATGGGAAGAAGAAAAGAGTGGGAAAGCGGGGGGCTAAACCTGGAGAGTCTAATGGGTTGTGGCGACCGGTGGAAAACGGCCAGCGGACGGGAGCACGCCGGGACCCGCTCCCCCGCCCGCCCAAACCTACGTCCCCGTACGGGTAAAACGGCGCCACTTGGCTAAAATGCCCCGCTTTCACGCCCCAAGACGGACCCGAGACTCGTGATCATCAACCCCAAGATCCGCGGCTTCATCTGCGTTACCGCCCACCCCACCGGCTGCCGCCAGAACGTGCTGGAGCAGATCGCGACCACCCGCCAGGCGGGCGTTTCCGCGGAAGGCCCCAAGCGGGTGCTGGTGATCGGCGCCTCCACCGGCTATGGGCTGGCCTCGCGCATCGCGGCGGCCTTCGGCTACGGCGCGGCGACCCTGGGCGTGTTCTTCGAAAAGCCTTCCAGCGACTCCAAGCCCGGTACGGCCGGCTGGTACAACTCCTGGGCCTTCGACGAGGCGGCCAAGCAGGCCGGCCTGTACAGCAAGTCCATCAATGGCGACGCCTTCGCCAACGAGACCCGCGAACGGGCCATCGAGATCATCAAGAACGAGATGGGCGGCCCGATCGATCTGGTCGTCTATTCGCTGGCCTCCCCCGTGCGCAAGCTGCCGGGCACCGGTGAAGTCGTGCGCTCGGCCCTCAAGACGGTCGGCGAGACCTTCACCGCCACCTCGGTCAACACCGACAAGGACGAGGTCATCCAGGCCTCGGTGGAGCCGGCCACGGAACAGGAGATCAAGGACACCGTCACCGTGATGGGCGGCGAGGACTGGGCGCTGTGGATCGATGCGCTAAGCGCCGCCGGCGTGCTGGCGCCGAACGCCAAGACCATCGCCTACAGCTACGTGGGCACGGAAATCACCTGGCCGATCTACTGGCACGGCACCCTGGGCAAGGCCAAGCAGCACCTGGACAACACCGCGCGTGAACTGCGCCAGCGCCACGCAGGCCTCGATGCCCGCGTGGGCGTGATGAAGTCGGTAGTGACCCAGGCCAGTGCGGCCATCCCCGTGATTCCGCTCTACGTGTCGCTCGCCTTCCGCATCATGAAGGAGAAGGGCATCCACGAAGGCTGCATCGAGCAGGCCAACCGCCTGCTGCGCGAATTCATGTACCGCGCCGACGGCAAGCCCGCGCCGCTGGACCAGGAAGGCCGCCTGCGCCTGGACGACTGGGAACTGCGCGACGACGTGCAGCAGGCCTGCAAGGCGCTGTGGCCGACGGTGACCACGGCCAATCTGAAGGAAATCACCGACTACGAGGGCTTCAAGGCCGAGTTCCAGAAGCTGTTCGGCTTCGGGCGCAAGGACGTGGACTACGCGGCTGACGTGAATCCGGACGTGCATTTCGACGTCGTGCAGCTCTGAACTTGGCGCACCTTCTCCCCCTCGGGGAGAAGGTGGCGGTCCCACGGGGATTCCCTTCGGTCACAGCCGGATGGGGCGGATACTTGAGAAAGCACGGCTAGAGCGAACTCAAAAAGCCGCCCCCTCCCTTCCCGCAAGACCTGGCGGCGCCAGACTCCGCCCGGCCCTTCCCCCTCTCCCCGAAGGAGAGAGGGAGAAGCCATCCCTTCCGATCAACCGTCGCACAGCGGCTCGGCTGCCGCCGGCTTCGGCTTGACCGGAGCTATCCGCTTCTTCGTCGCCACTACCGCCGGCTTCGTGCCGTTCCCGGGCGCGGGCACGTGCCGCGGCCCTACGCGCTTGCTCTTCGCGATGGCCGCCTTCTTGGCACCCGCCGCGTGGCGCGGCTTGCATTTGCCCAAGGGCTCATCGCCGGACACCAGCGGCTTGCCGCCATCGGCCACGGTGGACGCCGCGGCGCCTGCCGCCGCCATGGCCGCGCCGGCGGCGATAGGCGCGGCTTTGTCGGCCCGCGAAGACGGGTCATCCGCCGCATGGTTCGCCGACGGCGCGGCGGCGGTCGCGGCTTCCGGCGCCAGCGGTGCGTTCGGCAACGTGTCCGTGCGGTGCGCGCCTGCCGCCATGGCCGCGGCCGGAGCGGCGAAGCTCCAGCGCACACCCAGGTTCGCGGCGTTGCTGTTGCCGCGGCTGGCGATGTCGGCGGTGTAGTAAGCGTAGGCCGTGGCCTGCGGCGAGATGTCGAACGCCAGGCCTGCGCCCGCCTGCCAGTGGTTGCTCACCCCGGGCGTACCGCGCACGCCGAAGCCCACGTCCGGCGCACCGGCAAACGCGACGCTGGCGGAAGCATCGGAGTCGGCCCGCGTGTCATGCAGGTAGCGCAGCAGGAAGATCGGGTGGATCTGCGTGCCGTTGGGCTGTTTCGCGAAGTCGCCGATGAGACGCAGGCCCGCGCCATAGGCCATGCTGCTGGCTCGCGTGCGGCCTACCGCCAGATTGGCGTCGCCCGCGCCCTGTTCGGTGAAGGCGTCGTATTTGACCTTCGCGTAGTAGGCGCCGACGAACGGTTCCAGATGCCATGCGCCGCTGTTGAAGCGATAGCCGCCTTCGATGCCGGCGTTGAGCGCCTTGCCGTCGTAGCGCGAGCTGGCACGCGAATCGAACAGCGGCCCGACGTGGATGGTGCGGTCGCCGCTGGCACGCTGCCAGCCGTACGATGCCGCACCTTCCACCCACCACTGCTCGGCCGGCATATACAGCGCGTGCACGCCCACGGCGTACTGGTCGACGTCCACGTGATCGCGGCGGCTGTCCACCTGCGTGCGCGAATTGGCGAAGCTGGCATGCGCGCCCAGACGCAGGTCCGGACCGACCGAGGTATCCACGCC
>JBCNOA010000366.1:0-4169 GCA_039594095.1 Dyella sp.
CGGGCTCTACGGCGCGCTGCTCGCGCTGGTGCTGGGGCAACTGCTGTGGCTCGCCATCGGCCTGCCCGCGTGGTGGCGCAGCCCGGATTTCCGGCTGGGCATGCTGAAGGCGGGGTTCGACCGCGACATGATCATGCGGCTGGCGACCTTCTCGGTGATGACGCTCAGCTCGGCGCTGTGCGCGCCGCTGGTCAATATCGCGGTGCGCGACCACCTCGCCGCGCGTTTCGGCTGGGAACAGGTCGGCTACTGGCAGGCGGTGACCCGCGTTTCCGACGCCTACCTGCTGTTCCTCACCACGGCGATCAACGTCTACTACCTGCCCAGGCTGGCCGCGATCCACGAGCGCGACGCGTTGCGTCGCGAGATCGGCCTGGCCTGGCGTCAGCTGCTGCCGGCCGCCGCCGTGCTGGCGCTGCTGGTGTACGTGGGGCGCGAATGGGTGACGCGCCTCCTGTTCAGCGCCGACTTCGCTGCGGCGAACGCCTTGTACGGTCCGCAGCTGCTCGGCGACGTGACCAAGATCGCGGCCTTCGTCCTTTCCTATCTGATGCTGGCCAAAGCCATGACCGGCCTGTTCGTGCTCTCGGAGTTCGTCTTCGCGGCGACCTACCTGGGGCTGGTGTTCGCCTTCACCTCGCGCTTCGGGCTGGTGGGCGCGGTCTACGCGTTCACCGCCAACTACGTGCTGTATCTGATCTTCAACGTGTTGGTCGCGCGGCGCTACCTGGGGAGCCTCTAGCCATGGCGAACGAGAATCTGCCGCTCGTGTCCATCCTGGTTCCCGCGTACAACCACGAGCGCTTCGTGCTGCGCTGCCTGGACAGCGTGCTGGAGGATCCATATCCGGCCAAGGAACTGGTGGTGATCGACGACGGCTCGGTCGACGGCACCGCCGCGAAAATCGCGGGTTGGGTCGCACGGCACGAGGGCCAGCTGCCGGTGACCTTTCTGCACCGCGAGAACCGCGGCGTGGCCGCCACGCTCAACGAACTGGCCGCGCTCGCCGGCGGCGAGTTCCTCCGGCTCGGCGCCAGCGACGATTTCCTGCTGCCCGGCGGCACCGAAGCGCTGGTGCGCTACCTGCAGGCGCACCCGCGCAAGTCGGCCGCGATCGGGGACTCCATCGTGGTCGATCGCTATGGCAACCGCCTGCATGCCAGCGGCATGTGCGGGCTGCACGGCGCCGACAAGCGGCTCTATGCGACGGACGAGGGCATTCGCCGGGCGGTGATCGCGCAGTGGGCGATCGGGGGTCCGGTGGCCCTGTTGCGCCGGCATGTGCCGATGCAGGTCGCGGGCTGGACGGAAGGGCTGCGCATCGACGACTGGGATTTCTTCCTGCGCCTGGTGGCCTGCGATGCGCTCGGTTTCGTCGACGTCCCGGTGTGCGCGTATCGCCTGCACGATGCCAATCTGAGCAAGACCCGCCACGTCGCCACCCGCGTCGCCAACCTGACGGAGTCGCAGCGCGTGGCCGAAAACCGCGCCGGCTTGTTCGACGGGCCGGACCGGCTGCTGCTGAAAGCGCAGGCGCATTACATCGGCGCCAAGGTGGCTTATCTGCGTCGGCGCCCATGGCATCTGGGTGCGCACCTGCTGGCTTACGCCGCGCTGCGCGGCATGTCGAAGGCACGGCATCTGTCGCCCCGCCTGGAGGCGAGACAGGCATGAAGTCGCTGCTGCGCTTTCCGTCGACCTACCTGAGCCTGCCGCTGCTGTTCGCCTGTGGCGCGACGCTGCTGACCTATGACATGCCCGAGGGCTACCTGGACGGCATCGGCCTGCTGGCGCTGGCGGCGCTGGTGGTGCTGGTGTTCGACGCGGTCGCCGGTCCGCGGCTGCCGCCGTTCGCGCGCGTGGCCGAGCGGGACTATGCCGGCAGCCGCGAGGCCTTCGTCGCTTTCGCGTTCTGCGCTCTCGTGGCCCTGTTCTGCGTGCTCGACCTGGCGCTGTTCCCGATCCCGCTGTTCGACAAGCCGTCGGCTTACGCGCAGATGGAGGGCGGCCGCGAGCACATACGGCATGTTTCGGCCTGGTGCTGGGTGCTGCCTCCGGTCGGCTTGCTTTGCGCGCGCAACCGCGGGTTGCGCTACGCGCTGGTGCTGGCCGGCATTGCGTTTCCGATCCTGGTGATCGACCGCAACCGCATCTTCGCCTCGCTGTTCTCCATGGGGCTGGTGCTGGTGATGCGGCGCGGCGAGGGGCGGCGCCTGCCGTGGACGGCCGTCGCGGCGCTCGCGTTGGCTGGCATGACGCTGTTCGCCGTGCTCGGCATCCTGCGCTCGGGCCCCCTGGAAGGCGTGACATTGCCGTTCGGCGCGCTCTATCGCGCCTCGCCGCCGGGCGTGAAGTGGTTGCTGCTCTATGTCAGCGCGGGTCCGTACAACTTCGCCTCGATCCTGGCCAAGCACTACGCCAACGCCGATTTCCTGCTCAACCAGGTGGTGCCGCTGCGCGGTTCCATCGCCACCGCGGGCACGGGCATTCCGCTGGACTCGCCCACTATCAACGTCGGTACGGAATTCTTCCCGTTCCTGATGGCGCTGGGGCCGGCCGGCGCGCTCGGCGCGATCCTCGCGCTGTATGGGCTGCTGGTGTGGAGCGTGCGGCGGATGCGCGCATCGTCCTCGCTGTTCTCGCTGCTGATCTTCCTGCGCATGGCCTACGTCGCCGCGATGGCGCCGTTCGCGCCGCAGGCCTTCACCTTCATGAGCGCCGGCTTCATCGGGCTTTGCCTGCTGATGCAGCTGTTCGCCGCCTGGCTGCCGAACCGGCGTGCCGCTTCCTCTTTCCTCGATGCCCCGACGAGCCGATGACCATGCAACGCGACGAAATCTATCTGGTCGACCTGTGGCGGATCCTGGTCCGCGAATGGCGCAGCTTTGCCATCGCCGCCCTGGCCGTGCTGGCCCTCGCCGTGGCCTACGCCATGCTGGCAAAGCCTCGCTGGGAAGCGCAGGCCTGGGTGCAGGTGGGCCAGATCGGCACCCAGCCCGCGGGCCAGGATCCGCGGCCGGAACCTTTCCAGCGGGTGATCGAGCGCCTGCAGACCGTCGCCTTCCAGGACGAGGTGCTGCAAAGCGCTGGCGTCGCGCTGAAGTCGCCGGAGGCCGGGCTCTATCGCGCGAGCCTGAAAGTCGACCCCTCGTTCTATGCCGGCCTGATCAAGATCAGCGTGCGTGCCGCATCGCCGGACCTGGCGCGCCGGCTCGCGCAGGCGACGGTGGACCGGCTCCACGCGATCCATGAGCGGCTCCTCGCCGTACCGCTGGCCCAGGCGCGCGAACGACTGGGCGAAGTACAGGCGGATCTGCGCGAAGCCACCGTCTCCCGCGATAGCTTGCGTGCGGCCGCGGGAGGGAAGGATGCGGCGAGCGGGCAGGGGCCTGCGCTGGTCGCCGGTTTGCTGCTCGCGGGCAAGGAGACGGAGGTGCGCGAGCTTCGCCAGACCCGCGAGGACCTCGCCGCGCGCCTGGGCGACAACTACACCTTCGCCACCTCGATGCCGTGGCCGATCTATCAGCCGAACCATCCGGTCGCCCCCAACCGTGTGCTGATCGTGGGGCTGGGCGTGCTCGGCGGCCTCGGGCTGGGACTGTTCGTCGCGGTGGCGAACGACGCGCGCCGGCGCGCGAAGCAACCGAAGGCGGGATGAGCGGCACTCACGTGTGCGACATGACGAGGATGTTTTGCGGTGAAGGCCGGTTCGCATCGAGGCGCGCCGGGACCTCTCATGACGCGGTAAACCACTTGGTGCGCTCCTTTCCAGCCGTGTGAAAGCGCGCGACCCGAATCGGCCCGCCAGCCTCGCCCCACCAGGAGCTTCACCGTTGGAAACAAGCAGTCCGCAGGATTTCGCTTCCATGGCGCTCGACGAATCGCGCCTGCTCGACACGCAGCGCGCGTTCGACAGCGTGGCGGCCGACTACGACGGCCCGCGCGGCAACAACGAATTGATCCAGCGCATGCGCGTCACGCTGTGGGACACCGTGCAAGGCCTGTTTCCCGCCGGTTCGCATCTGGTGGATCTGGGCTGCGGCACAGGCCTGGACGCGGCGGAATTCGCACGGCGCGGTTACCGCGTGCTGGCCACCGACTGGTCGCCGCGGATGGTCGAGCGCACGCGCGAGCGCGCCGCCGCCGAGGGACTGCAATCCATGCTCGCG
>JBCNOA010000367.1:0-4159 GCA_039594095.1 Dyella sp.
CGCATTCCCGATCCGAACGCCCGTGCCACGTTCGAAGCGTCGGTGCCGCGCGTGGACGATCCCGCCCACGCTCAGGCGGCGACACGCTGGTTCCGCGGACTCATGGACCTGCGCGCGCGCGAACTGGCGCCCCGGCTCGAACCCTGCCGCGCGCTCGGCTGCGAACGGCTGGGCGAGGCCGCGCTCGCGGCGCGCTGGGTGCTGGCGGACGGTTCGCGCTGGACGCTCGCCTTCAACCTGGGCGAACGCGCAGTGCGCTTCGAACCGCCGTCCGGCGGTCGCTGCCTGCACTGGGACGAACCCAACGGCGCCGCCGTCGGCGACAGCCTTCCGCCGGCGAGCTTCGGCGCGTGGCACGGTCCCGACCATGCGTGACTCCCTGTCCGACCGCGCCGCCCGCGCAGGCATCCTCACCCGCTGGACCGACGCGCAAGGAAACGCGCGACGGCTGTCCGCACGAACTCTCGAAGGCCTGCTGCACGCCTTGCCGCCGGACGACGACGGCGATGCGCCCTGTCTCGTCCTCGCACCATGCGCGCCGCTGCCCGTGCGCGGTGCGCGGCACGTGCTGGACGAGCAAGGCGAGCGCGTGCCGCTGCGCGACGGGAGAGCGCCGGACACGCCCGGTTATTACACGTGGCGCCGCGGCACGCGCGAGGTCACGCTCGCGGTGGCGCCTTCGCGTTGCTTCGGCCTGCGGGATCTCGCCGGTCCCACGCCGCGACTGTGGGGTCTCGCCGCACAGGTCTATGGCCTGAAGCGCCCGGGCGACGGTGGACTGGGCGACAGCCACGCGGCGGGCGAGCTGGGCCGGCAGGTCGGCGCCGCGGGCGGCGACGCGCTCGCCATCAGCCCCTTGCACGCCGCCGCGCCAGTGAGCGCCGGGCATAGTCCTTATGCACCTTCGCACCGCGCCTGGCTGGATTGGATGCAGATCGATCCGGCGACCGTGCTCGGCCAAGAGGCCTTGCGGGATGCCGTTCGGAGCGCGAATGCCACCCATGACTGGCAACGCGCCGAGCGGACCCGCATGGTCGACTGGCCGGCGCAATACGCATTGCGGCGGCGAGTGTGGTGGCAACTGTTCGAACGTCATGGCGAGCGCGCCCCCGCGCTCGGCGCGCTGCGCCGCTTCGTCCGCCATGGCGGCGCCGCATTGCGCGCGCACGCGGCCTTCGCGGCTTACCAGCAGTGGAAGGTCGAACGGAGCGAATCCCCGGACTGGCGTGCCTGGCGTGAGCCGCGCGGCATCGACAGTGCCGTGCGCGGCTTCGCCCGTTCGCATCCGCCACGTGTCGCATTCGAGATCTTCTTGCAGTGGCTGGCCTCCGCTTGCTGGGGACACGCACAGGCACAGGCGCGACATGCCGGCCAGCGGGTGGGTCTCACCTGGGATCTCGCCGTCGGTTTCCTGCCCGGCGGCAGCGAAGCCTGGCAGCACCGCGAGCGGCTGGTCGAAGGCGCGCAGCTCGGCGCGCCGCCAGACGCATTCAACGCGGAGGGCCAGGCCTGGGGCCTGGCCGCCCATGCACCGCAGAGCCTGTGCGGCAGCGGCTACCGGCCCTTCATCGACCTGCTGCGCGCCACCATGTCGCGCGGCGGCGGCGTGCGCGTCGATCACATTCTCGGCTGGTCGCGCGCATGGCTGGTGCCGGCCGGGCTGCGGGCGAGCGAGGGAGGCTACGTGCGCTATCCGCTGCGCGACTTGCTGGGGTTGCTGGCGCTGGAATCCTGGCGGCAACGCTGCATCGTCATCGGCGAGGACCTCGGCACGGTACCGGCGGGGCTGCGTGGCGTTCTCGCCCAGCATGGCGTGCTCGGCCTCGACGTCCTGCTGTTCACGCGCGACAGCCGCGGTGCGTTTCTCGACCCGGCGCGCTGGCGCGGCTCGGCCGTGGCCATGAGCACCACGCACGATCTTCCTCCGCTCGCGGGCTGGCGCGAGGGCGTGGATCTGGAAGTGCTGGCGCGTGCGCAGCACTGGCCGGCCGCGGTTCATCGACAGGCGCTCGCCGCGCGGCGACGCGATGCGCGCGCGCTCGATCGCGCCGCGGGGCGCGACGCCTCGCCGGTTCGCGGCGCCGTACGCCTCACCCTGCGTGCCGCCTCGCCGCTGGTACTGATTCCGCTGGAGGATGTCTTGGAGCGGCGCGAACAGACCAACGTGCCGGGCACCGTGCACGAGCACCCCAATTGGCGGCGTCGCCTGCGCTGGCAGGGTGCGCGACTGCGCGAAGCGCTGGATTGGCTCGCGCGCGAACGGAGCTCCGCATGAAACCCTGGACCGCCACCGTCCGCCTGCAACTGCACGAAGGCTTCGACCTGCGTGCCGCCGCCGAGCAAGTGCCCTACTTCGCCGCGCTGGGTATCAGCCATCTCTATCTCTCGCCCATTGCCCAGGCCTGTACGGGTTCCACCCATGGCTACGACGTGGTCGACCCGACCCGGGTGAGTCCGGCCCTGGGCGGCGAGGAAGCGCTCGAAGCGCTGGTCGCGGCGCTGCATGCGCGCGACATGGGACTGCTGCTCGACATCGTCCCTAATCACATGGCCGCCTCCACCGAGAATCCGTGGTGGCGCGACGTGCTGCGGCGCGGCCGCGAGAGCCGCCATGCCACCTGGTTCGACATCGACTGGGGCTCGCCCGAGGCGCAGGGGCGCGTGTGGCTGCCGGTGCTGGCCAAACCGCTGTCCGAGGTGCTGGACGAAGGCGGGCTGACGCTCACGCGCGCCGGCGAGCCGGACACCGAACTGGCCTACGGCGAACTGCGTCTGCCGCTCGCCGAAGGTTCGCTCGATTTTCTGCGCGGCCTGTCGCTGCCGCTCGACCTTCCCCTGCCGCCCGCCGTCATGCGGCGCCTGCTCGAACTTCAGAACTATCGGCCGGCGTGGTGGCGCAGTTCCGCCGACGTGATCAATTACCGGCGTTTTTTCGATATCGACAGCCTGGTCGCGCTGGACATGGACGACGAGCAGGCCTTCGAAGCCGTGCATGCCTTGCCGCTGTCGCTGATCGCCCGCGGCTGGGTGGACGGCCTGCGCGTGGACCACGTCGACGGCATCGCCAATCCGCGCCTGTACCTGCGGCGCCTGCGCGCGGCGATGGACGCGGCGGCGGCGCGCTCCGGTCGGCCGGCACCCGCGGTGCGGCTCTACGTGGAGAAAATCCTCGCCACCGACGAGACGCTGCCGCGCGACTGGCCGGTGGAAGGCACCACCGGTTATGACGCGATGGATGCCATCGGGGCCGTTCAACACGATCCGCGCGGACGCGCGCCGCTCGCACGCCACTGGCAGGTCTGCACCGGTCGCGCCCCGGACTTCCGGCGCGAGGAACGCCGGGCGCGGCGGCTGTGGCTGCGGTATGGGCTGCGCAGCGACTTCATTCGCTGCCTGCGCCAGTGGGAGGCCTATCTGGTCACGCAGCCCGAAGACGGCGATCTGCCGCCTGCCGCCTTGGCCCGCGCCATGTACAGCGTGCTGGCGCGGCTGCCGGTGTATCGCAGCTATCTGGGTGCCGCGACGGCCACGACGGCGGAACGCGACGCGCTCGCCGAGGCTTTCGATCTCGCAGCGCGCGATGGCCGCATCGACGACCGCCCGGCACGGGAATGGCTGCGCCGTCAGCTGCTGGAACGCATTCCGGCCACCATGCCGGGCCCCTCCGGGGTCGCCCTGAAGATGGCGCGCCAGCGCTTCGAGCAATTGTCAGCGCCGCTGTGCGCCAAAGCCGTGGAAGACACCGCCGGCTACCGCTACGGCGTGCTGCTCTCGCGCAACGAAGTCGGCAGCGATCCGGCGTTGTTCGCCCTGGATATCGATGGTTTTCACGCGGCGATGCGGCGCCGTGCGGAACGGCACCCGCACAGCCTCAACGCCACCGCCACGCACGACCACAAGCGCGGCGAGGACACCCGCGCGCGCCTGGCGGTGCTCAGTGAGATGGCGGACGAGTGGACCTTGCGTGCCGACAGCTGGATACGCGCGCTGCAAGCGCATGCGACCGTCGATGCCGGCGATCTGTCGATGCTGCTGCAGACGCTGGTGGCCGCGTGGCCGCTGGGCCTGGGCACGGATCGCGCCGAGGCGCTGGCGGCCTATCACGACCGTGTCTACCACTGGTGGATGAAGGCCCTGCGTGAAGCGCGCCTGCGCACCA
>JBCNOA010000368.1:0-4133 GCA_039594095.1 Dyella sp.
GCGCATCCGCCAGCTCAAGGCCGCCATCCAGAAGCGTCGCGCCGAACAACAGCAGCAGGCCGCGGGCAACCCTGAAGGAGCACACTGATCCATGTCCCGTCATCTCACTTCGCCGGCTTGCCGCATCGGCACCCTCGCTTTGGCCGTCTGGATGGCCGGCTGCTCCACGCTGCCGCCGCCGAAGGACGACGGCGCGCTGCAGCGCGAAGCCATGGCCGGCACGGAGAAGCCGGCGCCGCAGCCGCTTCCGCTGAACACCGGTCTCAATCCGCCCAGCGGCGCGAACACCGCCCCGCAGATCAGCGAGGGCACCGGCGCCTTCATCCGGCCTTCCGCGCTCGCCACGCCGCGCGCGCCCGCCACCGGCGACGGCGCGGTCACCTTCAACTTCGAAAACCAGCCGGTGCAGGCGGTGGTGAAGGCGATCCTGGGCGACCTGCTCAAGCAGAACTACACCATTGCGCCGGGCGTGCAGGGCAACATCTCGTTCGCCACCGCGGAACCGGTGGATTCCAGTCAGGCCATGCCAATCCTGGAGACGCTGCTGTCGTGGACCGGCAATGCGTTGGTCAAGCGCAACGGCGGCTACGTGGTGATGCCCGCCAAGGAAGCCGTCGCCGGCAACCTCGTGCCCAGCCTGGGCGCGGCGGCGCCGCCGGCGGGCATGCAGGCGCGCCTGTTCCCGCTGCGCTACATCTCGGCCGCCGAGATGCAGAAGCTGATCAAGCCGTTCGCGCGGCCGGAGTCGATCCTGCTCGCGGATCCGTCGCGCAACCTGATCGTATTGGCCGGCTCGCCGCAGGAGCTGGCCAACTATCAGCGCACCGTCAGCACCTTCGACGTCGACTGGCTGCGCGGCATGTCGATCGGCGTGTTCAATCTGCAGCGCGCCAGCGTCGGCGAGCTGATGCCCAAGCTCGACGGCATGTTCGGCCCCAAGAGCGACACGCCGCTGGCAGGCATGCTGCGCTTCATTCCGATCGAGCGCACCAACGCGCTGGTGGTGATCAGCACGCAGTCGGCCTACCTGCAGGAAGTGGGGCAGTGGATCGAGAAGATCGATCGCGGCGGCGGCAACGAGCCGCAGCTGTTCGTATACGACGTACGCAACATCAAGGCATCGGATCTCGCGCAGTACCTGGCGCAGATCTACGCCAACGGCGGCGGTGGCGGCAGTTCCGGCGGACGCGTCGGCCCTGGACTCAGCTCGGGCACGCTCGGTAACGCCGACAACGCCTTCGGTTCGGCCAGCGGCATGGGCAGCACGGCCGGCAGCTTCGGCAGCAGCACCACCGGCGGCGGGCTCGGCGGCAACAGCGGCCTCAACGGCGGGTTGAACAGCGGTATCAATAGCGGCATCAACTCCGGCGCCGGCTTCAACAACGGCACGGACAACAAGAACAGCGGCTTCGGCGGGCCGGGTACTTCGATCGGCAACACCTTCGGCTCGCAGCAGAACAGCGGTGGCGGATCGCAGCCTGCACAGCAGTACACCTCCGAGGACGGCAGCGTCCGCATCAGTTCGGTGGATGCGAACAACCAATTGCTGGTGCGCGCGCGGCCCTCGCAATGGGCGGAGATCGAGTCGGCCATCAAGCGGCTGGACAACACGCCGCTGCAGGTGCAGATCGAGACGCGCATTCTGGAGGTGAAGCTCACCGGCCAGTTCCAGTTCGGCGTGCAGTGGTATCTGGAGGGTCTGCGCAACCTGACCCAGACGACCGACAGCAACGGCAACACCACGTACACCCCGGTGGACACCTTCCGCCATCGCTCGATCGGTCTGGGCGGCGGCGGCAACAAGTTCAACGGCGAGCCGTTCTTCTATTCCTTCATGAACAGCGACATGCAGGTCGCCGTGCGCGCTCTGGAGACCAACGGCAACACCAAGACGCTCTCGGCGCCGTCGCTGGTGGTGCTGAACAACCAGCTCGCGCAGATCCAGGTGGGCGACCAGGTGCCGGTCAACCAGACCAGCGTGAATCCCGGCGTGGGCACGGCGGTCTACAACCAGGTGAATTACCTCAACACGGGCGTGATCCTCAACGTGCAGCCGCGCGTGAATCCCGGTGGCCTGGTGTATCTCAACATCCAGCAGCAGGTCAGCTCGCCGACCTATCAGAGCAACAACGCCAACCCCACCATCTCGCAGCGCTCGATGGGCACGCAGGTGGCGGTGCAGAGCGGGCAGACGGTGTTGCTGGGCGGCTTGATCCAGCAGCAGGACGGCAACACGGACAGCGGCATTCCCGGTCTCAACCGGGTGCCGGTGCTTGGCCGCCTGTTCGGTACCACCAACCGCAACCGCACGCGCACCGAGCTGATCGTGCTGATTACCCCCCGCGTGATCGGCAGCAGCGAAGAAGCCAAGCAGATCACCGACGAGTACCAGCAGAAGTTCGAGTCGCTGGCGCCGCTGCGCCAGCCGCAGGCTGCCGTACCCGCATCGAAGGCGCAGGCTTCCCCGGCCAAATGAGCCGCCGCGCCCCTGCCTTCGCCAAGGCAGGGGCGCATGGTCGCGGCGGCGGGCCGGTATCATCGCAGCGATGACTTCCGCCGCACCCGCCTTCCCGATCACCCCGCTGCTTCCCGAGATCCGCGCATCGCTCGCGGTGCATCCGCGCCTCGTGCTGGAAGCGCCGCCGGGCGCCGGCAAGACCACCCAGGTGCCGCTCGCACTGCTGGGCGAGTCTTGGCTCGGCGAGGGTAAGGTGTTGATGCTGGAGCCGAGGCGCATCGCGGCGCGCGCGGCGGCGCAGTTCATGGCGAAACAGCTGGGCGAAGAGGTCGGCCGCACGGTCGGTTACCGGATCCGGTTCGAATCCAAGGTGAGCGCCGCGACGCGCATCGAGGTGGTGACCGAAGGCATCCTCACCCGCCTCATCCAGGACGATCCAGAACTGGTCGGCATCGGCGCGATCCTCTTCGACGAATTTCATGAGCGCCATCTGGCCGGTGACCTCGGCGCGGCGCTGGCCTTGGACGTGCAAGCCACGCTACGCCCCGAGCTGCGCCTGGTAGTGATGTCCGCCACGCTCGACGGCGAGCGCATCGCGCAGTGGCTGGACGCGCCGCGGCTGAGCAGCCCGGGCCGCAGCTTTCCCGTACGTATCGACTATCCACCGGCCCGTGCCCAGGAAAGCCCGGAGCATCACCTCGTCCGCATCGCGCGACTGGCGCTGGAAGAGAACGCCGGCGACGTGCTGGCCTTTCTGCCGGGCCGGCGCGAGATCGCGCGCGCCGAGGCAGTGCTGGTCCAGTCGCTGGAGCGCGACGATGTCGAGGTCGTCGCGCTGCATGGCGAGCTTTCGATGGCGGAGCAGCAGGCAGCGTTGAGTCCGGCCGAGCCCGGCATGCGGCGCATCGTGCTGGCGACCAACGTGGCCGAGTCCAGTGTGACCTTGCCGGGTATTCGCGCGGTGGTGGACAGTGGCTTGGCCCGCGAACCGCGCTTCGATCCCAACTCGGGCTTTACGCGGCTGGAAACCGTGCCGATCTCGCTGGCCTCCGCCGACCAGCGCGCGGGCCGCGCAGGCCGCGTCGCCGAAGGCACGGCCTATCGCCTGTGGCCGCAGAGCCGGCGACTGGAGCCATCGCGTACCGCGGAGATCGCGCAGGCCGAACTATCGGGCCTCGCGCTCGAGCTGGCAGCCTGGGGTGTCACGGCGCAGAGCGGCAGCCTGCCATGGCTGGACCCGCCGCCGGCCGGCGCGCTGGCGCAGGCGCGCGAGCTGCTCGCTTCGCTGGGCGCACTGGATGCCGGCGGACGCATCACGGCATTGGGGCGGCGCGTCCTGGAACTCGGCGCGGCGCCTCGTCTGGGCGCGGCAGCGCTGCGCGCTCCGGCAGAGCTGCACGCGCTGGTTGCCGATCTGCTGGCGTTGATGGAGGCACGTTCTCCATTGCGCGGCGAGCAAGCGCGCAGCGACGATTTCCGCGTCCGCGTCGACGCATTGCATGCGTGGCGCGACCGCCGCACCGCCGGAGCGCGAGGCGGCGCGGACACCGGCGCACTCGCCGCGATCGAACAGGCCAGCAAGGGCTGGCGCCGGCGGCTGGACGTGCGCACCGCGGCCAGCGGCGCGCCGGACAGCCATGCAGTGGGCGATCTGCTGCTGCATGCCTTCCCCGAC
>JBCNOA010000369.1:0-4112 GCA_039594095.1 Dyella sp.
CGCCACGCGCGGCGTGCCGTCCTGCGTGAGCTGCCATGGCGCCAAGCTCGGCGGCGTACAACCGCTCATTCCAAGCCTCAACGGGCTCTCCGCCGAATACCTTCAATCGCAGCTCGATGCATGGCGCGCGCAGTTGCGCGGTGCACGCGAGCCCGATTGCATGGCGGTGGTCGCCAATCGCATGCAGGCGACCGACGTGCAGGCGGTATCGGCGTGGCTGGCTTCCCGTGACACGATGCCGAAAGCGGAGCCTCCGGAGGCGCGTACGCCCGAGCCCCTGCCGGGATGGTGCCGACTCGATGCCGGCACACCCTGAACACACCTCGGCACCTTCCGTGACATCGCTCACGCTTCGCATGCAGCGGCGCTACCGCTCTCGGCCAGCGATCGTTGATACACACCTCTTTCACTTCGCCCATGTCTACAGTCCCGGGCACAGAGGGGACGCGGCAGGTATGCGTTACTAGCGACATCGTGTGATCGGGAGTCCGGCGCAAGCCGTATCCGACGCATTTCTCCGCGCGAATCCAGGCATGCCGCCAAGGCATGCGTCATGCGACTGCGCATCCATCCGATTCATCGAAGCTGCACGGAACCGTGCGCCGGGGCATTCGTGCGCCTGCGCACGCCTCACTCTGGACGTTCAGAAGGAGCTTCTCGTGAAAACGGTACTCGCTCACATCCTGCGCAAGAAGCGCTCGTACGCCGGGTTGCCACTGCTCGATCGGCTACGCGACGAACGCCTTTCCGCGCCTGCCAGGCTCGGCTTCACAGCCTGGACGCACGAAGCCGCGGCATGGATCGACCGCTCGGCCCGGCCCTCGGACTCTGCCTGGCCGGGCTTCCCGGCCGGCGATGCCGCACGCGCGGAGGTCACCGTATGAGCCGCGCCCTGCCCCGTCACGACGACGTCATTCCCTATGACGTCACCTTCGGTCTGTTCATCTATCCGGCCATGCTGGTGGCTCGACGGCTCGGCCTGTTCCGCCGGCTGGGCGCCGGCCCGTGCACGCTCGCCGATCTGGGTCACGCGATCGGCCTGGAAAGGCGTCCGACCGAGGCGCTGGTCAACGCGGCGGTCGCGCTCGGCTTCGCCCAACGCGATGGACAGCTCTACCGCCTCACCACGCTCGGCGAAGACCTGCTGCTCGAAGGCAGCCCCACCTATTTCGGCGATTTCTGGGACCTGATGTACGACAACGCCGAGACCTATTCGGTGAAGGGCATCGAGGAGGCGCTGCGGCGCAACTCGCCCAAGGCTTACGGCGAAGCGGACATCTTCCGCACGCACGAGGAGCAGCAGGAACTCGGCATGCGTTTCACCCGCGCCATGCAGAGCGTCAGCGCGAGCCACGCGCCGGTGTGGCCCACCCGTCTCGACCTCGCGGGACATCGCGTCATGCTCGATGTCGGCGGCGGCTCCGGCGTGCACCTGAAGGGCGCGCTGGCGACCTATCCGCAGCTGCACGGCGTGCTGTTCGACCTGGCCGCGGTGTGCGACATGGCCAAGAGCTTCCTCGGAGACGCACCGCTGGATCGCCTCACGCTCCATGCCGGCGATATGTGGAAAGACCCGTTTCCCCCGGCGGATCTGCATTTCTACTCCAACATCTTTCATGACTGGACACCGGAGAAATGCGCCTTCCTGGCGACGAAGAGCTTCGACGCCCTGCCCCCGGGAGGAAGGATCGTCCTGCACGAAGTGCTCTACCGGGACGACAAGAGCGGCCCGCTGGCCGCGGCGGGATTCAGCCTGATGATGATGGGCTGGACGGAAGGCGAGCAGTACGCGCCCGCGGAGTTGGCGAAGGTGCTCGACAACGCCGGCTTCCGCGACGTGAAGGTGGTGCCCAGCTTCGGGCACTACAGCCTGGTGACGGGCGTGAAAGCCTGAGCGCCCATGGCAGGCCGCTATACACGCATGATCCGCATCGCCCGAAACGGGCGATGCGCTGCGCGGGTGCAATCGACACCTCGCCCCCTTCTTCTTGGAGAACGTCATGGATGCTTCGGCACGCGTCACCGTCTTGGATCGCTTCCTTCGACAAGCGCATGACCGCGCCGAAGCGATCGCCGTCGTCGGAGGTCAGCGAGCGTGGACCTACGCGGAACTCGATAGGCATAGCGACGCGGTCGCGTCCTGGCTGACCGCCAAGGGCATCGGCCCCGGCGACCTGGTGCCCCTGGTGGCGGACCGGTCGCCGGAGCTGGTGGCCGGCTTGCTCGGGATCGTCAAGACGGGCGCCGCTTATGTGCCCATCGACCAGACTTACCCCGCTCAGCGGCAGGACTACATCGTCGCGCGAACGGGTTCGCGGCTGGTGCTTTCGGCGAACGCCGCACTGCCGTTTGCCGGGTACGACTGCGCCGTCGTGGCCAACCTGATCGCCGAGCCCGCGCCGGCGACGACGGTGCCGCCGGACCCGGCGCAGGCGGCGTACGTCATCTTCACCTCCGGAACCACCGGCGTTCCCAAGGGCGTGATCGTCGAGCACGGCTCGCTGGACCAGCTCGTCGCCTGGCACAACCGCGAGTTCTCGGTGAGCGCGGAAAGCCGGCTGACCCAGATGGCGAAGATCGGCTTCGACGTGTCGCAATGGGAAATCTGGTCAGCCCTGAGCGCCGGCGCCCAGCTTCATCTCCTGGACGACTTCACCCGCATCGACGCCAGCGCCCTGGTCGAGTACTACGCGCGCCACGGCATCACCCATGCCTTCGTGCCGACGGTCATGGTCGCGGACGTCGTAAAGACGTCCACGGCGTCGACGCCCCTGCAATACCTGTTCACCGCGGGAGAGAAACTCCATCCCGTCGACACGGACCATATCCGTTACGCGCTGATCGATTACTACGGCCCTACCGAGGCCACGATCTTCGCCACCGCGCATCGCGTTCCCAGCGCCACCCGCGGCCTGGCTTCATCCATCGGCAAGCCGGTGGCCGGCGCGGACATCCGCATTCTCGATCCGTCGCTGGACGAGGTGCCGCCGGGCGAATCCGGGGAGCTGTGCATCGCGGGCCCCGGCCTGGCCCGTGGCTATCTGGACGACGATGCATTGACCCGGGAAAAGTTCGTCACGCATGCCGGCCGGCGCTTCTATCGCACGGGCGATCTGGCCCGCTACCTGCCGGATGGAACGTTGCAATTCCTCGGGCGCCTGGACGAGCAGATCAAGATACGCGGCAACCGGGTCGAACTGGCCGAGATCGAAAGCCAGCTGGAGCGCGTCGCGGGTGTGAGAAAGGCAGCCGTCGCGGCGACATCGCCCGAAGATCCTTCGAGGAAGGAGATCGTCGCCTTCCTGGTGCCCGACCCTTCCAGCGGACTCGATGGGGACATCCTGACGGCACGCGCGAAAGAGCAACTGAAACGCGCGCTGCCCGACTACATGCTTCCGGCCAGCTATCAGCGGGTCGAGCGCCTGCCGCTGACGCCCAACGGCAAGACCGACAAGCAGGCGCTGTTGCAAAGCTATGCGGGCCGCGCCGCCGCGCCGGAACAGGCCGAGGTCCGGCGCCATGGCAAGGCGACGCTGGTGCGCATCTTCAGCGGCGTGCTCGGACACGACGCCTTCGACCTGGACGACAGCTTCTTCGATATCGGCGGCCACTCCCTGCTCGCCGCGCAGCTGATCATGGATATCTCGGACGCCACGGGCATCAAGGCCTATATCCGCGACATCTACGAACATCCGACCGTCAACCGCCTGTACGCGGAACTCCAGCGACGCATGGGAGCCACCGCCGCCGAGGTCGACGCCGAACCCATCCGCGCCCTGCAGGACGACATCCACCTGCCCGACGATCTGCCGTTGGACCGCGCCTGGCAGACCACGCAGATCACCGCTCCCAAGCACCTCCTGCTCACCGGCGTGACCGGCTTCGTCGGCGCCCATCTGGCTCAGGATCTGCTCGCCACCAGCGATGCCGTTCTGCATTGCCCCATCCGCGCGAAAGATCAGGAACACGCGCAAGCGCGCTTCGCCGACACGATGCGCCGCTACGACATCGCGCTCGCGCGCGAGGAACTCCAGCGCATCCGCGTCTATCCGGCCGACCTGGCCGAGCCCGGCTTCGGCGCTGCTGCAGTCCGCCGAGCGACCGCCGGTCTT
>JBCNOA010000037.1:0-22741 GCA_039594095.1 Dyella sp.
CGTGGCGATCGCCTCCGGCCCGCTGGCCGGCCTGGCGGCTCGTGCGGTGGTCGTGCTGGATCAGGATGACAAGGTGCTGCACGCCGAGATGGTCGGCGAGATCGCTGACGAGCCGAATTACGACGCGGCACTCAAGGTGCTGGCCTGAGATCTCCCATTCCCTCTCCCCACCGGGGAGAGGGTTGGCTTGAGGGCTCCGCAAAGCGCGGCGTTTCCAGCTAACGATCTTTTTTCGGAACGCCGGCTCTCATCGCCCCACGATCGGAATGCCCAGCGAACGCGCGCCCGGGCGCCCTGGCAGCCCCAACCCCATGCGCAGGCTACGGCCGATGCGTTCGGCATAGTCGATCATCCGTCCGGCGGCGTCTTCTTCCAGCACTTCGCGCGCGGTTTCCCGCCACAGCTCGAGCCAGTGGTCGAAATGCTCGCCGCGAATGGGGTGCGGGCGATGCGCCGACATCGGCGAGCCGCGGTAGCTCTGCGTGCCTAGCGCCACCGAGGACCAGAACGAGACCAGCGTGCGCCTGTGTTCGTCCCAATCGTGTACGGCGGCGTTGAATACCGGTCCAAGCATCGGGTCGGCGCGTACCTTCTCGTAGAAGCGGTCGACCAAGGTCGCCAGATGGGCTGCGTCGAGGGTGTCGGGGCGGCGTTCCATGAGGATGCATGATAGGCGGCGGCCACGCCGACGGGCCGTGCGGCAAGACGACGCAATAAAGAAGGCCGGGCAATGCCCGGCCTTCTTGCCTTACGGACGACTGCCGCTTACTTGGCGGCCATCAGCGCCTTGGTCATGTCGAGCATGCGGTTGGAGAAACCCCACTCGTTGTCGTACCAGCTGAGTACCTTCACGAGGGTGCCTTCCATCACGCGCGTCTGGGTCGCGTCGTAGGTGGAGGAAGCCGGGTTGTGGTTGAAGTCCACCGAGACCAGCGGCTTGGTATTCACGGCCAGGATGCCCTTGAGCTTGCCGTTGGCCGCCTCGTTGATGATGGCGTCGATCTCGGCGTTGCTGGTCTCGCGCTTGGCGACGAAAGTCAGGTCGACCACCGACACGTTGATGGTCGGCACGCGCATGGCGAAGCCGTCCAGCTTGCCGTTGAGTTCCGGCAGCACGAGGCCCACGGCGGCGGCGGCGCCGGTCTTGGTCGGAATCTGGCTCATGGTGGCCGAACGGGCGCGGCGCAGATCCTTGTGATAGACGTCCGTCAGCACCTGGTCGTTGGTGTAGGCATGGATGGTGGTCATCAGGCCGTGCACGATGCCGATCTTCTCGTGCAGCACCTTGGCCAGCGGCGCCAGGCAGTTGGTGGTGCAGGACGCGTTGGAGATGACCTGGTGCGCGGCGGTGAGCTTGTCCTCGTTCACGCCGAACACGAAGGTGCCGTCCACGTCCTTTTCGCCCGGAGCGGAAATGATTACCTTCTTCGCGCCCGCCGTGATGTGCGCGCCGGCCTTGGCCTTGGAGGTGAACAGGCCGGTGCATTCCAGCACCACGTCCACGCCCAGGTCGCCCCACGGCAGCTTGGACGGGTCGCGCTCTGCGCACACCTTGATGCGGTCGCCGTTGACGATCAGGTCGCCGCCTTCCACCGATACCGTGCCCGGGAACTTGCCGTGGGCCGTGTCGTACTGGGTCAGGTGGGCGTTGGTCTCGGCGTCGCCGAGGTCGTTGATCGCAACGATCTGGAACTCGTTGTTGCGACCCGACTCGTACAGCGCGCGCAGAACATTGCGGCCGATGCGACCGTAACCGTTGATGGCGACCTTGATGGCCATGAGACAGCGTCCTCCGGAAGTGATGACGGGCAGCGGCGGCCGGACGGCCGCCAAAGAGCGCTTATGGTAGCCGGAATAGGGGTGGCATCTCATCCGGCACGGTTCATTCGGTGTCCATGTGGGGTAGGCTCGCCGGCTTCACCGCCAGTCCGTACCGCAGGGGCCACCATGAGCGACGAGCAGCAGACCATCGAGATCAGCCTGGAGCAGGTGTCCGGCTATGAATTCCGCGTGCGCTTCGACGAGACCGCCGTGCCCGATCTGCTGACGGACGAAAATCCGCCGCTGGGCAAGGGCACGGGCCCCAATCCTTCGCGCATGCTGGCGACAGCGGTGGCCAACTGCCTGTCGGCGAGCCTGCTGTTCGCGTTGCGCAAGTACAAGAACGAGCCCGAGCGGCTGGCCGCCAAGGCGCACGCTACGCTGGCCCGCAATGAACAGGGTCGCTGGCGGGTGGCGCGCATCGCGGTGGATATCGATCTCGGCGAGGCCGAAGCCGATCTGGCCCACGTCGACCGGGCGCTATCCCAGTTCGAGGATTTCTGCACCGTCACCCAGAGCGTGCGGCAGGGCATCGCGGTGGACGTGAGCGTGCGTGACGCTGCCGGCACGCTGCTGCACAAGGCGGCTGCCGGCTGAAACTTCCTGTCGCTTGCGCCATGGCGGACGTCGGCGTTCGGCATGGCCTATTTTCTTTTTCTTCCTTTGCCGGACCTTCCATGCATTCCCATCACCGTCTTCTCGTCGGCTTCCTGGCCGTGCTCGCCGTCGCTCCTTCCGTCCACGCCTGGGGGCGGCAAGGCCATGCCATCGTGGCCGAGCTGGCGCAGCGGCGCTTGAGTCCCGCCGCCGAAGCCGAGGTCGAGCGCCTGCTGGCGGCGGAAAACACCAAGTCGCTGGCCGATATCGCCAGCTGGGCAGACGAGCTGCGCGACGATCCTTCGCGCGAGGAGTTGTCCAAGGCCACGGCCAAGTTGCACTACATCAACTTTCGCTCCGACGACTGCACATACGTGCCGCCCCGCGACTGCCCGGGCGACCAATGCGTCGTCGGCGGCCTCGCCAAGTACGTCAGCGTGCTGGCCGATCGCAGCCAGCCCGATGCGGCGCGCCTGGAGGCGCTGAAGTTCGTCGTGCACTTCGTGGGCGACGTGCACCAGCCGCTGCATGCCGGCTACCGCGACGACAAGGGCGGCAACCTGTTCCAGGTGCAGTTCCAGGGCAAGGGCACCAATCTGCACAGCGTGTGGGATTCCGGTCTGCTCGGTACTCATGGCAACGACTGGCGCGCATATGCGGGCGAGCTGGATGCTCGTTCGCCGGCCACGCTGCCTCCGCCGATCGCGCCGCTGGAGAACCCCTATGCCCAGTGGGCGGAGCAATCGTGCGCCGCGACCCGCGATATCTATCCGGATGGCCACAAGATCGACGATGCCTACGTAACCGCCGAGCTGCCGGTCGCCGAGGGACGGCTGCGGGTCGCCGGCGAGCGTCTCGCCGAGGTGCTCAATCGTGCCTTGGTACAGTGACAGTCGAGTGTTTTTGCTGCATCGCGGAATGAAATCTCTGGATCGATCCTAGTCATTTCGAGGCGACGAGGGGCCGCCGGGACGGCACGGGAAAAGCCGGCGGCTCGTGCATGCGTGGCGGTATGGCGGGCCTGCTGCTTGACGGCCGTCTGGACGTCCATGTTGCATACCAGTGATGGTCGCCGGTTCAGAGATCGTCGTCGATAAGCCATACCAGTTCATGCAGTGGTAGACCGGTACTGCATGCGGCGCGAGAGCAGGGATCAAGGGGTTCGAAAAAGCATCGATGCACCCTCTGGCGGAACCGGAAGGTTCTGCTAGCCTCGAATGATGAATAACGAAACTTCGCTGCGTCGCACAAAGATCGTCGCCACCCTCGGCCCCGCCACCGATGCGCCGGGCATGCTCGAGAAAATCATCGCCGAGGGCGTGGACGTCGTCCGCCTCAACCTCTCGCACGGGCAACCCGACGACCATCGGGCGCGCGCCAATGCAGTCCGCGTGGCTGCCGAGAAGCTGGGGCGCGAAGTGGGTGTCCTGGCGGACCTGCAGGGCCCGAAGATCCGTATCGAGAAATTCGCCAACGGGCCGGTGGAGTTGCGCCTGGGCGACAGCTTCGTGCTGGATTGCCGGCCAGGGGCGCCGCTGGGCGATGCGACCCGGGTAGGCGTGAGCTACTACGACTTGCCCAGGGACGTGAGCGCTGGCGACGTGTTGTTGTTGGATGACGGCCTGGTGGCGTTGACGGTGGAAGAAGTGGTCGGCGCCGAAGTGCGCTGCCGCGTGCTGGTGGCCGGGCGCCTCTCCGACCGCAAGGGCCTGAACCGCCAGGGCGGCGGTCTTTCCGTGTCGGCACTCTCGGATAAGGACAAGGCCGACATCAAGCTGGCCGCCGAAATCGGCGCGGATTTCCTTGCCGTGTCCTTCGTGCGTTCCGCGGCGGACATGGAGCAGGCCAGGCGCTTGCTCGAAGAAGCCGGCGGCAAGGCCTCGCTGGTGGCCAAGATCGAACGCGCGGACGCGATTCCGCTGCTGGGCGAGATCATCGACGCATCCGACGTGGTCATGGTGGCGCGCGGCGACCTGGGCGTGGAAATCGGCGATGCCGAGCTGCCCGGGCTGCAGAAGAAGATCATTCGCGAATCGGTGCAGCGCAATCGCGCCGTGATCACGGCGACGCAGATGCTGCAGTCGATGGTGCGTTCGCCGATTCCCACCCGCGCGGAAGTGCTGGACGTCGCCAACGCGGTCATCGATGGCACCGACGCCGTGATGCTGTCGGAGGAGTCGGCCGCGGGCGCGCATCCGGACAAGGCCGTGGCGGCGCTGCGCCGCATCTGCCTGGGCGCGGAGCGCCAGTTCGAGCCCAAGGAAGACCTCGCGACGGCGGGCCACCGCCTCGATCGCACCGATCAGGCCATCGCCCTGGCCGCCATGTTGCTGGCCAGCCAGCTCGGCGTGCGCGCGCTGGTGGCGCTGACCGAGTCCGGCGCGACCGCGCAGTGGCTGTCGCGTTACCGTAGCGCGGTGCCGATCTACGCGCTGTCGCCATTCGCGGATGCGCGCCGCCGCATGCTGATGCTGCGCGATGTGCAGCCAGTCGAATTCACGCACGCCAGTTCGCAGACCACCGCGGCCTCGGCGCGCGAGGCGGTGCGGTTGCTGTTTGCCCAGGGCAAGCTGGCCGAGGGCGACCGCGTGGTGATGACCCACGGCGACCATATCGGCCGTGGCGGCGGCACCAACACGCTGAAGCTGCTTTCGGTAGGCGCCGAGGGCATGGTGGAGAGCCTGCGCGATCTTTGACGCTAAGGACGCTGTCCCGGGTGCGCCGGTAGCCGGCGCCCGGGGATACACTGCGTTCCACATCCCCATGTCCCAGGAGTCGGCTCCATGAAGACCAAGCTTCGTTCGCTGTCGCTGGCCGCCATCGCAGCGCTGGCGGTGGCCGGTGCCGTGCCGGCGTTCGCCCAGTCGCAGGCGCGCAAGGTCGGTCCCGAGCATCTTTCCTCGTACTGGATTCTGCTCAACACCAAGGTGGATGCGGATGTGCCCAACAGTGGGCAGAACCTCAACAAGCCGGTCTGCGTGGCGGTGGCGTACGACATCGGCTTGGTGGGTGAAATGGGCAAGGCCATGAATCCGACCGTGGTCAAGGTCGTTCCGCAGAGCGATCTGAGTTCGGCGGCGTTGAGCATGGTCAAGCGATTCGAATACGGCCCGGCGCTCAATAACAGCGCCAAGAAAGAGCCCGTTTCCACTTATTACGTGGTGGGCTTCAACCTGCCGGAGGACAAGGCCGAGGCGAAGAAGATCACCGACGCCTGCCGCCTGCCCGGCTACGACCAGGCCTGACCCTGCGTTCCGCGCTCTTCGCGGGATGCCCGCACCTGCCTCCTCCGGAGGCGGGGCGATCCTTCGTGTCGATCCGGCTATAATCGCGGCCTTTAGGCTTGGCCGCCCGGCGACGGGACGGTCTCCATCTCAACGCGGCCAACGGCCGTACCGCGTTCCACGGAGTCGTCATGAGCATCGAAGATCTTGAAAGCATCGCCCTGGCGATGGTCGCGCCCGGTAAGGGCATCATCGCCATCGACGAGTCGACCAACACCATCAAGAAGCGTTTCGAGGCCGTCGGCATCGAGAACACCGAAGAGAACCGTCGCGCCTACCGCGAGCTGCTGCTCACCGCGCCGGGCCTGAACGAGCACATCTCCGGCGCGATCCTCTATGACGAAACCATCCGCCAGTCCACCAAGGACGGCGTGCCCTTCACCGAGGTGATGAAGAAGAACGGCATCATCCCGGGCATCAAGGTGGACAAGGGCCCGGTCGCGCTGGCCGGTTTTCCTGGCGATGTCGTCACCGAAGGCTTGGACGGGCTGCGCGAGCGCCTTCAGGAATACGCCAAGCTCGGCGCGCAGTTCGCCAAGTGGCGCGCGGTGATCAACATCAGCGAAGACAACCCCAGCTCCACCGCCATCGAAGCCAACTGCCACGCGCTGGCTCGTTATGCCGCGCTGTGCCAGGAAGCCGGCCTGGTGCCGATGGTCGAGCCGGAAGTGATCATGGATGGCGATCACAGCATTGAAGTCAGCTACGAAGTGCACGAAGCCGTGCTGCGCAGCCTGTTCAATGCGCTGTACGAGCAGAACGTGCTGCTGGAAGGCACCATCCTCAAAGTCAGCATGGTGATCCCGGGCAAGGACGCGGAAGAGCAGGCCAGTGTCGAGGAAGTGGCCGAGGCGACCGTGCGCGTGCTGAAGACCACCGTGCCGGCGACCTTGCCGGGCATCGTCTTCCTCTCCGGCGGCCAGACCGACGAGCAGTCGACCGCGCACCTCAATGCGATGAACCGCATGGGCCCGCATCCGTGGCCGCTGTCGTTCTCCTATGGTCGCGCCATGCAGCAGGCCGCGCTGAAGCTGTGGTCCAAGGACATGAAGGCCAACTACGCCGGCGCACAGAAGACCGTCGCAGAGCGCGCGAAGGAAAATGGCCTGGCCGCTCTGGGCCAGTGGAACGGTTGATCGTTCTTCTTCGGCAGTAAGGAAAAAGGCGCCTCCATGGCGCCTTTTTCATGAGCTCGTGTAGACGAAGAGGGCGCCTTGCGGCGCCCTCTCAGGTCTGCGGTCGTCCCATATGCCACGCGATGCGCGTGGTACAGGACGTCTTTCGTCTTAGAAGCGGTATTCCGCGCTGACGGACACCATGTCCGTGCTCAGGTCCACCTTGTTCTTCTTCGCGTCGAAGTAGTCGTAGTTCAGGCCGACGCTGACGTTGTTGCTGAAGTTGTAGCCGAAGCCGGCACCCGCATACCAGCTGGTGTCGTCAAGGCTCTTGCGGACCGGATTGACGTCATTGCTCAGGCCATGGCCCTTCCAGCTGTACACGCCGGCACGTGCGCCGACATACCAGTTCTGGTCGATGTTGAAGCGGCCGTTGACGCCCGCGGTCCAGCCGTGCAGCTGGGTCTTGCCCTTATCCACCACCGGGTTGCTGTTGAAGATGTTCTTCGGGTGGATGTTGCCCAGGTCGTTGTAACCAACCTCGGCGCCCAGAGCGAAGTTCGGAGCCAGCGACCAGCGGTAGCCGCCATTCAGGGCATAGCCCGTGTCGTGGTCATCATACGGGCCCTTGTTGATCGAAGTGCGGCCCACATTGCCGTTGATGAACCAGCCACCGTTGTCGGACGGCGCGTTCTGAGCAAAGGCCGGAACGGCCATCAGGCCGGCGGTGGCGAAAGCGAGGGCAAGCAGCGTCTTCTTCATGGAGAGTCTCCTGTTATGGACGATCGGTGGCAGCCGTTGGGGGAAGGGCCGGGCACCGCGTGGCCGAGGGGTATCGGCTTCACAAGGCTTAGATGGGAGTGGGCTAAGAAGATTCAATACCGATTAGTACAGTATTAAGCCCGAGTTAAGATTTATGGCAGCGGTCGGCTCTTTTCACCTGTGATCGGACAAGAAAAACGGGCGCATCGGCGCCCGTTTTTCAACCCGGCTTTCGATCCAGATATCAGAAGCGGTATTCGCCGCTCAGCGATACGATGCCGGTGGAGCGCTTCAGGCCCTGGCTGACCTCGCCGGTGGTCGTGTTTTTGATCTTGCCGGCATTGGCGTGGAAGTAGTCGTAATTCACGCCCAAGCTGACGTTCTCGTTGATATCCCAACCCGTGCCGACGCCGGCGTACCAGCTGCCGCGACCCGAACGGCCGCCGCTGGTCAGGCCGAGATCCTGTCCGAGGCTGTTGTTGTAGTTGTTATTGTTGTCGTTCGCGTGGAAGTAGCCGCCATGAGCGCTGATGTACCACTGCGGCATCAGGTTGATGCGGCCGTTCACGCCGACCAGCCAGCCGCGCAGAGCGTTGGTAGTGCTGCGCTGGTTGACGTCCTGCGAGTTGAAGACGTTCTTGACCCGGTAATTGCCCAGGTCGGTATAGCCGGCTTCGAGGCCCAGGCCGAGGTCCTGGCCGACCTTCCAGCGATAGCCGCCAAGCACGCCGTAGCCGGTGCGGCGGCCCTTTTCGCCCTTCAGAAAGTTGAAGCCGCTGCCATTGCCGCTGCCGAAGCCGCCGGTATCGCTGCCGTTGGTGCGACCGACGTTGGCGCCGATGAACCAGTTGCCGCTGCCCACCGGTTGGCTGGGCAGGTAATTGCCGCCTGCCTGGGCGGCCGAAGTGTCCTGAGCGAGGACGGGAGCGCCGATCACAGTGGCGCCGGTGAAGGTGAGGGCAAGTAGGTACTTCTTCATGGGAATACTCCTCTTCTCCTTATGGGGACGACCGCCAGCCCGATAGGGAGGGGAGGGCGTGTGCGATCGCTCATGGCCTTGCCAGCCATGTCCGGGATTAGAGCGATCCAGGCCTGAAGGGTTTCCGTATTGCGACCGCAAAAATTAAGGCCGAGTTAAGGCGTTGGGCGCGGGCGACAGCTTCGAGCGGATCGGCGACAATGCACGCTTTTCGCCGCCGCCCGCCCCCGGAGACCCCCCGATGACCACCCGTCGCGAACTCGCCAACGCCGTCCGCGCCCTTGCCATGGACGCCGTCGAGGCGGCCAAGTCCGGCCACCCCGGCATGCCCATGGGCATGGCCGACATTGCCGAGGTGTTGTGGAACGATTTCCTGCGCCACAACCCGACGAACCCCAAGTGGTTCAACCGCGACCGGTTCGTGCTCTCCAACGGCCACGGCTCGATGCTGCAGTACGCGCTGCTGCACCTGACCGGCTACGACCTGCCGATGGATGAGCTCAAGCGCTTCCGCCAGCTGCATTCCAAGACCGCCGGTCATCCGGAAGCCAGCGAAACCCCCGGCGTCGAAACCACGACCGGTCCGCTGGGCCAGGGCCTGGCCAATGCCGTCGGCTTCGCGCTGGCCGAGAAGGTGCTGGCAGCCCACTTCAACCGTCCGGGGCACGAGATCGTCGACCATCGCACCTTCGTGTTCCTCGGCGACGGTTGCCTGATGGAAGGCATCTCCCACGAAGTCGCCTCTCTCGCCGGTACCTGGGGCCTGGGCAAGCTGGTCGCGATCTACGACGACAACGGCATCTCCATCGACGGCGAGGTGCACGGCTGGTTCACCGATGACACGCCCAAGCGCTTCGAATCCTATGGCTGGAATGTGATCCGCCACATCGACGGCCACAACGCGGACGATATCAAGCGCGCCATCGAGCAGGCCGTCGCTCAATCCGACAAGCCGACGCTGATCTGTGCCAAGACCATCATCGGCTTTGGTGCCCCGCACAAGCAGGGCAAGGAAGAGAGCCACGGCGCGCCGCTGGGCAAGGACGAAATTGCCGCCGCGCGCGAACAGCTGGGTTGGCATTACGCGCCGTTCGAGATCCCGGCCGAAATCTATGCCGGTTGGGACCACAAGGCTGCCGGTGCCGAGCGGGAGAAGACCTGGAACGCCGCGCTCGACGCTTACGCGGCTGCACATCCGGAACTGGCCGCCGAGTTCACGCGCCGCATCGCAGGCAAGCTGCCCTCCGACTGGGCCGAGAAGTCGAACGCCTATATCGCCAAGCTGCAGGCCGAAGGCCCGGAAGTGGCTACCCGCAAGGCCTCGCAGATGGCGCTGGACGCGTTTGGTCCCTTGCTGCCGGAACTGATCGGCGGCTCCGCGGACCTGGCAGGCTCCAACCTCACCAAGTGGAAGGGCAGCCTCGACGCCGGCAATGGCAACAGCGCAGACGGCAAAGGCAACTATGTCTACTACGGCGTGCGCGAGTTCGGCATGAGCGCGATCGCGAACGGCGTCGCTCTGCATGGCGGCTTCATTCCGTACGACGCCACCTTCCTGGTGTTCTCCGATTACGCACGCAATGCGGTGCGCATGAGCGCGCTCATTCCGGCGCATGCCATCCACGTGTACACGCACGATTCGATCGGCCTCGGAGAAGATGGCCCGACCCATCAGCCGGTGGAACACCTGGCCAGCCTGCGTTACATCCCGAACAACCAGGTGTGGCGTCCGTGCGATGCCGTGGAATCGGCGATGTCGTGGAAGGTCGCGATCGAGCGCAAGGGCGCCCCGGCGTGCCTGGTGTTCTCGCGTCAGAACCTCAAGCACCAGCTGCGCAGCGAGCAGCAGGTGGCGCAGATCGCACGCGGTGGCTATGTGCTGTCCGACCCGCAGGACACCAAGTTCAAGGCCATCCTGATCGCGACCGGTTCGGAAGTGGAGCTGGCGATGGAGGCTGCCCGTACGCTGGCGCAGCAGGATATCCCCGTGCGCGTGGTGTCGATGCCGTGTACCGAACTGTTCGACGATCAGCCTCTGGAATATCGCGAAGGCGTGTTGCCCGGCTGGTGTCGTGCGCGCGTGGCCGTCGAGGCGGCGACCGCCGATTTCTGGCGCAAGTACGTGGGCCTGGACGGTGAAGTGGTCGGCATGACCACCTTCGGCGCCTCTGCCCCGGCGAACAAGTTGTTCGAGCACTTCGGTTTCACCGTCTCGCACGTGGTGGATGCGGTGAAGCGCGTAGTGCGCTGAAGCAACCGTGCTCTGGGAGGTATCGTCTTCCAGGGCACTCCATGAAAAACGCCGCGTCACGCGGCGTTTTTCATGAGCGGTACCTGGTGATCAGGCTGCCAGCATGTCGCCGAGCTGGGTCGGATCGTCCGCCAGCGCATGGGCGCCGGCTTGTTCCAGTTCCTCGCGACTGCCGAAGCCCCACAACACGCCGATGCCGCGCACGCGATTGGCGACGGCACCGTCGATGTCAAAGTGACGGTCGCCGATCATGACCGTCTGCGCCGGGTCCGCACCGAAATCCGACAACGCCGCGGCGATCATCGAGGCCTTTTCGCTGTGCGGGCTGCTCGGATCGGGGCCGTACAGCCTGCTGAAAGCGCTGGCGAACGGGAACGACTCGACGATAGGCGTGGCATGCCGCTGCGGCTTGCTGGTCACGATGGCCAGCTCGTGGCCGGCCTCGTGCAACCGTTGGATCATCGCTTCGATGCCGGGGTACACCGTATGTTCGCGCCAGCCGATGGTGTGGAAGCGTTGATGATAGTGCTCTACCGCCGCCTCGACTCGTACCGGGTCGTGCCCGAGCAGCGGTGCGAAGCTGTGCCTCAGCGGCGGGCCGATCCAGTGGCGCAGTTCCGCCGGTGCCGGTTCGCCGAGCTGCTCGAAGGCATGTCGCACGCAGGCGACGATGCCCAGTTCCGAATCGATCAGGGTGCCGTCGAGATCGAACAGGCACAGCATGCGTGCGCGGCTCACTTCGCCGCGCGAGCCTTGAGGGCGGCAACGGCTGGCAGCTCCTTGCCTTCCAGGAACTCCAGGAAGGCACCGCCGCCGGTCGAGATATAAGACACGTCTTTCTCGATGCCGTACTTGTCCACTGCGGCGAGCGTGTCGCCACCGCCCGCGATGGAGAACGCAGGAGACGCGGCGATCGCGCGCGCCAGAGTTTCGGTGCCCTTGCCGAAAGCGTCGAACTCGAACACGCCCACCGGTCCGTTCCATACGACCGTGCCGGCCTTGGCGATCAAGTCCGCATACATCTTGGCTGTGGCCGGACCGATGTCGAGGATCATCTCGCCATCCTTGACCTGGTCCACCGGCTTCACCGTGGCCGGCGCGTGTGCGGAGAACTCCGGCGCCACGACGACGTCCACCGGCATGGGCACTTCGGCGCCGCGGCGCTTGGCATCGGCAATGACCTTCTTGGCGGCGTCGAGCAGGTCGGGTTCGTACAGCGAATTGCCCACGCCATAGCCGGCCGCGGCGATGAAGGTGTTGGCAATGCCGCCGCCGACGATCAACTGGTCGACCTTGCCGATGAGGTTCTCCAGCAAGGTGAGCTTGGTGGAAACCTTCGAGCCGGCCACGATGGCCAGCAGCGGGTGCGCCGGGTGTTCCAGCGCCTTGCCTAGCGCGTCGAGCTCGGCCGAGAGCAGCGGGCCGGCGACGGCGACCGGGGCATACTTGATCACACCGTGCGTGGACGCTTGCGCGCGGTGGGCGGTGCCGAAGGCGTCCATCACGAACACATCGCAAAGCGCGGCGTACTTCTTCGAGAGACCCTCGTCGTCCTTGCCTTCGCCGACGTTCATGCGGCAGTTCTCGAGCACCACCACCTCGCCTTCGGCCACATCCACGCCACCGAGATAATCGGCTACCAGGCGCACCGGCACGCCCAGCTTGTCGCCCAGCCATTTGGCCACCGGCGCCAGCGAAGACTCGGCATCGAACTGGCCTTCCTTCGGGCGGCCCAGGTGCGATATCACCATGACGCGCGCGCCGGCATCGCGTGCGGCCTTGATGGTCGGCAGCGAGGCATCCAGGCGCTGGGTGGAGGTGATCCGGCCGTCCTCGATCGGCACGTTCAGGTCTTCGCGGATCAGCACGCGCTTGCCGCGCAGATCAAGATCGCTCATGCGGAGAAAGGACACGGCGCAACTCCTGGTTGGAAAGTAGTGGGTGCTTCGGGCGCTCCCTTGGGAGCGCGAACTCCGTATTGTCCCGCCCACTTCCCGGCGATGCAAACCGCGCCGCGAGTATCCTAAGCGCCTCGATACGAACCGACGGAATCCCATGAGCCAGGAACTGGCGTTGTACGGCTACTGGCGTTCCAGTGCCGCCTATCGCGTACGCATCGCGCTGAACCTCAAGGGCCTGGCTTACGAAAGCCGGCCCGTGCACCTGGTGCGCGACGGTGGCGAGCAGCATCGGCCCGATTACCGGGCACTCAATCCGCAGGAGCTGGTGCCATGCCTGGTCGACCGCGGACAGGTCTTCACGCAATCCATGGCCATCATGGAATACCTGGAAGAAACCCATCCTTCGCCGGCGCTGTTGCCCGCGGATGCCGGCGGCCGAGCTCGCGTCCGGGCAATGGCGCAGCTGCTCGCGTGCGACGTGCATCCGCTGGGCAATCTGCGGGTGCTGCAGTATCTGGGCCAGGCCTTCCAGGCTGACGACGCGGTTCGGGGCGAATGGTCGAGGCATTGGATAGGCGAAGGGTTCCGGGCGCTGGAGGCCATGCTGGCCGGCCATGTGTCGACCGGACGGTTCTGTCATGGCGGTCAGCCCACGATCGCCGACGCCTGCCTGGTTCCTCAGCATTACAACGCACTGCGCTGGAAGGTCCCGATGGACGAATTTCCGACCATTCGGCGTGTCGTCGAGGCCTGCCACGAGCTGGAGGCCTTCCGCCGGGCGGCGCCGGAGGCGCAGGCGGACGCGCCGCCGCCGGGTTGAAACGATGGCTGGCATCTGGAGCCGACTATGGCGTTGGCAACGCGGCCGGCAGGGGACGGGGTACGACAAGCTGCTTCTGGCCGGCCTGTACTGGCCGTGGCCATGCGATTGCTATTTGTTGCGTTTCCCCACCGGTTCGGCGGTGCCTCCGCATGTCGACAAGGTCGAGCGGGGCAGGCACTACCGGCTCAACATCATTCTTCGCCGTGCGCGGCGGGGCGGGGAGTTCGTCTGCGAACGCCCGATTCATGCCGGTCGGCGCATCAAGCTTTTTCGTCCCGATGTGGAAACGCACAGCGTGACCCGGATCGAAGCGGGTACACGATGGGTGTTGAGCATCGGATGGGTCAGGGGCGCGCGGGGCGGTGTGCGCCCCGCCGCCTGAGCGTTCTCAGAAGCCGAGCCCGTAGGGGTCGTTGCCGACCAGCTCGGCATTGTCGGAGCCGCCGCCTTCGGAAAGACGGATCTTGAGCGCGAGACCGTCACGCGAATCGGCTTTGGCCAGGGCCTCTTCGAGCTCGATACGGCCTTCCTTGTAAAGCCGGTACAGCGACTGATCGAAGGTCTGCATGCCTTCCTGCAGGCTGCGATCCATCGCTTCCTTCACCTCGTGAATCTGGCCGCGGCGGATCATGTCCCGGATGAAGGGGGTGTTCAGCAACACCTCGGTCGCCGGCAGGCGGCGGCCGTCCTTGCCGATCACCAGGCGCTGGCTGATCACCGCGCGCAGGTTCAGCGCGAGGTTCATCAGCACGTTCTTGTGCGCCGATTCCGGGAAGAAATTGAGGATGCGCTCCAGCGTCTGGTCCGCGTTGTTGGAATGCAGCGTGGCCAGGCAGAGGTGGCCCGTTTCGGAGAAGGCGATGGCCGCCTCCATGGTGTCCGTGTCGCGGATCTCGCCGATCATGATCACGTCCGGCGCCTCGCGCATCGCGTTCTTCAGCGCTTCGTGATAGCTGTGCGTGTCAAGGCCCACTTCGCGCTGGTTGACGATCGATTTCTTGTGGCGATGCAGGTACTCGATCGGATCCTCGATGGTGAGGATGTGGCCCGACGAGTTCTGGTTGCGGTGGTCCAGCATCGCCGCCAGGGTGGTCGACTTGCCGGAGCCGGTGGCGCCGACCACCAGGATGAGGCCGCGCGGCTCCATGATGAGCTCGCGGAAAATGCCCGGCAGCTGCAGCTGGTCGATGCTGGGAATTTCGCTCTTGATCGCGCGGATCACCATGCCCACTTCGCCGCGCTGCTTGAAGACATTGATACGGAAACGGCCGGCCTCTTTGACCGCCAGCGCCATGTTGAGCTCGAGATCGCGCTCGAACTGGGGTACCTGGCCCTCGTCCATCAGCGAATAGGCGATCTTCTTCACCATGCCGCCGGGCAGGCCGGTGTTGCCCAGCGGGTACAGCTTGCCCTCCACCTTGATGTTCACGGGGGCGCCGGTCGTCAGGAACATGTCCGACGCGCCCTTGTCCACCATGAGCTTGAGGAAGTAACCAATATCCACTCGTGTCCCCTGAAATGACGCTTGTGCGTTGCAAACAACGATTATGCCCGCCCACAATACGCTGCGACACTCTTAGAGGAATGAGTGATGGTGCACATCTTTTCCGCGCAGGAAGGCCGCCTGAAGGGCCTCCGCACGGTGTTTTCCATGCTGGCGCTGGCTCTTGCGCTGGGTACTCTGGGCGGTTGCGCCAGCGTGCCCCCGCCGGACGGCGCCATGACCCAGGCGCAGATGCAGTTGCAGTCTGCCCGTGACGCCGGCGCGGCCGATTACGCCCCGGTCGACCTGGACTTCGCCCAGAACAAGTTCCAGCAGGCTCAGGCTGCCATGGCCAACCGCAAGTACGAGGATGCGGCGACCTTGGCGGAGGAAGCCCAGGCCGACGCCGAGCTGGCGCGCGCCAAGGCTCGTCTGGGCGCAGCTCGCGCCCAGATCCAGCGCAAGACCCAGGCCAATCGCGACCTGCGCGAGCAGATCGAGCAGGATCTGAACGCCCAGGAAGAGGCTGCCCGGCAACAACAGCAGCAGCTGCAGAGCCAGCAGCAGAACCTTCAACAGGGTCTGCCGGCGCAGGAGCAGACCCAGGACATGCCGGCGCCGTCTTCTTCCGTGCTCCAGCCCGTTCCCCAAGGTGAAGGCTTCCAGACCCTGCCCCAGACCAACGACCAGGGAGGCCATCCATGAAATCCATGCGCACCGCTCTGTCAGCGTTGGTCCTAGCTTTAGCCGCGACAGGCGCCGCTCACGCGGCCAAGGACGACATGGACGTGTCCCGCCTGACCAACAGCCTGGACCAATTGGCAAGAGATCCCTCGCTGAGCGGCTACGCGCAAAGCGAGCAGGCCCGGGCTCGCGACGCCATCGCCCGCCTGGCCCAGGCGCGTTCGCGCGATCGGGCCCATGCGCTCTACGTCGCCGAGCGCAGGGTGGATCTGGCAAAGGCCACCGCCCAGTTGCAGGATGCCCAGCTGAAGATCAACCAGCTGGACCGCGAGCACGACCAGATTCAGCTCGACGGTAGCCGCCGCGAGGCCGAGGCCGCCCGCCGGGAGCTGGAGCGCCAGCGCCTGCAGTACCAGATGGCCCAGGAAGAGGCCGCACGGCTGCAGGAGGAAGGTGCCGCCGCCCAGGCCCAGGCCCAACAGGCCCAGGCTCAGGCCGAGCAGGCCCGCAAGCTGGCGGCAGCGCAGGCCAAGGTCGCGAACGCCGCCAAGCGCCAGGCCGAGCTGGCGACCCAGGCCGCCAAGGCGATGCGCTCGCAGATGCATGGCGACTCCTCCGACAGCAGCCCGCCACCCAAGAAGGGCAAGTAAGCCCGGCGGCACCTGTCCACCAGGCCCGGCGAGGCTTCATCCCGCCGGGCTTTTCTTTATTCGTTTCACGAACGGATTTATCGCTGCCTAGGCGGCTTTTATTCACCGTATCGGGCCCCTCCGCGGAAGCTTGCGCAGCCCAGCGGGCGGGAGTAGGGTCGGATACCCATGGGGCGCTCATGCACCATGGGTCACTGACCTGAATCATGCGCATATCCATCCTTCACATGATCACCTGCGTACCGGCGAGCCGGCGCGGGTCGTTGGCATGCGCATGCTTTCCCACCGTTAGCGGGCGCACCGATCCCGCGCCCGCGGTTTCTCGCGAGGAGGTCGGATCATGTTCGAAAACCAGCAGCGTGACGATGTCGAAGCCTTGATGAAAGCCGACGCGGAGTTCCGTCGGCTGTACCAGCATCACCAGGAACTCGACAGCAAGGTGCACGACGCCGAGATCGGCGTTCTTCCCATCGACGACATGACCCTGTCGGGCATGAAGAAGGAAAAGCTCCACGCCAAGGAGCGGTTGCAGCGAATGTGGGATGAGCGCAAGCGCCATATCGTCAACTAGCTAGCGCGGTTTCGCACATGCGGCCCTGGAGCCACCCGACGAGGGACCGGCTACCGGGGCCGTTTCATGAAGGGGAGGCTGTTTTCCGGAGTGCGGTTTCCGCTCGGTTATGATCGCTCTCCCGGAGCGTGCGGCTTGGACGCTCCCACGCCAACAGGAGCTTCCATGACGGTCCACCAGAGTGTCCTCGAACTGATCGGCCGCACCCCGATGGTGCGCGCGCAGCGCCTGGATACCGGCTCATGTGAGCTCTTTCTCAAGCTGGAGAGCGCCAACCCTGGGGGCTCCATCAAGGACCGCATCGGCCTTTCGATGATCGAGGGCGCCGAGCGCGCCGGAAAGATCAGGCCGGGTGCGACGCTGGTTGAGGGCACGGCGGGCAACACCGGCCTGGGTCTGGCCCTGGTGGCCCAGCAGAAGGGTTATCGGCTGATCCTGGTCGTGCCGGACAAGATGAGCCGCGAGAAAATCTTCAACCTCAAGGCGATGGGTGCTGAAGTCGTGCTCACCCGCTCGGACGTCGCCAAGGGCCATCCCGAGTACTACCAGGACATGGCCGAGCGCATCGCGCGCGAGACGCCCGGGGCCTATTTCATCAACCAGTTCGGCAACCCCGACAACCCCGCTGCACATATCGCCACGACCGGTCCGGAAATCCTCGAGCAGATGGATGGCCGTGTCGATGCCGTCGTCGTCGGTTGCGGTTCCTCCGGCACCATGACGGGCCTGTCGCGCTACTTCGCCGAGCATTCCCCGAATACGGAAATCGTCTTGGCCGATCCGGTCGGCTCCATCCTTGCGCAGTACATCAACGAGGGCGTGCTCTCCACCAAATCGGGCAGCTGGATGGTGGAAGGCATCGGCGAAGACTTCCTGCCGACCATCAGCGATTTCAGCCGGGTGAAGAAGGCCTATGCAATCAGCGACAAGGAGAGCTTCCTGGCCGCGCGCGAACTCCTCGCCAAAGAAGGGGTGCTCGGCGGATCGTCGACCGGCACACTGCTGGCTGCCGCGCTGAAGTACTGCCGAGAGCAGAGCGCGCCCAAACGCGTGGTGACCCTGGTGTGCGATACGGGCAACAAGTACTTGTCGAAGATGTACAACGACTATTGGATGCTCGACAACGGCTTCATCGAGCGCGAACGGCACGGCGACCTGCGTGACTTGCTGCTGCGCCCTTTCGCCCAGCGCGATACGGTCGTGGTCGGCCCCGGCGAGCTGTTGATGACGGCGTACACGCGCATGAAGCTGTACGACGTCTCGCAGTTGCCGGTGATGGACGGCAGCAAGCTGGTCGGCATCCTCGATGAGTCGGATGTGCTGATGCACGTGCATGCCGACGAAAGCCGTTTCCGGGACTCGGTCTCCACGGCCATGATCAGCAACCTGCAGATACTGGACATGCACGAGCCCATCACGTCGCTGCTGCCGGTATTCGAGCGCGGCCATGTTGCGATCGTGATGGATGGCGAACAGTTCATGGGCCTGATCACCCGCATTGACCTGCTGAACTATCTACGCCGTAAGGTGCACTAGTCGCCAACGCAAGGTTGGCGGATGCTCGGCGTGAACAATCCGGCTGGCGGATGAACAGCCGGACGACAGAGCGCACGAAACCGTGCGCTCGCCGTTCGTAGCGTCACGAAAGTTTGCTGAAATGGGTGGCCGACAAAGTCCCGGCCTGCGGAAGTCCGCTTCCGGTCCCCATCCATCCCAAGAGGACTCTGCCCATGTGTGGAATCGTTGCCGCCACCGCCCAGCGCGACGTCGCGCCTTTACTGATCGCTGGACTAAAGGCGTTGGAATATCGCGGTTACGATTCCGCCGGCCTGGCCGTGCTGCAGGAAGGCGCCATTCGACGCGTGCGCGAGAAGGGCAAGGTGCGGGAGATGGAATCGCTTTATCTCGCCGATCCGTTTCCGGGCGGCACGGGTATCGCGCACACGCGTTGGGCTACGCACGGCGTGCCCAATAAGGTAAACGCTCATCCCCATGTGGCTGGCCACGTTGCCATCGTGCACAACGGCATCATCGAAAACTATGCGACGCTGCGCGAAGAGCTTGCGTCGCGTGGACACGTCTTCACTTCAGAAACGGATACGGAAGTGATGGCGGCGCTCATCAGCGAGCGCATGGCATCGGGCAAGTCTCTGCTGGATGCGGTGTCGTCCGTAGTGCACGAACTCGAGGGCGCCTATGCCATCGCTGTGATCAGCGACAAGGAGCCAGGGCGTGTCATCGGCGCGCGCCGCGGTGCTCCTTTGCTCGTGGGTGTCGGTATCGGCGAGAACTTCCTCGGATCGGATGCCCAGGCATTGATCCAGGTCACCAATAAGATCATCTATCTCGAAGAACACGATGTCGTAGAAATCACTCGCGACCGAGTGCGCATCTTCGGTCAGGATGGCAAGGTGGTCGAGCGGCCGGTTCACGAGAGCGAACTGTCTTCCGATGCCGTCGAGCGCGGTGAATATCGCCACTACATGCAGAAGGAAATCTTCGAGCAGCCGCGTGCCGTGGCCGACACGCTCGAGGCTCGAATCGGCCCGCACGGTGTACTGCCCAACATCTTCGGCGTCGGCGGCGACGAGCTGCTGGCCAAGGCCAAGGGCCTGCACATCATTGCTTGCGGTACCAGTTACCACGCGGGCCTTGTGGCGAAGTACTGGATCGAAGAATACGCACGCTTGCCGGTAAGTGTGGAGGTTGCCAGCGAATACCGCTATCGCGAGGCGGTAGTACCGGATGGCACGATGTTCGTGGCGATCTCTCAGTCGGGCGAAACCGCAGACACGCTGGCTGCGATGCGCGAATCGCGCCGTCGCGGCTATCTCGGCACGCTGGCGATCTGCAACGTGCCGGAATCCTCGGTTGTGCGCGAAGCGGATCTCAAGCTGATGACGCGCGCCGGGCCGGAGATCGGTGTGGCGTCGACCAAGGCATTCACGACGCAGCTGGCGGCGCTTGGTCTGCTGACGCTGCAGCTGGCGCGCCATCGTGGCCTGGATAATGCACGGTACGCCGATCTCACGGCACAGCTCCAGAGCCTTCCCAAAATGATCGAGAAGGCGCTCGAGCTGGAGCCGCAGATCGTCGATTTGTCAGAGCATCTGATCAATCGACAGCACGCATTGTTCCTCGGGCGTGGTGCGCAGTATCCGGTGGCGATGGAGGGTGCGCTTAAGCTGAAAGAGATTTCCTATATACACGCCGAGGCGTACGCGGCCGGCGAATTGAAGCACGGCCCGCTCGCGCTGGTGGATGAGGATATGCCAGTGATCGCGGTAGCGCCCAACGGCCCGCTACTCGACAAGCTCAAATCCAACCTGCAGGAAGTGCGCGCGCGGGGTGGTGAGTTACTGGTGTTCGCGGACGGTGCTGCCAGCATGGATGGCAACGCGTCGCGCGGCGCTATCCTGCGTATCGATGGCGGTGGTGACTTCATTGCGCCGGCGGTTTTTACCGTTCCCTTGCAACTGCTGGCATATCACGTAGCAGTGTTGCGCGGCACGGACGTAGATCAGCCGCGCAATCTGGCGAAGTCAGTGACGGTTGAGTAGCCGTGGCGACACTTGTCGTCCATGTAGAAAAGGGCCCGAATGGGCCCTTTTCTATAACTAAACTGAGTTTTACGTTCTCCCGTAGACATCATCGAACCGGATGATGTCGTCCTCGCCGAGATAGCTGCCTGATTGCACTTCGATAAGTTCGACAGGTACCTTGCCTGGGTTCCTTAGTCGGTGCTTGCTACCCAGAGGAAGATAGGTACTCTGGTTTTCTGCTAGCAGGAACACCTTGTCGTCGCAGGTGACTTCGGCGACACCCTTGACCACGATCCAGTGCTCGGCGCGGTGGTGGTGCATCTGCAGGCTCAGCGCGGCACCGGGTTTTACAACGATGCGCTTGACCTGGAAACGGTCCCCGCTTTCGAGTGAATCGTAAGTGCCCCAGGGACGGTGCACTACCCGATGGAGATCGTGCTCAGTACGCCCCGCGCTCTTTAGCTGGTCAACGATCTTCTTCACGTTCTGCGAGGCGTCGCGCCGTACGACCAGCGTGGCATCTGGCGTCGTGACGACTACGACATCCTTCAGGCCTACCGTGGCGACGAGATGGCGCTCATGCGAGCGCACGAGGCTGCCGGTCGTATCCAGCGCAATCACATCCCCTTCGAGATGGTTGCCATTGGCGTCCTTGTCGGCGGCAAGCCATAGAGCATCCCAAGAGCCGATGTCGGACCAACCGCAAGCCACGGGCACTACGGCCGCGCGGGCCGTTTTCTCCATGACGGCATAGTCGATTGAATCGCTAGGCGCGGTGGCGAAAGATGGGGCATCAAGGCGAACGAAGTCGAGGTCGATGTTCGCTTTGTCAAAGGCTTTTCGCGCTGCCTGAAGCATGTCGGGTGCATGCGTGCCGAGCTCCTCCAGATATTGAGAAGCGCGGAACATGAACATTCCCGAGTTCCAGTCGTACTCTCCGCTGGCGAGGTAGCGTTCGGCAACGTCCAACTGGGGCTTTTCGACGAATTGTTCGATCTTGAACGTTTCGCCTTCCAGCGGCTCGCCCCGTCGGATGTAGCCAAAGCCGGTTTCCGGACGATCCGGGCGGATGCCGAAGGTCACGAGCCAGCCCTTCTCTGCGAGAGGCCGCGCCTTGGCGACGGCATCGCGGAATGCCTGGTCATCCCCGATCAGGTGATCGGCGGGCAGCACCAGGATGATTGCATCGACATTTCGTGCCATGGCCCGCAGCGCGCCGACGGCAATGGCGGGCGCGGTGTTGCGGGCCACAGGCTCCAGCAGAATGTCGGCGTCCTGGATATTTAGTTCCTTGAGTTGTTCCGCCGCGAGGAAACGGTGGCCGTCGCTCGCCACGACGATCGGCGCTGCCACATCCTGCAGCCGCAACGCCCGTTGGACGGTTTGCTGGAACAAGGTCTCGCTGCCGGCGAGCGAAAGGAACTGCTTGGGCAGGTTTTTCCGCGAAATCGGCCATAGCCGAGTGCCGCTACCGCCGCTCAGGATGAGAGGAATAATCATCCCGGGTCAGCCCCTTGCTTGGGCGAGCGCGTCCAGTGTCCGATGCAAGCCAACCCTCCAGTCGGGGAGAGGGCAATCGAACGTTCGTGCGAATCGTGAGTTGTCGAGCACCGAATAAGCCGGTCGCTTGGCCGGCGTAGGGAACTCGCTGCTGCGGATGGCATGTACCATCGGGACCTTCTGTAGCAGCCCACGTCGGGACGCCTGCTCCATGATGGCGGAAGCAAAACCGTGCCAGCTGGTTTGACCGCTGGCGGTCAAATGGTACGTCCCTTCCAGTGACCTGCGGGCTTCCACATCGGCGGCCAGCCAGCGATCAACAGCGGATAACGTGCCTTCCACGATCAACTGGGTGTCGGTGGGGCTGCCCACCTGATCAGCCACGACGCGCAACTCGTCACGCTCGCTCCCGAGACGCAGCATGGTGCGCAGGAAATTGTGGCCAATCGGCGCGTACACCCAGGCCGTGCGGAAATTGAAATGGGATACGCCACTGGCAAGGAGCGCTTCTTCCCCGGCCCGCTTGCTGCGGCCATACGCACCGGCCGGTCCCGTCGCCGCATCTTCGCGGTAGGGGCTGTGAGCGTCGCCCGCAAACACGTAGTCGGTCGAATAGTTCACCAGCAGCGCCCCGTGCGCCTTCGCCCAGTGTGCAAGCACGGCCACGGCTTCACCGTTGACGCGAGTGGCGACTGCCTCCTCCTGCTCGGCACGGTCCACCGCCGTGTAGGCGGCGGCGTTGACGATGACGTCAGGCTGTTCTGCGTCCAGCAGGGGC
>JBCNOA010000370.1:0-4099 GCA_039594095.1 Dyella sp.
AAGGACCCAGGCACACATGAAGAACGTCATCGCCACTGCCCTGATCGCCGCCCTCGGCTTCGCCGCCCTGGCGCCGAATCAGGCCTCCGCCGCCGACGGCACCATCAACATCACCGGCACCATCAACGCCTCCACCTGCAAGATCAACGGCGGCGCCAGCCCGGCCACCGTCAACGTGACCCTGCCGACCGTGTCGACCACCTCGCTGAGCGCCGCCGGCGTCACCGCCGGCCGCACCGCCTTCGCGCTGAACCTGACCAACTGCGGTTCGCTGACCAAGGCCCAGACCTTCTTCGAGCCGGGCCCGACCATCATGGCCGACGGCAACCTGAAGAACGCCTCCGGCACCGCCACCGGCGTCGAAGTGCAGCTGCTCAACAGCGACTTCAGCGCGATCAATCTGGCCGGCACGGCCTCCACGCAGTCCTCGCAGCAGGCCACGCTGACCAGCGGCGCCGGCTCGCTGAACTATTACGCCCAGTACTTCGCGACCGCCGCCGCCGGCGCCGGCACCGTGAGCACGAGCGTGCAGTTCACGATGCTGTACCAGTAAGACCCGCACGGCCCGCGGCAACGCGGGCCGACGCAAGAAGTAAGAGGCAAGTCGGCGCCGGAACCCTTCGCGGGTCCGGCGCAAACTCCGCCGCCACACGGCGGAACCGTTTTTCGCTGCGAGGGAATCCCATGAGGAAGTTCGTCTGCGCCCTGGGCGCGGGCCTGCTGGCCCTGTGTCTCGGCGCTCCGGCCGTGCACGCCAATGTGCTGATCGGCGGCACCCGTGTCGTGTTCCCCGCGAAGGACGGCGAAGTCACCGTGCGCCTGACCAACGACAACGACCACCCCGTGCTGGTCGAGTCGTGGATCGATCGCGGCGATGTCCACTCCACCCCCGAATCCGTCGATGTGCCGTTCCTGATCACGCCTCCGCTGTTCCGCATGGAGGCGAAGAAAGAGCAGAGCCTGCGCATCGTCTACACCCACGAGCAATTGCCGGCCGACCGCGAGTCGCTGTTCTGGCTCAACGTGCTCGAAGTGCCGCCCAAGCCCACCGGACCGCAAGCCGAGGGCCAGAACCTGCTGCAGCTCGCGCTGCGCTCGCGACTGAAACTGTTCTATCGCCCGGCCGGTCTGCAGGGCGATCCGCTGAAGGCGCCTTCCCAGCTCACCTGGAAGGTCGATGCCGACGGCAAGGCCCTGGTCGCGCACAACCCGACGCCGTTCCACGTCACGATTTCCGAGGTCTCGGTGAATGTCGGCGGCAAGGCCGTAAGCGCCGAACTGGGCATGGCCGCGCCGCTGTCCGATCTGCGCCTGCCGCTGCCGGCCGGCGCGCCGCGCCCGGCGGCCGGCAACACGGTGAAGTACACGGCGATCAACGATTTCGGCGCCGCCGACAGCTACATGGGCACCGTCGCGCCGTGAACTTCGCGCGCGCCAGGGACGGCTACGCCCGCGCCCTCGGCCATCCGGCCCGGCGCGCGCTGCTGTGCGTGGCGATCGCCAGCGTGCTGAACGTATGGAGCGTCGATGCGCTGGCGGCAGCGCCCGCCGCCGCCGGCGCTTCCGCCTCCCCCGCCGATGCCGCGCCGGTCGACGCGAGCTTCGACCGCAACCTCTTGTCCGGCGCGGGCCGCAATACCGGCGACATCAGCCGTTTCGAACGCGGCGCGGTAATCGTGCCGGGGACGTACCGGACCGACATTTTTCTCAACGGCGCGTGGGTGACACGCAGCGACGTGCGCTTCTCCGCTCCCTCGCCGAACGCCAACGCCATCCCCTGCCTGTCGCGCGAGCTGTTCGACCGGCTGAGCCTGCCGCTGCAGAAGCTTTCGCCCGAGCAGCAGGCGAAGCTGGCCGACACGCAGGGCTGCGTCGACATCGGCAGCCTGATCGACTCGGCCACGATGACCTTCGACCAGGCCAACCTGCGACTGGACGTGAGCGTGCCGCAAGCGTGGCTGGGTACGCGTGCGCGCGGCTATGTGAGCCCGGAGAACTGGGACCGCGGCGTGGACGCCGCGCTGCTCAACTACAGCTTCAACAGCTACCGTACCCGCACCGGCGGCATCAGCCAGACCTCTTCCTTCCTGGGCCTCAACGCGGGCTTGAATCTGGCCGGCTGGCAACTGCGCCACGATTCGACGCTGATGATGCAGTCCGGCGTGGCCGGCGCGCCCTCGCGCCGCCACTGGCAGAACATCGATACCTACCTGCGTCATGATCTGCCCTCGCTGCGCGCGCAGCTGACGATCGGCGACTCGTACACCGGCGGCGAACTGTTCGACAGCATCAGCATTCGCGGCGTCCAGGTCGCCACCGACGACCGCATGCTGCCCGATTCGCTGCGCGGTTATGCGCCGACCGTGCGCGGCGTGGCCGAATCCAACGCGAAGGTGACGGTCCGCCAGAACGGCATCGTGCTGTACGAAACCACGGTGGCGCCGGGCCCCTTCGTCATTTCGGACCTGTATTCGACCGGCTATGGCGGCGACCTCGCCGTCACCGTCACCGAAGCCGACGGCCGCGTGCGCAGTTTCACCGTGCCGTATGCCTCGGTTCCGCAGCTGCTGCGCCCGAACGTCACACGGTTCTCGGTGATAGCCGGCGAACTGCACGACACCGCGATCCACTCGCACCCGGCGATCGCGCAGGCCACGATGCAGCACGGCTTCAACAACCTGCTTACCGGTTATGCCGGCATCGTGGGTACCTCCGGCTATGGCGCCGTGCAGGTCGGAGGCGCGTTCAATACCCGCTATGGCGCGCTGGCGCTGGACGTCACCGCCGCGCGCACCGAGATTCCCGGCCAATCGAGCCAGGACGGCCAAAGCGTGCGGCTGAGCTACAGCAAGATCATCCCTGAGAGCAACACGTCTTTCAGCGTGGCCACCTACCGCTATTCGACGAGCGGCTACCTGGGTCTGCGCGACGCGCTGCAGACGCGCGACCTCGCACGCGGCTATCGCTATGTGGATCCGACGACGCTCACCACGGTGGACGGCGTCACCACGAACAACCTCCTCACGCCCGCGCAGCGCCAGGCGCTGCAGGGTGCATCGAACAACTTCAGCACCTTCACCAGCCAGCTCGACCGCCAGCGCAGCCGCTTCGATATCAATGTCAATCAGCGCCTGGGCCAGCGTGGAGGCACGCTGTACGTCACCGGATCTGCGGTGGACTACTGGAACCGCCGCGGCACCGACGTGCAGTTCCAGGTCGGCTACAACAATGTCTTCCGCCGCCTGAGCTACAACCTGTCCGCCACCCGCGTACGCGACGTCACCGGCCGCTTCAGCAGCCAGGTCTTCGCCAGCATCTCGCTGCCGCTGGGCGACGGTGTCCACGCGCCGACCTTCGGCGCCAATGCCAGCCATGACAGCGATGGGCATTCGCTGATCCAGGGCACGCTCAGCGGCACGGCGGGCGTGGACAACGAGTACAGCTACGGCGCCACCGCAACCCACGACAACGGCGGCAATGGCGCTGCATCCGGCAGCGCCGGCACAGTGTACGGCGGCTACCGCAGTCCGTTCGCGCAGTTCAACGCCAGCTATGGCAAAGGCAACGGCTACTCGCAGGGCTCGCTCACCGTCGCCGGCTCCTTGGTGGTGCATCCCGGCGGCGTGACGTTCGGCCAGCCAATGGGTGACACGGTGGCGATCGTGTCCGCGCCGGACGCGAAGGGTGCGCGCGTAGTCAATGCCGCCGGCGTGCGCATCAATGGAGCCGGCTACGCACTGGTGCCGTACCTGACGCCCTACAACCTCAATACCGTGCAGATCGACCCGAAGGGTCTGCCGCTGTCGGTGCAACTGGAGACCACCAGCGCCCAGGTAGCTCCGCACGCGGGTGCAGTGGTGATGCTTCACTACAAGACCGAGAGCGGCCGCTCGATGATCGTGCGCGTGAAGCAGGCCGACGGCCGCAGCGTGCCGTTCGGGGCCGAGGTGCTGGACGAGCAAGGCAAGAGCGTGGGCGTGGTCGGCCAGGCGGGGCGTATCCTCGTGCGCGGCGCCCGCGATCGCGGCGTGCTGAGCGTGCAGTGGCACGCCGCGGACGATACCGCGCTGCGCTGCCAGTTCCCCTATCAGTTGCCCGC
>JBCNOA010000371.1:0-4071 GCA_039594095.1 Dyella sp.
GACGCGCGACGACCGCTGACGACGCGCGCACGCTCCGTGCGTGCCCACGCCGCGGTGGCGTTTCTTTCACCCCTTCTTTTCCGGGCGTTGCCTAGCGTGCATCGAGGTTTTCGATGCAAACGGGCACGCTCATGCAGGAGAAGCAACGACATTCCCGGGCGCTGGTCACCGTGGTCGTGTTCGCCGCGCTCGGCGCGATGCTCGCCCTCGGTGGCATCTGGCTCATCGCGCTCGGCGGCTCCTGGTACTACTTCGTCTACGGCGCGGGCCTGATCGCGGTCGCCGCGCTCGCATGGCGCCGCAGTCGGTGGACGCCATGGCTGTACGCACTGCTTCTGCTCGGCACGGTGCTTTGGGCGATCGCCGAAGTGGGGCTGGACTTCTGGATGCTGGAACCGCGGCTGGTCATGCCATGGCTGCTCGGCATCTGGCTGCTGCTGCCCTGGGTGTGGCGCAAGCTGCTGCCGGCGGGGGAGAACGCATCGCGCAGTGCCTGGGTCGGCGTCGCGGCGCTGAGCGTCGCGGCGCTGCTCGCGCTCGCTGTCGGCGTGATCGCCGCATTCCGGCCAGTTGGCGTGCACGGCAGTGCCGAGCTGGCGCAGACGGCGCCGGCACGCGACAGCTCCGTACCCGATGACGAGTGGCGTTTCTATGGCCGCACGCCACGCGGCGATCGCTATTCCCCGCTCGACCAGATCAACGCGGGCAACGTGCGCCATCTGGAGCTCGCCTGGTCCACACGGACGGGGGACACCATGCGTGCGGGCGAGAGCAAGGCGGGCACTGACGCGGGCCACGAGTTCAATTTCGAGGACACCCCGATCAAGGTCGGCGACACGCTTTACGTGTGCACCGGCCACAGCTGGGTGCTTGCGCTGGATGCCGCTACCGGGCGCAAGAAATGGACCTACGACCCGCATGCCGACACCAAGGCGGACGTCTATCTCGCTTGCCGGGGCGTCGCGTACTACAAGGCGCCCGAGGGCACGGCGACCGATTGTCCCGAACGCATCATCGCGCCGGTGCTGGACGCACGGCTGATGGCCTTGAACGCGCGCACGGGCCGCCCCTGCGACGATTTCGGTGAGCACGGTTTCGTATCGCTGCGGCAATACCTGGGCCATGTGCCGGCCGGATTCCATTTCGTGACCTCGCCGCCGCTGGTGTTGCACGACCGCGTGGTGCTGGGTGGATGGATCTACGACAACCAGGCCACCTTCGAGCCTTCAGGCGCCGTGCGCGCGTTCGATCCGCTGTCGGGCAAGCTCGTGTGGGCGTGGGACATCGGCCACGATCCGCAGAACTGGACACCCGGCCCGCACGAGGAACTGACTCGCGGGACGCCGAACGCCTGGGGCGTCTATACGGCCGATCCCGAGCGCGGTCTGGTGTATCTGCCGCTCGGCAATGCCACCCCCGATTACTTCGGCGGCAAGCGGCGGCCCATGGACGAGAAGTACGCCAGTTCGATCGTGGCGCTGGACATCGATACCGGCGCGCCGCGCTGGTCGTTCCAGACCGTGCATCACGATCGCTGGGACTTCGACGTCCCCACCGGTCCATCGCTGGTCGACCTGCCAGGACCCGGCGGAACCACGATTCCCGCACTGGTGCAGACGACCAAGCGCGGCGAACTGTTCATGCTCAATCGCGTCACCGGCGTGCCCGTGGCGAAGGTGGAGGAGAAGCCCGTGCCGCAGGGCGCGGTGCCAGGCGACTGGAGTGCGCCGACGCAGCCGTTTTCCACGGGGCTGCCTTCGCTGGCGCCGAAGGACCTGTCGGAAGCCTCGATGTGGGGCGCAACGCCGGTCGACGAGCTGATGTGCCGCATCGAGTTTCGGCAGGCGTTTTACGAAGGCCAGTTCACGCCGCCGCAGTTGAACCGCGACACCATCGTGTATCCCGCCTTCGATGGCGTGATCGACTGGCATGGCGCGTCGCTGGACCCGGCCCACAAGCTGCTTATCGCCAATGCCAACTACATTCCGTTCCGCATCAGTCTTTCGCCGAGAGCGGCCGCCGAGCGTGCCGGGCTGGTCAAGCCGTGGAACGGCGAAGGCAACGAACCGGAGGTGAAGGGCCAGCTCGCGCCGCAGTACGGCACGCCTTACGTGGGCAAGGTGCATCCCTGGCTCAATCCGCTGGGCGTGCCCTGCAATCCGCCGCCGTGGGGCACGCTGACAGCCATCGACCTGGTATCGCGTCGCATCGTCTGGCAGCACCCGCTCGGCACGACGCGCGACGCGGGGCCGTTCGGCCTGCATGAAAACCTGCCGTTGCCGACCGGCGTGTTCAATATCGGCGGCAGCATGGTCACGGCCGGCGGCCTGATCTTCATCGGTGCGACGGCGGACGATTATCTGCGTGCCGTGGACGAGCGCACAGGCCAGGTCGTGTGGAGCGCCCGGCTTCCGGCCGGCGGCCAGGCCAACCCGATGTCGTATGCCGTGGGTGGACGGCAGTATGTCGTGATCGCGGCCGGTGGCCATGCGGGCCTCGGTACGCGCAGCGGCGACTACGTGATGGCTTACGCCTTGCCGGCAAGTACACGCTAGAGGAGGAACGCATGCGCCAGACCGAGTCTTTCATGCTGGAGCCGCACGAATGGGTGCCCAATCATCCGCACCTCCCCGTGCTGCTTTATCGCGGTGTATTGGAGAAGGCGGAGAGCGATGACCCCGCGGCGTCGTTCGAGGCGATGTTCAGCCGGCATGGCTGGCCGCCGCGCTGGCGCAACGGCGTGTACGACTACCACCATTACCACTCGACCGTGCACGAAGTCTTGGGCTTCGCCCGCGGCACCGCCCGTCTGGTGCTCGGCGGCCCTGGCGGACGCGAAGTGGACGTGCGGGTGGGCGATGTCGTGGTACTCCCCGCGGGCACGGGGCACCGCAAGCTGTCGGCGAGCGAAGACTTCCTCGTGGTCGGCGCCTATCCGCCCGATCAGGATTGGGATATCTGCCGCCAAGCTCCGACCGAGGCCATGCGGGCACGCATCGCTGCGCTGCCGTTCCCTTCGTCGGATCCGGTGGACGGTCGCGACGGCGCGCTCACGCACGCGTGGACCGCGGCCCGCATTTAGCGCGGCGTCTGGAAGCGATAGACCAGCGCGATGGAGTAGGTGAACTGATCGGGCGTGCCGAACTCGCGCACGAGCGGGCTGTCCGCCGCGTTTCCGAGCAGCCGCGCATACGACACGGAGAACACGGTCGCGAAATGCCGGCCCAGCGGGAGCATGCCGTCGTACTCGAGCCCGATCTGCTGTCCGCCGGCGCCAGGCTGCCACGCGGGCACCTCCAGGCGCTCGGCTTCGGCCGGCGTGATGCCGAAGAACCGCCGCATGGCCGGTCCGTTCATCCATTGCCACTGCAGCTGCAGGCCGTGCTCATAGCGGCCGATCGGCGGCAGCGCGGTGAATGCGTAGACGTTGACGTAGGCGCCCGCGCCGAGCGTGTCGTGCGCGGCCGTCGCGCCGATGTTCTGCGCTTCGCTGAAGTCGTACTCGACGTAGCCGCCGGCGTTGAGGCGCGGCGACAGAGAGGCGATCTTGCCGGCGATCCGGCCCAGGTCCTCGTGGCTGCGTCCCCATTGGTAGTTGCCGTAGAGGCCGCCGTGCAGATGCTCGTCGTGGATCAGGTCCAGCGTGGCACCGTCTTCGGTGGAGAGCGTGAGCCGGTCTTCCAGCTTCACCTGGACGTAGGGCGCCGCCTGGTCACGGTGCGTGCGCGAGCCTTGCCAGCGCGGCAGGTGAATGAAGCCGCCGCCCACCATGTCGACGTCCTGGCCGGTCGCGTCGCTCCCGTCCTGTGCGCAGGCGGCGCCGCTCAGCGCGAGCGACGCGAGCAGCGGTGCCAGCAGGAAGCGACCGGCGTGCCGGTGTGCGAAAGGAAACCTCACTGGGTTTTGCCGGCCTGGTTGTCAGCGGTGAAGCGCACCAGCACGCGCTGGCCGATGCGCGCCGAAGCGGGCGCCGGCTGGTCGAAGGCCAGCACGCATTCCACCGTGCGCGTGTTGGCACGCACCAGCGGGTCTTCTTCCAGCGCGCTGGCACCGTGTTCGGCGCCAGCGCGC
>JBCNOA010000372.1:0-4004 GCA_039594095.1 Dyella sp.
GCAACGCTGCCTCCAGCGCCATACGGGGAACCTGGGACTTCTCGAGCTCGCCGCCACGCTGTTCCCCGTGGGCGAGATCGAGAAGTCCCAGGTTCGCCGTATGGCGCTGGAGGCAGCGTTGCCCACGCATGCGAAGAAGGATTCCACCGGCATCTGCTTCATCGGCGAGCGCGACTTCCGCGAATTCCTCGGTCAGTACATTCCGGCTCGCCCCGGTGAGATGCGCACGCCAGACGGCGAACGCGTCGGCGAGCACCAGGGCGTCATGTACTACACGCTGGGTCAGCGCAACGGCCTAGGTATCGGCGGCCGCCCCGGGGCCAGCGGCGAGGCTTGGTACGTGGTGGGCAAGGACGTGCACGCCAACGTGCTCTATGTCGCGCAGGGGGGAGAAAACCTCTGGCTCCATTCGCGCCGCCTGCGCGCGGAGACCCCGACCTGGGTCGCCGGTGAGCCCCCGGCGCGGGAGTTCCGCTGTACCGCGAAGACGCGCTATCGCCAGCACGACCAGGCCTGCACCGTGCGCGTCGACGCGCATGGTCTGGAAGTGCATTTCGACGAACCCCAGCGCGCGGTCACACCCGGCCAATCCGTAGTCTTCTACGATGGCGAGTCCTGTCTGGGCGGCGCCGTGATCGCCTGCACCGACGCTCCCTACGGCGGCTGGAACGCCGCCTCCGCTCCCGACGAGTCCGTACAACGTGTTTGAAGCCTATGCCATGACCGAGGAGCGCGTACTCGCCCTCGCCGGCCTGTTCCAGGCAGCCACGCTCGCCCAGCAGCTGGCCAACGATGGTCGCTGCGACGAAACCGCCTTCGAAAGCAGCCTGAGCAGCGTGTTCCGTATCGATGCCCCTTCGGTGGTCGGCGTCTACGGCAACGTCGGCGGCGTACGCCTCGGGCTGCGCCAGTTGATCGCCCAGCTGGACGACACCGGCCGGGACATGGGCGTCACTCGCATGGCCATCACCGTGATGCGCCTGGAGCGCAGCCTTTCGCGCCAGCAGCATCTTCTGGACGACCTGCAGAAAGGCATCGTCGCGGCCCAGCGCCAGGTGGAGCACTTCGGTCAGCACTCCCCGCAGGTCATCAAGCGCCTCGCCGACCTCTATGCTTCCACGCTGTCCACGCTCAAGCCGCGAGTGATGGTCACCGGCAATCCGCAGCAATTGCAGCAACCCAAAGTGGTCGAGAAGGTGCGAGCCAGCCTGCTCGCTGCCGTGCGTTCGGCCGTGCTTTGGCGGCAGATCGGCGGTCGCCAGTGGCAGCTGCTGCTCTATCGCCGTCAGTGCAGCATGCTGGCGCGCGGCCTGTTGACCGGCGTGACGCTGGACAACGGGATGTCATGACGCGGCTCAGGCCGCATCGACCACTTTGAGACCCGGACGCTGCCGGGCCAGCTTGCGCAGCAGGCCGGCGAAGGCGAGCAGGTCGGCCTCCCACGGCGAGGCCTCACGCCAGTAGAGTGCGATTTCTCGCCCCGGCACCTGCCCCTTGAACCTGGCTAGCGCCACCCCCGGCATCGAGGCCAGACGCTCGTGCGCGAGCGCCGGCACCAGAGCGTAGCCGCCGCGCAGCCCCACCAAGGCGGCCAGGCTTTCCAAGCTCACATCCTGCACGTGCCCCCCGCCCAGCACGTCATCCGCTCGGCTTTCCGCCATCAACGTGGCGTCGCCGGCGTCGAGCTGCTCGAGAGTGACGGATCGGCGGCTGGCCAGAGGATGATCGGCTCGCAGCATGACCTCCCAGGGCTCGAAGAACAGCGGCCGCATGGCGATACCACTGACTGGCGGCGCCGGCTGAGCGAGTACCGCATCCAGCTCTCCTTCCTGCAGCCGCCGCAGCAATCCCCTCGGCTTGCCTTCCGACAAGCTCAGGCGAGCCCCCGGGAAATGCTGGGGAAACGGGGCGATCAGGTGAGGCAGCAGATAGGGTCCCAGCGTCGCCAGCACCCCCAAGCGCAATTCCCCGCCGAACGCGGTCTCGCCGGCGCGTGCCGCCTGCTGCAAATGCTCGGCCGCGAGCAGTACGGCGTCGATCTGCTCCAACAGGCGCTGCCCACCAGCCGTCGGCACGACGCGCCGCCCGCCTCGCTCGAACAGCGGCGTACCGAGCGCCTGCTCCACTTTTTGCACCTGATGCGAAAGTCCGGAAGGGCTGATGTGCATGGCGCGCGCGGCGCTGTTGAAACTGCCATGGCGACGGACGGCCTGCACCAGGATCAGGTCGCGCAGAGAGACGGCCGATAAATGGGTGGAGATCATCTCAGCCTGCGCCTTGTCGCCTGCCCCGCATCGAGGCGGCGCAAAGCATAAACGACGAAGCCCGGCACGTGGCCGGGCTTCGCTGCGACTTCCTCTCCCCTGCGATGAGCGGGTTGGGGCGAGAGGGACCTACGGAGCGGTGACGCGAAGCTTTAAAGCATGCCGCGCTTCATCGACTTTCTTCCGCGAGTCCCGGCCTCATCTGCTGTGACCGAGGGGAATCCAGCAGTACCGGCACCGTCTCCCAGGAGGGAGACGAGCTTCACGATTAAGCGGTGACGGTGTCCGCAACGTCCTTGAAGTCGGGGATCTGATCGAAGTTCATGTAGCGGTAGATCTTCTCGCCATTGGCGTTGATCACGCCGATGTCCGCCATGTACTCCTCCTTGGTCGGGATGCGACCCAGACGCGAGCAGATCGCCGCCAGTTCGGCCGAGCCGAGGTAAACGTTGGTGTTCTTGCCCAGGCGGTTCGGGAAATTGCGGGTGCTGGTCGACATCACCGTGGCGCCTTCGCGCACCTGCGCCTGGTTGCCCATGCACAGCGAGCAGCCCGGCATTTCCATGCGCGCACCGGCGGTGCCGAGCACGCCGTAGTGACCTTCCTCGGTCAGCTGCTGCTGGTCCATCTTGGTCGGCGGGGCCACCCACAGGCGGGTCGGGATGTCGCGCTTACCTTCCAGCAGCTTGGATGCCGCGCGGAAGTGACCGATGTTGGTCATGCACGAACCGATGAACACTTCGTCGATCTTGGCACCGGCCACGTCGGACAGGGACTTCACGTCGTCCGGATCGTTCGGGCAGGCCACGATCGGCTCATGCACGTCGGCCAGATCGATCTCGATCACCGCGGCGTACTCGGCATCCGCATCCGGCTCCAGCAGCTGCGGATTGGCCAGCCACTCCTCCATCTTCTTGATGCGGCGGGTCAGCGAACGGGCGTCCTGGTAGCCCTGGGCGATCATGTACTTCAGCAGCGTGATGTTGCTGTTGAGGTATTCGATGATCGGTGCCTTGTCCAGGCGCACGGTGCAGCCGGCGGCCGAACGTTCGGCCGAGGCGTCGGAGAGCTCGAATGCCTGCTCCACCTTCAGATTCGGCAGGCCCTCGATCTCCAGGATGCGGCCGGAGAAGATGTTCTTCTTGCCCTGCTTGGCGACCGTCAGCAGGCCCTGCTTGATGGCGTACAGCGGGATCGCATTGACCAAGTCGCGCAGCGTCACGCCCGGCTGCAGCTCACCCTTGAAGCGCACCAGCACCGACTCGGGCATGTCCAGCGGCATCACGCCGGTCGCGGCCGCGAAGGCCACCAGACCGGAGCCGGCCGGGAAGGAAATGCCGATCGGGAAGCGGGTGTGGCTGTCGCCGCCGGTGCCGACGGTGTCGGGCAGCAGCATGCGGTTGAGCCAGGAGTGGATCACACCGTCGCCCGGGCGCAGGCTGATGCCGCCGCGGGTGGAGATGAAGGCGGGCAGCTCGTGGTGGGTCTTCACGTCCACCGGCTTCGGATACGCCGCGGTGTGGCAGAACGACTGCATTACCAGGTCGGCCGAGAAACCCAGGCAGGCCAGGTCCTTCAGCTCGTCGCGGGTCATCGGGCCGGTAGTGTCCTGCGAACCCACGGAGGTCATCTTCGGCTCGCAATAGGTGCCCGGGCGCACGCCCTTGCCTTCCGGCAGACCGCAGGCGCGGCCGACCATCTTCTGTGCCAGGGTGTAGCCCTTGCCGGTGTCGGCCGGGT
>JBCNOA010000373.1:0-4024 GCA_039594095.1 Dyella sp.
GCACGCGCTTCCACGCCATGTCGGTGATGTGCAGCAGGCCGTCGATGCCGCCCAGATCAACGAACGCGCCGTAGTCGGTAAGGTTCTTGACCGTGCCCTTGACCACCGCGCCTTCGGTCAGGCGCTCAAGCAGCTTCTCGCGCTCCTCGGAGAACTCGGTCTCGACGACGGCACGGCGGCTGACGACCACATTGTTGCGCTTGCGGTCCAGCTTGATGATCTTGAACTCGAGGTCCTTGCCCTCGAGGTACACCGGGTCGCGGACCGGGCGCACGTCGACCAGCGAGCCCGGCAGGAACGCGCGGACGTCCTTGATGTCGACGGTGAAACCGCCCTTGACCTTGCCGGAGATCTTGCCGGTGATGGTCTCTTCCTTCTCGAAGGCCGCCTCGAGGTCGTCCCACACCATGGAACGCTTGGCCTTCTCGCGGGAGAGCTTGGTCTCGCCGAAGCCGTCTTCCAGTGCGTCGAGAGCGACCTTCACTTCGTCGCCCACCTGCACCTCGAGCGTGCCGCTCTCGTCCTTGAACTGCTCGATCGGGACGATGCCTTCGCTCTTGAGGCCGGCGTTGATCACGACGACGTCGTTGCGGATTTCCACAACGATGCCGCTGACGATGGCGCCCGGCTTCAGCTTGGAGATGGCCTGTTGGCTCTGTTCAAACAGCTCGGCAAAACTTTCAGTCATGTTGATTCCAGAAATGAGAAAAGGCCTGCTCCACGGCGCGCTTCAGAGTTTTGCGCACGTGTGGATCGGCCCACCGGTTGTGGGTGTCTATGGGAGAGAATCCCCTTCGGCACCGTTGACCCAAAACCCCACCGCGGCGGGGCACCTCGTGTCGTCAGGCACCGGAAGAAGGCTGCACGACGGCAAGTACTTTCGCGACGACGTCCTCAATGCTCATGCCGGTGGTATCCACCTGTACCGCATCCGCGGCCGGCTTGAGCGGCGCGACAGCCCGGGACGCATCCCTGGCATCGCGCGCTTCGATCTCGCGCTGAAGGTTGGCGAGTGTAACCCCCAGACCCTTTTCTTTCAACTGTTTATAGCGCCTTTTCGCCCTCTCGGCGGCACTCGCCGTCAGGAACACCTTGAATGGCGCATCCGGGAAGATCACAGTGCCCATGTCCCGGCCGTCGGCCACCAGACCCGGGGCCTTGCGGAAGCCCAGCTGCAGGTCCACTAGCGCAGCCCTCACCGAAGGAATCGAGGCGATCGCCGAGGCCGCCGCGCCGGCGGTTTCGGTACGCAACTCGTCGGTAGCGTCATGACCGTTGACCAAGACGTGGGTCTCGCCGCCGTCCGGCGCCGCCTGGAAGCGGATCTTCACGTGCTGGGCGCAGCGCGTAACGGCCTCCGCGTCGGACAGGTCCAGGCCCTCCATGCCCGCCGCATACCCCACGGCCCGGTAGAGCGCGCCGGAATCCAGCAGGCGCCAGCCCAGATGCTCGGCTACCAGCCGGCTGATGGTGCCCTTGCCGGATCCCGAAGGCCCGTCGATGGTGAGTACGGGGACGGGAGACGAGGGGCTCATGGTGGCTCCGGCAGCAGGCAAAGCGGTTATGTTAGCGCGTTGACCCTGTCCGGGGCGCATGCTATCTAGCCCGCCCGCCTCTGCTTCGCCCCCTTAGCCCGAGTCCATGAGCGACGATCTTCAACGCGAGTTCCAGCAAGCCGTCGAGGACGTCCAGGGACTGGGCGAACGGCCCGATAACGACACCCTCCTCAAGCTCTACGCGCTCTACAAGCAGGGTTCCGAGGGCGACGTCCACGGCGAGGCGCCGGGCTTTTTCGACTTCGTCGGCACGGCCAAGTACGAGGCATGGGCCAAGCTGAGAGGGACTCCGCGGGAGGAGGCCATGCGCCGCTACATCGAGCTGGTACACCGGCTGCTGAGCTGAGCCTTGCTTTTCCGCCCGCCGAGCGGGCACATTCATACGCTCGTTTGAACATTCCGAGCCGTATGGACTACCCCCACCTCTTCGCGCCGCTCGACCTCGGTCACACGACCTTGCCCAATCGCATCCTTATGGGATCGATGCATACGGGCCTTGAGGACAAGGCATCCGACTACGACAAGCTCGCCGCCTATTTCGCCGAACGCGCCCGAGGCGGCGTCGGCCTGATGGTCTCCGGCGGCATTGCGCCCAGCATCGAGGGCTGGCTCAAGCCCTTCGGCGGGCGCCTGTCCATGCCCTGGCACGTCGCACGGCACCGCAAGCTGACCCGTGCAGTCCATGCCGAGGGTGGCAAGCTCTGTATGCAGATCCTTCATGCAGGGCGATACGGCTACCACCCGCTATCGGTCGCGCCCTCGAAGATTCGATCGCCAATCACGCCGTTCACTCCCCGCGCCCTGTCCTCGCGCGGCGTCGAACGCACCATCGGCGATTTCGTGAGCTGCGCCAAGCTGGCCCGTGACGCCGGCTACGACGGCATCGAGGTGATGGGCTCCGAGGGATACCTCATCAATCAGTTCCTGGTCGAGCGCACCAATCGCCGAACGGACGCCTGGGGCGGAGATGCCTCGCGGCGCATGCGCTTTCCACTGGAAATCGTGAGCCGCACGCGCGAGGCCGTGGGCCGGGATTTCATCATCATCTACCGGCTATCCATGCTCGACCTGGTCGAACAAGGCCAGAGCTGGGACGACATCCTTGCCCTCGCCAAGGCCATCGAAGCAGCCGGCGCCAGCATCATCAACACCGGCATCGGCTGGCACGAAGCACGCATCCCGACCATCGTCACCAGCGTGCCCCGCGCCGGCTTCGCCTGGGTAACTCGCAAGCTGAAGGGCGAAGTCGGCATCCCGTTGATCACCACCAACCGGATCAACATGCCGGAGGTCGCAGAACGCATTCTCGCGGAAGGCGACGCGGACATGGTCTCCATGGCTCGGCCGCTGCTTGCCGATCCCGATTGGGCGATCAAGGCTCGCACAGGGCGCACCGACCGCATCAACACCTGCATCGCATGCAACCAGGCCTGCCTCGATCACGTGTTCCAGAACAAGCGTGCGAGCTGCCTGGTCAATCCGCGCGCCTGTCACGAGACCGAGTTGGTCATCGCGCCGGCGACGCGACGCAAACGCATCGCCGTGGTCGGCGCCGGACCGGCCGGCATGGCCTGCGCCAGCACCCTGGCTGAGCGTGGTCATGACGTCACGTTGATCGATCGGGCGGGCGATGTCGGCGGCCAGTTCAACTACGCCAAGCGGATTCCCGGTAAAGAAGAATTCCACGAGACCCTGCGCTATTTCCGGCATCGGCTCGCGGACGCCGGCGTCACCCTGAAATTGCATACCGAGGCCGACGCGAATGCCCTGCGCGGCTATGACGACATCGTCATCGCTACGGGCATCACCCCCAGAAAAGTCACATTCCCCGGTAGCGACGATCCGCGGGTCCTGAGCTATCTGGACGTGCTGGCGCACGACCGCCCGGTCGGGCAGCGCGTCGCCATTATCGGCGCCGGCGGCATCGGCTTCGACGTAGCCGAATTTCTCGTCGAGCATGCGCCCTCGCCCACCACGGACGTGACGAGGTGGACCCGCGAATGGGGCGTGGACATGCAGCTCGATGCGCGCGGCGGACTCGTTGCCGCCGCACCCGAACGCCCTGCCCGCCAGATCTGGCTGATGCAGCGCTCGGATGGCCGCCCAGGTGCGCGCCTGAACAAGACGACGGGCTGGGTCCATCGCGCGACGCTCAAGAACAAACAAGTCGCCATGCTTGGCGGCGTGACCTATGAGCGCCTGGACGAAGCGGGCCTGCACATCGCCGTCGAGGGAAAACTGCAGGTATTGCCGGTGGACAATGTCGTGGTCTGCGCCGGCCAGGAACCTCTGCGCAAACTCGCCGACGCCTTGCTGGCTATGGGCGTCACGCCTCACATCATCGGCGGCGCCGATGTAGCGGCAGAATTGGACGCCAAACGGGCCATCGCCCAGGGCACGCGATTGGCCAGCACCCTCTGAGGGGCTGGTCGTCACGCGCGGGAAGCGGAAATGAAAGCGCCCCGCCA
>JBCNOA010000374.1:0-4022 GCA_039594095.1 Dyella sp.
TTGGCGCGATGACGCCGCTGGGCGGCGTGGCGTTCATCGTCGGATGGATGCTGCTTGGCTTCGGCGCCAGTCGGCGTCAGGCCTGACGAATCAGGCCAAGCCCGACTGTGCCAGCGGTCCGGCGACGTGGATGATGAGGTCAGAGCTGAAGTGCACGACCATGGCGTGTTCAAAGCCGTGCTTCCAGAACATCCAGCCGGCGGCGGCGCCCACCAGCATGTTGAGCAACAGCAAAGCGGGAATGTCCGCGGCGCTGCTCGCGATGCCGGCGGAAAACGCGGCGGGAAGATGACCCGCGCCGAACAGCAGCGCTGCGATGAATAGGGAAACTACGAACATCCAGGGCCGCGCCATCCCGCCCGCCACGCGAGCCAGCAGCCAGACCAGCAGGCTCATCATGAACAGTCGGCACAGGATCTCCTCCGCGATGCCGCCATAGAAGGAGGCCAGGGCTCCACGCCAGGCCAGGTCCAGTGGCGTCGCAGTCGATGCTTGCGCGGTGCCCGGATCGTGCAGGGTGGCCGCCACTACGATCAGTCCCGCAACCGCACCCAGCAGTGCGGCAGCGAGCCACTTGCCAGGACGCGGCGGCGAGGGTTCGCGATAAATCCAGGCGCGCAGCCACGGCGCGCCCAGCCCATGCCGTTCGCCGAGCCACAGTCCCAGCCATCCCAGCACGGTGCCGAGCGTTGTCGATTGCACGGCTTGCAGCGCCATGAGCGCGGGCAACCGCATCGGAACCTTGGCGATCAGCCGCGGCATCGCCGCCACGAGATAGGGGAACAGTGCTAGCGCGGCGGCTGCCGAAGCGAGTCCCAGCACGAAGGCGAGTTTCAGGCGCGGTCTGGACAAGGCGGGCACGGCAGGCATGGCATGCGCCTCAGTGATGCGGCTGGATGAGGAAGTCCGTCACCTTGCCTTGCGTATCGCAGGTGACTTTGGCGTCGATCATGCTCTGGCCGTAGTGCAGCGGCGTGAGCACCACCGAGTACTCACCGACGGCGCTGGTCGCCGGCGTTTCGCGCGCACCGCGCTCGCCGAACTGCTGGGCGACCGCCGGCCAGATCTGCCCCAGCTTCTCGGGCAGCAGCTTCGCCTTCATGGTGGCGTCGAAGTCGGCGGTAGCGCCGGCATAGTCGCCCTTGTCCAGCGCATCGAGAAGGTGCGTGGAGGCCGTCTCACAAGCCGATTCGGCATGCGCGGCCGTTGCGGAGATGAGGCCGATCGCCACGCAGGCGAGGACCGCCAGGTGCTTGTTCATGTCGTTGTCCCTGTTTCGGTTGGATAACTAGTTCGGGTCGTCGTCATCGACCGGTTGGGTCTGGCCGGGTTTCATGCGGCCGCTCTTGCGCAGCGCGTCGCGCAGCACGTATTCGATCTGCGCGTTCACGCTGCGCAACTCGTCGTCCGCCCACCGCTGCATCGCCTCCAGCACGGCGGAGCTGATGCGCAGCGGATAGGCTTTCTTCTCGGCCGGCACGCTCGCCCCGCTCAACCGCTGTAGAGGGTGCCGGCGTTGACCACAGGCTGCGTGGCGCGGTCGCCGCACAGCACCACCAGCAGGTTGCTGACCATGGCTGCCTTGCGTTCCTCATCCAGCTCGACCACACCCTGCTCGCGCAGGCGGTCCAGCGCCATCGCCACCATGCCGACGGCACCCTCGACGATACGTTCGCGCGCGGCCACGATCGCGCTGGCCTGCTGGCGCTGCAGCATGGCCTGGGCGATTTCCTGCGCGTAGGCGAGGTGGCTGATGCGCGCTTCGATGACGCTCACGCCGGCTTTGTCCAGGCGCGCCTGGATCTCGTCGCGCAAATGGTTGTTGATGACTTCGCCGTGGCTGCGCAGCGAAGGCTTGCCGTCGTCATGAGCGTCGTAAGGGTAGTTCTGAGCCATCTGGCGCAGCGCCGATTCGCTCTGGATGTGCACGAAGTTCTCGTAGTCGTCGACCTGGAACACCGCTTCGGCGGTGTCCACCACCTGCCATACCACGACCGCGGCAATCTCGATCGGATTGCCGTCGCTGTCGTTGACCTTGAGCTTGCCGCTTTCGAAGTTGCGCACGCGCAGCGACACGCGGCGCTTGGTATAGAACGGATTGGTCCAGCGCAGGCCTTCTTCGCGGACCGTGCCGGCGTACTTGCCGAACAACTGCACCACCTGGCCCTCGTTCGGCGCGACCTGGAAGAAGCCCTTCAGCAGGAACGCGGTAAACGCCAGCAGCAACACGCCGCCGAAGAAGCCGGGCAGCGGCGGCTGGCGGCCGGCGGAGCTGAGGATCATCCAGACCGCGATAGCGGCCAGCAGCAGGCAGAAAACGATGAAAGGAATTCCCGCGACCGAAAAGCCCTTACGTTCATTCATGGCGATACCTCCCCTTGGATGAGAGGTATCTGATATCAAAATGATGTCATATGCAAGTACCTACCGGCCGCCCGCGCCCGAGCCGCCGCCGATCGGTCCCGTGGGCATCACGGGCGGGGGGCCGGGGCTCAGGAATTCCCAGGACGGCATGACCTCATCGATCTGCATGGCGCTGAACAGATTGGTGGCCGCGAAGAAGTGCCAGGGATCGCCATCGCCGGTGTCCAGGGCGATGTGGGTACTGTCGAAATGGCGCAGCGCTGCGTCGTAGCTCTGCCAGCGTTCGTCGATCCAGGCCTGCACCCAGGCGTGGGGGACGAACACCCGCGATGCGCTCGCAAAGCGGTCGGCGTAGACCATGCCGGTCACGACGCGCGCGGGAATGCCTTCCGCGCGGGCCATGGCGGCCAGCAGCACGGCGTATTCGGTGCAGTCGCCTTGTCGCGTGTTCACGACTTCCAGAGCCGAGGCATAGCCCACGTCCAGGCCATGCTGGGTGATGTAATGGCTGACGAAGCTGCGCAGGCGGCGCATCTTCTGCCGGTTGTCGACCGCGCTGCCGACCGCTTGCGCGGCCAGTTCCCGGATCGCCGGCGCATCTGCCTGCAACCAGGAGTTGGCGCGCAGATCGTCCGGCTGGGGAGGGGGCTGGCCGCCGGGATAGGGGCTGCCGATATCTACCTGCCAGTCGTGTCCGCCCAGGTACGTCACGCGCTGCTCGTCGGTATTGATGATCGGCGCGTTGCCGCTGCCCTGGATGGTCACGCGGTAGCGCAGGAACGATTCGCGCAGGTTGGGGGTCAGCGGGCGTGGCGAATCGACCATGGCGGCGCGGAACATGTCCACGTCCTGTTCCGGCGCCAGGGCGCAAGCCTCGTCGCAGGCGATCATCTCCAACTGGCGGCCGAGCATGGAAATGATGCCCTTGCGCGCCCGGCCCCGGTTGTCGAGCCACAGGTCCAGGATCTGGTCGCCGCGCTCCTGGTGCAGGCTCTGGCGCTGGTGGCTCAGCGTCTCGGCACCGCCCGGAAGGTCGACCGTCTCGTTGCCCATGACCTCGACCGCCACGTCCATCACCTGCTGGCTGGCCGGATCGAACATCTGCATGTTGTAGCGCTTGCCGGGCTGCTTGCTGGCTTCGAGCATGACCTTGCGCTGGGCGTCGTTGAGCAGCGCCTGGCCCGGCCAGTTGATGTAGCTGTAGCGCGTGGCTCCGCCCACTGTGGTGGTCACCTTGAAGGAGCCGTCCGATTGCCGCTCGCCGCTGACGGTACTGTCCATGGAGGACATCGACGTGCGCGTGGCGAAGCTCAGCGGCTGGCCGGCGGTGCTTTCCACGCTGCGGATCATGTTGCTGAGCGGGATGCTCTTGCCGTTGCGGTTGAGCAGGATCGACAGCGTCTGGGTGGTGGTCACCTGGTCCTGGGCGGTGTCGCGGTCGATCCGCAGATGGCCGATCTTTCGGCCCCCGAGCAGGACGCTCATCCAGGTGGTGTCGGCGGAGAGGGCGGGCGCGGTCTCGGCTGCCGCGGTCTCGGCCGCGGGGCACAGCAACAGCACCAGCAACAAGGTGGCGGTCTTCAGTCGCATGTGCGTTTACCCGTGGGGACGGTTGGGTGACAGTGAATGCCGACTTAAGGCTGTCGTCAATCCGCAAT
>JBCNOA010000375.1:0-4013 GCA_039594095.1 Dyella sp.
TTGAGTTGGAGTCCGGGCGGGCCGGGGCTTGCCCGCAGCGCCGGCACGAGCCCGGCGATCAGACTCGTAGCGATCGCCAGCACGAACGTGACCAGGAACATGCGTGCATCCAAGTGCACCATGTCAGCGAATGCCACCGGCTGCCCTCGCACGAACCGCAGCCCCAGCAAGGTCAGCAGAAGACCGCCGGCTCCACCGACCAGACCGATCATCCCGGCCTCCACCAGGCATTGGGCGAAGATCGCACCACGACTGGCGCCCAGCGCGCGCCGCACGCCGATCTCGCCGCCGCGGCGCAGGAATTTGGCCAGCAACAGGCCGATGGTGTTGAACAGACAAATCGCAAGGAAGCCGAACGCGAGCCAGACCTGCAGGCGCACGTCGCTCGGCACCACTCCGTTGAAGTCCAGCCATCCCATCAGGCTACGCAGTCGCGTGTTTTGCGGACGCGCGACGCGACCCAAAGCCTGCTGCTGCGCCGCATAGCCGTCTAGAAAGCGCTTGTATGCCGCTGCCTTGGCCGGAGTACTCAGCTGCACCCATAGCGCCAGCCATACGCAGGGCGCGTTCTGCAGATGACCCGGCGTGGGCGCGGGATGCCAGCAGGAGTACTGATAGAAGTTGCCGTCGTTGAGCTCAAGCGCGCTGGTGAACGGCGTGAGTACGTCTTGCGGCTTGCTGTAATAGTCCGCCGTCTTACCCGCAGCGAAACGCCCGCCGGCTACGGTGTAGAACTGAGGCGAGGGCCGCCATGGCGCGAGCACGCCGATGATGCGCACATCCGTGTTGCGCAGTCGCAGCGTGCGACCGACGCTATTGTTCCCGCCGAAGAGCTTGTCATTGAGATCGGAAGAGATCACTGCCACCCGTGCACGCGCCGCGTCATCCTCCGCGCGCCAGGGGCCGCCATAGCGAAAGGGCACGTCGAACATGGTGAAGAAATCGGCTGTGGTGGACAGCATCGGTAGCATCAATGGCGGAAGCATCGTGTCGGGCGCACGCAACTTGACGGGGCTTTCCACCACGATGGCCTGACGATCAGCCTTATGGCTGCTCCACAGATCCATGGCCGACTGGTAGGTGAGCTTGTCCATGGGCTCCTTGTAGTCGCCCGGCTCGGGATTGTCGTCGACCTGCGCGTAATAGAGCTTGTCGCTTTGGCCAGGAACCGGATCGCCGGACAACAGATGCATCACGGTCAGCGTGGTCATGCTCGCACCGATGCCGACGGCGATCGCCAGGACCATCAAAGCCGTCAACACCTTGTTGCGCTTGAGGCTGCGCAACGCAAGGTCCAGGTAATAACCGAACATCCGCTTCTCCTTGATCGAACCCGCCTCGTGCAGGTTGAACGCTCAAACCGATCGCGTCGCCACCACCGGCGGCACCGCCGCCGCGCGCATCGCCGGACCCAGCACCGCCGCCTGCCCAATCAGCCACAGCGCCAGCGCGCCGATCGGGAAATAGATCGCCGGCAGTCGGGGCAACTCGTAATGCACCATCAGGAACAGGTTGACGCCGTAGGCCAGCACCATGCCCAGCGCGATGCCGATCGTCGCCAGCAAGAAATTCTCGGTCTGGAAATAGCGCAGGATGTGTCCGCGCGTGGCGCCCAGCGCGCGCCGAACGCCGATCTGCCGACGCCGCTGCGCCACCCAGAAGCTGCCCAGGCCTACGATGCCCAGCGCTGTGACGATCAGCAGCGCCACGCACACGCCGATCAGCAGGCCGGTCATGGCGCGGTCGCTATCGAAGAACTTGTAGCGCACCTCGTCCCACGTGCGTTTCTGCCAGGAAATGCGCTGGGGATTGTTTTTTTTCAGCGCCGCCATCGCAGCTGCCAGCACGCGCTCGCGCTGATCGGGCGCGGTGCGGATCAAGTATTGGTTATCGTCCACCGACATCGGGATCATCATGCTGTACTGGGCTTCCGCGTCATTCCAGATCGACGGGCGCACCAGATACTTCACGACGCCGACCACCTGCAGCGGCACTTCCGAGCCGAGCCATATCGACTTGCCAAGCGCCGACTGACCGGGAAAGAGGCGCTCGGCCATCGGCTGGGAAATCACCACTATGCGCGGCAGCCCCTCGACCTTGCCCGCCTTGAAAGCCTTCGCCGCCTCCGACAGCTTGACGTAGTCTTCGGGCTGCAGCAGTCGGCCTTCGACGAGTTGCACGCCCAGGGTCTGGCCGATGTTCTCGCCGTAGTAGTTGGTGGCATTGAGCGTCGGCTTGTTCTGCTTGGGATCGAGCTTGACGCCGCTGTTATTGGACGAGCGGCCGAACGGCACCTGGTTGACCGAGGCCACTTGGATCACGCCAGGAATCGCGCGCAGCGCAGCCAGGTCGGTCAACGTACGGGCATGCTCGTCGGGCGTCTTGCCGATGTCGGCCATACTGACCTGGATCAATTCGTGCTCCGCCACGCCGCTGGGCATGTGAATGCGATCGATGCGCTGCGTCACCAGGAATACCGCGTTGCACACGATGGCGCAGGTCAGCGCGATCTCCAGCACGACCAGCAAGGCTGTCGTCTTGTGCCGGCGCAAGGTCGAAAGAATGGGGCGGATGGCCATGGCGTTTCCTTACTGGCTCTTCAGCTGAAGGGCGGGAGCGATCTGGCAGGCACGCCACGCGGGCAGCAGGCCGGCCGCGACGCTGGAGCCGACGGCGAGCACGAAGGTCATGCCGAGCATGGATACGTCCAGCCTCGCCAGCGAGGCGTAATCGGCCGGCTGCTGGCGCACCAGCCACAACCCCAGGAAGGCGAGCACCAGGCCGAACAGTCCGCCGGCCAGACCCACTACCCCCGCCTCCACCAACAATTGCTTGAAGATCTCGTATCTCGATGCGCCCAGCGCGCGTCTCACGCCTAGTTCGCCCGCGCGGCGCAGGAATTTGGCCAGCATCAGGCCCACGGTATTGACCAGGCAGACCACCAGGAAGCCGATCGCCAGCCAGCTCTGTAGGCGCACGTCGCTGGGCACGACTTTCTGCTGGTCGAGCCATTCCATGACATTGCGCAGCCGCACGTTCACCGGCCGCTGGAAGCGACCCAGCGCCTTCTGCTCTCGCGAATAGTTTTCCAGGAAAGCCTTGTACTCGGCGGCCTGCGAGGGGTTTTCCAGTTCTACCCAGAACTGCAGCCACACGCAGGTGGCGGTCTCCAGGTGGTCGCCATCGGCGCCGCCGCGGCCCCAGCAATCCTGGCTCCCGTTGCGCGACAGATCCAGATCGCGCGATGTAGTCAGCGGCAGGAACACTTCCTCCGATTCGGTGTAATTGCCTACGTTGAGATCGTAGAAGTGCGGATTGGGTCGCCAGGTATCGAGCACACCGACCACGCGGAACGCCGTGTCGTTCAAGCGCACGACCTGACCTCGGCTGTCCTTGCCGCCGAACAATTTCTCGTTGAGCTTCCGGGTGATCACCGCAACGCGCGCCTTGGCGGTGTCGTCGGCCTCGCTCCAGCCCTGGCCATACAGGAAAGGCGCATCGAACATCGCGAAGAAATCCGCGGTGGTGTAGCGCGAGTCGCTGAAGAAGGGATCCACACTCGCCTGCCCCGGCTGCACGGGCACCGCGCCGCCCGTCATCAAGGCCTGCCGCACCGCGCGCTTGGCCTTGAGCAGGTTCATGCCATCGGTCCAGGTGAGCTGCAGCGGTGGCTCCTCGCCTTCGCGATAACCGTCCATGTCCTGCGGATCGAGCTGGGGATAAAACAATCGCGCGCTCTTGGCGGGAATCGGATCGCCCGATAGCACGTGCAGGACGGTCAGCGTGGTCATGCACGCGCCGATGCCCAGCGCGATGGCCACCACCATCAGCCCGGTCAGCACCGTGTTGCGCCGGAGACTGCGCAAGGCCAGCTCCAGGTAATAGCTAAACATGTCCTTTCCCCTCTCCGTTCCTCGTCAGCCGCGCAAGGTCACACCGACCGCGTGGCCTCCACCGGCGACACTTTCGACGCACGGACCGCCGGCGCCAGCACCGCCGCTTGCCCCAGCAAC
>JBCNOA010000376.1:0-3991 GCA_039594095.1 Dyella sp.
CCAACGCGCTCGATCCCGTGCAGGTCTCGGCGCTGCGCAAAATCATTCGGGAGGAAGCCGCCGCGGGCGCCGCGGTGATCCTCTCGACCCATCTGCTCGCCGAGACCACGGCGGTGTGCGATCGCGTGGCGATCCTTCACGAGGGTCGCCTGCGTCACGATGCCGCGCTGGGTGGCGACCACCACGCCCTGGAGCAGACCTTCTTCGAGATCGCGATGAACGGACAGGACAAGGCCGCATGAGCTCGATGCTATCGGTCGCGCGCCTGGAGTTGCGCCGCCTGCTCGTCCGCCCGCTGGCGTGGGTGCTGGCCGCGCTGTCGCTCGCTCAGCTCGCGTGGCGTTTCGTGCTGCTGCTCGGCACATTCCTCGACACTCAGATCAAGCTGGCTGCCATGCCGGGTGGGCCCGGCTATACGGACTTGGTCGGCATTCCCTTGCTCGGCAGCGCGCTGACGATGGGCATCCTGCCGTTCGGTCTGACCGAGCTGGCACTGCTGGTCGTTCCCCTGCTCACGATGTCCACGCTGGCCGGCGACCGCGTCAACGGCACCCTGCCGCTGCTCTCGGCCACCGGCACGTCGCCCGCGGCGATCGTGCTCGGCAAATACCTGGCGATACTGCTGTGGCTGATGGGCTGGCTGGCACTCACCGTCGCCATGCCGCTGAGCCTGGCGCAGGGCACGCACCTGGACTGGGGCAAGTTCGCCGCTGCGGTACTGGGGCTGGCCCTCACGCTGGCCGCGCTGGGGGCCATCGGCGTCGCCTGCTCGTCCTTCGCTTCCGTGCCTGCCGTAGCCGCGACGGCCAGTCTGATGCTGGGCCTGGCCTTGTTCACCGCGAACCTCGCAGCGCAGAGGGCAGGCATCGGCAATGGCTTCTGGAACTGGCTGTCCTTGAGCACGCATCTGGAGGCGCTGCTGCGCGGATTGGTGTCGAGCGCCGACATGATCTGGTTCGCCCTGGTCATCGGGCTATCGCTGACCCTGGCCGTCCGAAGGCTGTCCACCGACAAGGAGCGCGGCTGATGCGCCGAATCAGACGTCTGGACGGCTGGCTGTTCGCGGCGGCGCTGTTCGCTGCCGCGGGTGCGATCGGTTATCTGGCCTATCGACACGATGCCGTGGTCGACTGGAGTCATGACGGCCGCTCCAGCCTGTCGGCCGAGAGCCGCGCCGTGCTCGACACGCTGCACGGGCCGGTGGAGATCGTCAGCTATGCCAATCCGCAGGGCGACCTGCGCCAGACCGTGAGCGCGTTCATGGAGCGCTACCAGCGCTTCAAGCGCGACCTCACGCTGCGCTTCGTCGATCCCCAGCAGGATCCGGCAAAGATGCGCGAACTGGGCATCACGGTCGATGGCGCGTTGATCCTGCATTACCAGAAGCGCGAAGAGCGGCTGGACGAGCTGTCCGAACGCAGCCTGACCAATGCGCTTGAGCGGCTCGCGCGCGGTGGCGAGCGCATCGTGGCCTTCGTCACCGGCGACGGCGAGCGCCGTGCCGACGGCAAGGCCAACGCGGACGTCAGCACGTTCATGGCGCAACTGGAGAACCGCGGCATGCGCGCGGTGCCGCTGAACTTCTCCCAGGTCACCGCCGTACCGCAGCATACCGACCTGGTCGTGCTGGCGAGCCCCACGCTGGCATTGCCGCAGGGTGCGGTCAAAGCGCTGACGGACTACGTCGCCGGCGGCGGCAACCTGCTGTGGCTCACTGAACCGGGCAATGAAGACCTCGGCCTTCAGCCGCTGGCCGATGCGCTGGGGGTGCACATCCTTCCCGGCGTACTGGTGGATGGCCAGGGGGCGGCGTTGGGACTGCAGGATCCTCGCCTGATCACCCTGGGCGACTACCCTCCGCATGCGATTACCCGCGGCCTGGCCCTGACCACGCTGTTCCCGCAGGTCTCCGCGCTTGCGCTATCCCGCAAGGGCGATTGGGACGTGCAGCCGTTCCTGCGCTCCTCCGCGCAGAGCTGGACGGAGTTCCAGCCGATCGACAACGCACACCCCTCGAACATCCGTTACGACGCCGATGCCGGCGAGCTGAAAGGTCCGCTGGATTTCGGCCTGACCTTCACCCGGCTGTCGCCCAGCCCGGACAAGAGCGAACAGCGCGTAGCCGTGATCGGCGACGGCGATTTCCTCTCCAACACCTTTCTCGGCAACGGCGGCAATCGTGCACTGGGCGAGCGCGTGTTCGATTGGATGCTGGGCGACGATGCGCTGGTGAATCTGCCGCCCCGCGGCGCGCCCGACCGGGCATTGCAGATCAGCCAGGGCCAGCTCAACGCCGTGACGCTCGGCTTCCTCATCGGCCTGCCGCTCGCATTGCTGGCGCTCGGCGGCGCGATCGCGTGGCGTCGCCGCCGCGCATGAAGCGAAGCACGCGCCGCCTGAGTTGGCTGATGGCCGTCGCGGTGCCGCTGATCGCCGCGGCCGGTTGGCAGTGGCATAGCGACCGTCAGGCTCAGGCCGGCACCCTGCTCGACCTCGACCCGGCGTCGATCCGGCGGATCGACCTGGCGTGGGATGGCGGCGCCGCGGAACATTACGCCCGGCGCGACGGACGCTGGCAGCCCATCGACGGCACGACGACTCCGGCCGATGAGGGGCGCCTGGCCGATCTGGCAGGCACCGCGGCCGCGCCCGTGCTGAGCTGGCGGCCGCTCGCCGATTTCGACCCGTCCAAGATTGGCCTCGCTCCCCCTTCCGTCACCCTCACGCTCGATGGCCGCACCTTGGCCTTCGGCGAAGCCGCCGTCACCGGACCGCTGCGCTACGTGCGCGCCGGCGACCGCGTCGCGCTCGTGTCGGTGCGATTCACGCCGCGGCCCACCCAGAACGGCGGCGCCAAGGCGCACTGACGTCGCGACGCGGCTGCGTATGATGCGGGGGTACCTTGCATGCCCCGGTGCCCTCCCCATATTCGAGACATTCCGCAGCACCCGGCAGTCCTTCACCCACGCATTCCGCCATCAAGGGAGCACCCCGCATGAGTCGTCCCCCGGTCGAGCAACCCGTCATCGGCGTCGTCGGCATGGCGGTCATGGGCCGCAACCTCGCGCTCAACATCGAGAGCCGCGGCCATACCGTCGCCATCTACAACCGTAGCCGCGAAAAGACCGACGAGGTCATGGCCGAGCACGCCGATCGTCGCCTGGTGCCCACCTACTCCATGCAGGAGTTCGTCGATGCGTTGCAGAAGCCGCGCCGCATCCTGCTGATGGTGAAGGCCGGCGAGGCGACCGACGCGACCATCGCCGAGCTCAAGCCGCTGCTGGACAAGGGCGACGTGCTGATCGACGGCGGCAATACCTTTTTCCAGGACACGATCCGCCGCGAGCGCGAACTGAGCGCGGCCGGCCTGCATTTCATCGGTACCGGCGTATCCGGCGGCGAAGAGGGTGCGCTGCACGGTCCGTCAATCATGCCGGGCGGTCCGCGCGACGCTTACGACCTGGTAGCGCCCGTGCTCACCGAGATTGCCGCCCGTGCGCCCGATGGGGAGCCTTGCGTGGCCTACATGGGCCCGAACGGCGCGGGCCATTACGTGAAGATGGTCCACAACGGCATCGAGTACGGCGACATGCAGCTGATCGCCGAAAGCTATGCCGTGCTCAAGCAAGTGCTCGGCCTCTCCAACGAGGCGTTGGGCAAGGTGTATGCGGACTGGAATCAGGGCGAGCTCGATAGCTACCTGATCGCCATTACCGCCGACATCTTCGGCAAGAAGGACCCGGATACCGGCAAGGACATGGTCGACATCATCCTCGACCGCGCCGCGCAGAAGGGCACCGGCAAGTGGACCAGCCAAAGCGCGCTGGACCTTGGCGTGCCGTTGCCGCTGATCACCGAGGCGGTGTTCGCGCGCCTGCTGTCCGCGCTGAAGGACGAGCGCGTCGCCGCCAGCAAGGTGCTGAAGGGTCCGGCGCCGCACAAGTTCCAAGGCGACCGCAAGGCGTTCATCGAAGCCGTGCGTCGCGCGTTG
>JBCNOA010000377.1:0-3976 GCA_039594095.1 Dyella sp.
CCGCCCGCTGGTGGGACCCCGACGGCGAGTCGCGTCCGCTGCACGATCTCAATCCCGTCCGCCTGGGCTATGTGGCCGCGCGCATGGATCTGCGCGGCGCCCGCGTGGCCGACGTGGGCTGCGGCGCTGGGCTGCACAGCGAGGCGCTGGCCCGCGCCGGCGCGCAGGTCACGGGTATCGACCTGGGTGAAAAGGTCATCGAGGTGGCCAAGCTGCATCTGCATGAGTCCAACCTGCAGGTGGATTACCGTGTGCAGTCGTCCGCCAGCCTGGCCGCCGCCGAACCGGCCTCGTTCGACGCCGTATGCTGCATGGAGCTGATCGAACACGTGCCCGATCCCGCCGCGCTGGTTGCCGACCTGGCCGCCATGGCGAAGCCGGGCGGGCTGGTGTTCATGTCCACCATCAATCGCACGCCCGCCGCGTTTGGTGCGGCCATCGTAGGTGCGGAATATCTGATGCGCATGCTGCCGCGCGGGACGCACCACTACGGCAAGTTCCTCAAGCCGTCCGAGCTGGCCCGCCTGCTGCGCCACACTGGGCTGGAACTGGAAGACGTGACCGGCCTCGGCTACAACCCCGTGAACCGCAAGGCCTGGCTCAGCCGCATCACCTCCGTCAACTACGTGCTCTGCGCACGCAAGCCGGCATGAAGCGATTTCCACACGACGTCCAAGGCGTCCTGTTCGACCTGGACGGCACGCTGCTCGACAGCGCGGCCGACCTCTACGACGCGCTGGTGATCCTCTGCCTGGAAGAGGGCCGTCCGAAGCCGGCGTTCGCGCCCGTGCGCCAGGTGGTATCGCGCGGATCGCGAGCGATCCTCGGTTGCGGCTTCCCGGACCACGACGAGGCTGCCAGGCTTGCGCTGGTGCCGCGCTACCTGGAGATCTACCAGGACGTGATGGCCCGCCAGACGCGCGCGTTCGACGGCGTGGACGAGCTGCTGGCGCTGATCGAGGCGCAAGGTCTGCGCTGGGGCATCGTTACCAACAAACCGGGGTTCCTCACCGATGAACTCGTGCGCCAGATCGGCTGGGCCGAGCGCGCCGGCGCGGTGGTATCCGGCGACACCCTGCCGGTGAAGAAGCCCGACCCGGCGCCAGTTCTGTTGGCCTGCGAGCAGGCCGGCCTGGAGCCTTCGCGCTGCCTGTTCGTCGGCGACGACCGTCGCGACGTAATCGCCGGCGCTGCCGCCGGGCTTTATACGATCGCGGCGAGCTGGGGCTATCTGGATGGCGGCGACCCTCACGCCTGGGATGCGGATCTCGTGCTGGATACGCCTTCCGCGCTCACCGCGCTGCTCCAGCGAGGCACGGTGACGGCATGAGTCCCGACGACCTCGGCGGGCCCCTGCAGAGCTACGTCGACAAGTGGTTGGCGGTACAGCCGCGTCAGCGCATCGCCCTGGCGTTCGTGGATCCGTCGCGCTATCCGGGCCACGTCGCGTTGGCGGCGTTGGAGCAGGAGCTGCTTTCCGCGGCCTATGGTATCCGTGAGCCGCAGGTCGCCGCCGTCAAGCTCAACTGGTGGGCGGAAGAGCTTTCCGGTGCCGCCGCGAGCGGCGGGCGCCATCCCCTGACCCAGGTCCTGTTCGATGACGAGCGGGCCCATGCCGTGCCCAGCGACACGTGGCTCGCGCCGGTATTGGCGGCGATGGCGCAACTCGAAGAAGGCACCGCGTCCGATTTCGATGCGCAGATCAATGCGAGCGGGCAATTGCACGGCGCGCTCGCCGCGCTGGAGACGTCGTGGTGGTATGGCAGCGGCGCATCGAGCGCACGAGCCGCGCGCGTAGCCACGCTGTCCCATCTGCTGTTCGCGTTGTTGCGGGTGGAGGAGGATGCGGACCGAGACCGCCTGCCGTTACCCATGGCGCGCATGGCCCGCTTCGGACTCAGCCGTGCCGAGCTGCGCAAGCCGCACCCGGCGCGGGAACAGGCGATCCGCGCGCAACTGCAGGATTTGGCCGGCGCATGGCGCGAGGCCGGGCGCCTCCCGGGGCCGCTCAGTGTGTTCCGCAGCCTGGAATCGGGAGCGGGGCAGGCACTGGCGCGGCGTGCCGGCAAGGCCACGGAGCCGCTTGAGGCGTTGCGTGCCGGACAGACGCGCAGCGGTCCTGCAACGGCCTGGCGGGCATGGCAGGCCGCGCGTCGCTGGCAGAAAGCCGCCGGTTGAGGAACTGCGAGAAGGAACCATTCCTTCTCGAGGCTGCGATGCGTTCTTTACGGCGCCGCTATGCCAGGCAGCAGCAGCGGGTCCAGCCGAACGCCGAACCAATTGAAGCCCCAATGCACGTGAGGGCCAGTGGCGCGTCCGGTCATGCCGGCCGCGCCGATCACCTGTCCCCGGTTCACCCGCTGGCCCACCTGGACGTCAAGGCGGGACAGATGCAGGAAATTCGAGCTGAGCCCGAAACCATGGTCTAGCAGCACGGTGCCGCCCGTCAGATAGAGATCGGGCTTGGCGAAGGTCACGATGCCATCGGCGGGTGCCTTCACCGGCGTACCTTGGGGCACGGCGATATCCATGCCCGAGTGAGGCGACTTGGGGTCGCCGTTGTAGACCCGCTGATTGCCGAACCGCCCGCTGATGCGCCCCTGGACGGGCCAAGCGAAGCCCTGCGCGAAATCCTCGCGGTTGTCGTCGCGTTCGCGGGCGGCGACCACTTCCGCCTGCTCGCGGCGGATACGTTCGGCGATGTCCGGCGGCGGATTGACGGTCTTCGGCGGTACCCCGTTCACGCGTTCGACCGGCCAGTCGCGGGGCGTTACTGGGATGCGCACGGTCTCGCGCCGGCCATCCCGGTACGTGAGATTCACCGCCAGCGGACCTTTTTCGTCGCGGCCGGCGCCGAGCACGAACGTGCCGTCCGCGCCGACGCGCACCGCTTTGCCGCCCACGCTCGCACGGGAAACCTCGGGCAGGCGGGCGACGATCAGTCCGCCTTGCGAGACGGCGGCAGGCAGCGGAAGCGCAGGCTCCGTCGCATGCGCCGCCAGCGCGCCTAGCAGGGCCAGCGCGGCGGCCGGCCGGCCAAGCCTCATCGGGTAAACGCCAGGCGCTGGCCTCGAACCGTGGCATCCACCTGGCGACCGTCCCATACGCGCCGTCCGTTCACGAACGTGGCCGCGATGGAGCTGCCGAAGGTCTCTCCTTCGAAAGGCGACCAGCCGCACTTGGAAAGCACTTCTTCGCGGCGGACCGTATGGGACTTGCGGGGGTCGACCAGGACGAGGTCAGCCGCATAGCCTTCACGCAGATATCCACGCTCGGCCACATCGAACAGTTGGGCCGGCGCGTGGCAGACCGCTTCGACCACGCGTTCGAGCGTGAGCTTGCCCTCGAAGACGCGCTGCAGCGCCGCCTGCAGTGCGAACTGCACCAGAGGCAGGCCCGAGGGGGCCTTGTCGTACAGCTGGGCCTTTTCTTCCAGCAGGTGCGGCGCATGATCGGTGGCCAGCACGTCGAGGCGGCCCTCGGCGAGAGCACGCGTGATCGCCTCCCGGTCGGCGGCGGTCTTGATCGCCGGGTTGCACTTGATCAGGAAGCCGAGCCGCTCGTAGTCGCGATCGTCGAAGTGCAGGAAATGCACGCAGGTTTCCGCAGTGATCTTCTTGCCTTTCAGCGGCCCCGGCTGGAACAGCGCCAGTTCGTCCGCGGTGGATATGTGCAGTACGTGCAGGCGGCTGCCGTGCTTCTGCGCCAACGAGATCGCCAGGCGAGTGGACTTGATGCAGGCCTCGCGAGAGCGGATCAGCGGATGCTCGCGGGCGGGGATGGCATCGCCGTACTTCTCGCGCGCCTTGGCATGCAGCGCGTCGATCATCGGCGTGTCTTCGCAATGCGTGATGATCGGGGTCGGCGCTTCCCGAAAGATGCCGTCGAGCACGTCGGGGTTGTCGACCAGCATGTTGCCGGTGGAGGCGCCCATGAACACCTTGACGCCCGGGGCGGCCTTGGGATCCAGTGAGCG
>JBCNOA010000378.1:0-3970 GCA_039594095.1 Dyella sp.
CGACCCGGAGCTGCTCTACGTCGCGGCCATGTTCCACGATATAGGCCTGACCGCGCGATATCGGGACAGCCAGCTTCGGTTCGAAGTGGACGGCGCGAACGCCGCCCGCGAGTTCCTGCGCGGCCACGGCATCCCCGAAACGGATGTCGAAAGGGTCTGGGCCGCCGTCGCCCTCCACACCACGCCCGGCATCCCGGAGCACATGCATCCGGAGATCGCCCTGGTGCAGGCGGGCGCGGCCATGGATGTGGTCGGCCGCGGATATCACGACCTGACGGCCGAGCAGCGTGAGGCGGTGATTGCCGCCTATCCCCGCGGCAGCGATTTCAAGCACGAGATGATCGAGGCGTTCTATCAGGGCATGAAGCATCGGCCCGACAGCACGTTCGGCACCTTCAACGACGACATTCTCGCGTTCAAGGATCCGAACTTCCGGCGCGGAGATCTGTGCAGCATCATCCTGGGCTCGCACCGACGCCATTGACCGGTTGTTCCATCGCCCGCCCGACAGCGCGCGCGGTGGATTTGGCGGCCGGCGAGCCAGATGCGACCGTGTCCGCTCTGTCGAGCCGGTTGCCTTGGCCGCTCCGCTCGCCGATGCTGTGACTCAGAACTGCAGTACCGTGACGGAGGTGGGGTCGAGCGTCAGAATGAGGCGATTGCCCACCGGGACGACAGGCGGCTTGGTCTGATATATTGGAAAGAGATCATTGGGGCCGGCGCCGGACAGCGTAGCAACGGCCGGTGGCTTGGGCCCGTACTGGTTGAGCGTCAGCTCCGTGGGCGTTCCAGCCGTGCTCTTGTTGATGAGCCAGACGTTGAGGCGCCCGCTCTCCGGATCGTGGCTGGCGAACACGCGCACCGTGGCGGTACTGGTGGTCGCCACCATCCGCTCGAGAGAAAACCGCGAGAGCAGACTGATGGCTATCCCCTGCGGCGCCAGCGTGTTGTCTGGCTTAAGTGCGTCAGATTCACTGCCGACATAGTTCGGCCATGTGTTGCCGGAGGCGTTCTGCTGGACCCAGCGCGTGTTCCAGAACTGGGTGAAGGCGACCCGCGCATCCTGCTGGAATTGTGCGAGCATATCGAGCGTCATCAGGGCGTGGCCGAGATCCCCTTGGGTCCAATTGCCATTGACGCCGAAGGTGAGGCCACCGGTTTCCGTGACTGCGATCTTGATGCGGTCGCGGTGCTCGGGAAAGCCCTGCAACGCGTTCCATGCCGCGTCGACCGCGCCGATCGGGTTGAGGTTGGCCCTGGCGTAGTCCGGATAGCCGGCGAAGGTGTAGGCGGTATAGGCGTGCACTGACAGGAAGCCGATCTCGGCCCCGGCGCCGGCGAGCAGGGTATTCCAGTCGGCCTTGCTCCTGGCGAAGACGCCGCATAGGATCGAGGGGTCGGCCTGTTTCATGGCCCCGCAGAATGCCACCACATCGGCGGCCTGCTGCTGGCGGCCAGGGTCGCCGCCCATATAGCCGGGGATGGAGGTTTCATTCCCGATTTCCCAGTAGCGAATGCCGTAGCCCCTGACGATGTTGGCGTAGTGCACCCACGCTTTCGCGGTGTCGAGCGCTTGCTGCCGGGTCAGCGACGTGCCGCCCGGGAATGCCGGCTTGTAGATGCCGTCATAGGCGACCACCATCACCGGCGTGCATCGCGCTGCTTTGCACTCGGCCATGAACGTGTCGAAATCATAGGGCGGATGTGCCCAAGTGCCGGAAGTGCTTGCGCTTGGGCGCCAATACGCTGGGTCATTCGACGGCCAGTCTTGCGAGCTGATGCGTGCGAGGCGGGGATTTGGCGCACTGAACGGCGGCGTCGACCACAGATAGCCGTCGCTTTTCTCGCCGCCGGGGTACCGCCAATAGGTCGCACCCAATTCGGCCAGCGCGGCTGGCAGAGTGCGCGCGCCGGCGATGCGATTGGCCTGATGATCCCACCAGTAATCGGTGTTGATGCCAAGCCGCGCGCCGTTCGCCGTGCCGGTGTTCAGAACCGACGCCACATTGACGGCAACATATTCAACAGCCGCAACCGGCGCGCTGACGAGAATCGCCCCGGTACAGATCAGAAGCTGCAGAAGACGAGAGAAGGGGGGAACGCGACGCGGCCACATGTCGGACCTCTTCAAGATGTCGCGGCGTATCAGCGACCAAGGTGATCTCTGCTGCCAACCGGCACGCCGCTTCCGGCACTGATTGGCGCAATATCTGTTTGACGTAAGATCCTGAGGGCTTGGCCTGGTGCCAATTCACAGGCGAGCAATCCTGAGAAAGATTATGTCGACCTTTAAGGTTTGCCAGGTGTGGAGCCCAGGACAGCGTGGCAGCAGCGGAAAAGGCGGTCTCACGGGCGAAGTGGCCAAAGGCCTGAGCCCACCCGCATTCATTTAATGGAGCTGGCGGCCAAGAGGGTTCGCTTCCGCCTGGCCTTCTCCGCCGAAGGCACGGAAGAGATCCGCGCCATGTGTGAGCGGCTGCTCGCCAACCTGAGGCTCGCCGTCGCTGTGTTCATGACCGGCGATCCCCATGCGGCTGCCAAGCTGATTCCCGAGAAGAAAGTGTTCCGCGAACTCGAGCGCCACGCCACCGAGACCCATTTTATCCGGCTGCGCAAGGGGTCCCGAGAAGGGTATAGGTTCTATCGTCGCGAAACCGCTGACGATTGGCTCCGAGGAGTACCGAGGTCAGGCTATGGTACGGGAAACGGCAGATATGGCGTCATAGCGCGATCTCAAAGGTGTCGTACTCATTTTCATCCACCATGGCTCGCCAAGCCTTTTCAATGGCTTAGGCTTATAATTGGCGCGACGCTGCCCACCGGTACGGCAAAAATACGGCATAGATACCTGAAAACGCCACCGGATGGCGGCACATGTCGGCTGTCTGATAGTTGTGCTGCGGGGTGATTTCGAGGTGGGGTAGGGGGGCATAGGTCGCGGCGAGCCGAGTTGCGGAAGCTGCGAGCGCGTAGGTCGGCGACCTCTTCATCGATTCCGGCAGAAGCATCGCCCGTAGGAGCGACCGCACGAGACCTGGAGGGCCTGCGCATTGCACCCTGGGCGCCGGGGCGGTATTGAGCGCTGACGAGGGAAGCACGCGATAGGAACGCCGTGAGCGACATTCAGGAAGTCGTCGCCTTGAACCTCCGGCGCCTCCGCTGTGAGCGACGGATGACGCAGACCGCCCTGGCGTTCCGAGCCGAAGTGGACCGCAGCTATCTCTGCCAACTGGAAAGCGGGCAGTACAACGCGACGGTCCAGATGCTCGGTAAGCTGGCTAAGGCGTTGAACGTTCCGCCTGGCGCGCTCCTGGAGCCGCCGCAAGATCCGCATCGCCCCCGCGCATCCAAGCGTTGAACCGCTGACAGCGGCGCTTGTACATCTCCGCTGAGACGACGGCGGGATCCATCGTCCAGCCGGCCAGCCTGCAGGCCCGCGCTAGGCTTCCGAAGCGCTTTCTGACGGTGGCTGATGAAGGGGTTTGAGGGTCGTCGTCGATCAACTGCTGGGACAAACAGCCGTGCGCCTGCAGGATTGCTCGCAGCCGGTCGAGAATGGCCTCGGACGGCATGCTCCGGCTTGTCCCGACCCCGTCCGGGCGTGGGTACGTCGGCCAGGGCGGCCTTCCCTTCCGAACCGTCACGGCGGCTTGGATCTCGCTCAATGACGACGGGAGCCCGGCAAGCTCATAGGCGCGCCGCAGCGAGCCGAATTGCTTGGCGAAGCTCCCAACGCTCGGCAGGCCAGGGTCCTCATTGATCAGCCTCGTGCAGACCCTACCGTGAGCGCGGTATAGGCGGCGAAGCCCCTCGATTAACTCGTCATCCGTCCACGGATCCGCGCCCCTCCGGTTGACCGCGGAGGCAGAGGCGGAGTACCGCGCCTGGCGCGCCGCCCGGGGCTGAGCCATTGCGGGGCTGGGCGAGGCGGCCGACAGGCCGTCACGGCCTCGGCGCAGGGCAATGTGCT
>JBCNOA010000379.1:0-3937 GCA_039594095.1 Dyella sp.
GCAGCCGGCCGCTCCGTTGGCGTGTCCGAGGCGGACGGCGCCGGCGGGGGAACCTGGCGTTGCGCGGCCGCGCCGGCGGTTTGCGCCGGCGGTGCGGCGGTCGGAGAGGGCGTCGGCGCATGGCCGCGCCACAAGGCCGCCCCGATGGCCACCACGGCCAGTACGAGCAAGGGTTTGAGCGATCGCATGGATGTCCCGCCTGTAGGTGGCGCGCAGCTTAGCAGGGGCGGGTGACCGGCCTTTCGCCTTGGTGTGCGCAAGAACTTGCGGCACACTCGGGGCTTTTGGCCGGTCCAGGAGCACGCATGAGCGCCGCCCTTCCATCCGCGCGCGGGCGCCTGCCGCGCCAGATTCCCTACATCATCGGCAACGAAGGTTGCGAGCGCTTTTCGTTCTATGGAATGCGCAACATCCTCACGTCGTTCCTGATCACTTCGCTGTTGCTGCACTTGCCGGAGGCGGAGCGCCCCGGTACGGCGAAGGACGTATTCCACACCTTCGTCATCGGGGTGTACTTCTTCCCGCTGCTGGGAGGCTGGCTGGCGGACCGCTTCTTCGGCAAATACCGCACCGTACTGTGGATGAGCCTGGTGTACTGCCTGGGCCACCTATGCCTGGCATTGTTCGAGCACAAGCCTGCCGGTTTCTATGCGGGCCTGGCCCTGATCGCATTGGGCGCGGGCGGGATCAAGCCGCTGGTGGCTTCGTTCGTGGGCGACCAGTTCGACAGCGGCAACAAGCACCTGGCCAAGCCGGTGTTCGATGCCTTCTACTGGATCATCAATTTCGGTTCCTTCTTCGCCTCGCTGCTGGCGCCGATGCTGTTGCGCCATTTCGGCGCGGCGGTGGCGTTCGGCATTCCCGGCGTGCTCATGTTCGCCGCGACCTGCGTGCTCTGGCTGGGGCGAAATCGTTATGTGATGGTGCCGCCGTCGCCGCCCGACCCCGACGCGTTCTCCCGCGTGGTGCGTACCGCCTTGCTTGCTCACGCGCCCGGCCAGGGGCGGCCTGGCCTGTGGCTGGCGGTCATCGGCGCATGCGCAGCGTTGACGGCGCTCGCCATGACGCCTTCGCTGGGTTTCGTGATCGCGCTGTGCCTGGCCATCGTGGCGCTGATCGGTGGCGTGGGAGGCGGCGCCTGGTTGCAGATGGCGCGAGCGCGCGGCATGCATCCCGACGCGGCGGTCGATGGCGCGCGCAATGTCTTGCGGATATTGGTGATCTTCGCGCTCACCACGCCGTTCTTCTCGTTGTTCGACCAGAAGGCGTCGACCTGGGTGCTGCAAGGAAATGCGATGAGCACGCCGCACTGGTTTCATCCCGCGCAGATGCAGGCGCTGAACCCGCTGCTGGTGATGCTGCTGATTCCGTTCAACAACCTCGTGCTGTTTCCTCTGCTGCGCCGGCGCGGTTGCGAACCGACCGCCTTGCGCAAGATGACGGCGGGCATTGCCTTCGCCGGCCTGGCCTGGATCGCGGTCGGCGGTTTCCAGTTGCTGCTCGACGACGGACACGACCTGTCGATCGTGTGGCAGGTCTTGCCGTATCTATTGCTCACTTTCGGCGAAGTGCTGGTGTCGGCGACCGGGCCCGAGTTCGCCTACAGCCAGGCGCCGGCCTCGATGAAGGGCGTGATGATGAGCTTCTGGTACCTGGCGACCACCATCGGCAACCTGTGGGTGCTCATCGCCAATGCCGCCGTGCGCAACGATGCCGTGACCGGCCACATCGCCTCCACGGGATTGAGCGTCGACGCTTTCCAGATGTTCTTCTTCGCCGCGTTCGCGCTGCTGGCGGCGCTGGGTTTCGGCGCCTACGCGCGTCGCTACAGGGAGGTGGACCATTACCGGTCCGCCTGACCGCGCCATGCAAATGGACGGCTAGACGGATACGGCGCCGCGATCGTATGCGCGCCGTTTCATGCGAACAGGTGCGCAGTGGCGCGTTTCCGGCGTTGATCGGCCGCGGGCGCACATGTACATTCCCAAGAATTTCGCATGGGGGGATCCATGGGCGTACGAACGATGAGCCGGGCGCTGTGCCTGGCGGCGATGGCTGCGGGACTGTGCGCCTGCGGTGGGCAGAAAGTGCGCGATACCGTGCCCGTGGACGCGTTGGTGGTGCCGGCGTTCGCGCCGTGGATCACCGTGGAGCCGACCCAGGGCGACCTGCAGGTGCGGGGGCTGGACGAGAAGGTGGTGCTGACGCCGTCGCGGCCGGTCTCCGAGGTGCTGCAGGCCCAGTTGCGCAAGGCATTGCAGCCGGCCTACATCTCCAATCTCACCGTGGCCTGCGAGCGGGTGAAGACCGACATGCGCGTGCGGCACGAGGACGACAAGCCCGCGGTCGCGACGCTGGACATCACCATGCGCTGCACGACCAACGCGCGCGGTTTCGTCACCCGCAGCGAGCCGCACCTGGAGCCGTCGGCCGAGGTGAACGCGCAGACCGACTATTCCAAGCTGTTCGTCAGCCTGCTGGGCAACGCATCGAACGATCTGGCGACCAAAGTGCAGGTCGACATCGACGCCAGCAAGAGCAACCTCAAGTGAGTGGTGCGGCCCGGCTCAATGCCGGGCTTTGGCCCACGCTGCCGCCCCGCGGCCGGCGCGCAGGCCACTGGCGAAGCAGGCGGTGAGCAGATAGCCGCCGGTCGGCGCTTCCCAGTCCAGCATTTCGCCCGCGCAGAACGTGCCGGGCAGGGCTTTCAGCATCAGGTTCTCATCGGTCGCCTCCAGCCGTACGCCGCCGGCGCTGCTGATCGCCTCGGCGAGAGGGCGCGGATTCTTCAGCCGCAGGTCGAAGCGTTTGATCGCCGCAGCCAGCGCCGCGGCGTCCTGCAGCCGCGCCTTGTCCAGTGTCTCGTGCAGCAGCGCGGCCTTGACGCCCGTGACGCCGGCGTGGCGTCGCAGGTGTTCGCTCAGCGAACGGCTGCCGCGTGGCTTGGCGAGGTCCTTCTCCAGCCGCTCCCGTGTGCGGTCCGGTGCCAGGTCCAGGGTCAGCGTGGCATGACCATCGCGATCGATGGCATCGCGAAGCATGGCCGAGAGAGCATAGACAAGGCTGCCTTCGATCCCCGTGGCGGTGACGACGCATTCGCCCTGTCGCTGATGCTCGCTGCCGTCGGCATCGCGCCAGTGCGCCACCACCGGTTTCAGCGGCGCGCCCGCATGGCGCTCGGCCAGGTGCACGCTCCATCCGATATCGAAACCGCAGTTCGAGGGGCGCAGCGGCGCGACGTCGATGCCGCGGTCGATCAGCCATGGCTGCCATGCGCCATCGGAGCCGAGCTGCGGCCAGCTGCCGCCGCCGAGGGCGAGCACCACGGCGTCCGCACGGATGCTCCGTTCGCCGTCCGGCGTTTCGAAGCGCAGGCCGCCATCGCTCGTCCAGCCCAGCCATCGATGGTGGACATGGAAACGCACGCCGCTCTCGCGCAGGCGATGCACCCAGGCGCGCAGCAGCGGCGCGGCCTTCAGGTCTGAAGGGAACACGCGGCCGGAGGTGCCCACGAAGGTTTCCACGCCCAGGCCGCGTGCCCAGGCGCGCAGCGCATCGGCATCGAAGTCGTCGAGCCAGTGCCCGACGGCCATGGCGCGTTTGCCGTAGCGCCGTTCGAAGGCGGGGCGGGGTTCGCCGTGAGTGAGGTTCATGCCGCCCACGCCAGCGAGGAGGAACTTCCTGCCGACGGAGCCCTTGGCTTCGTAGACATCGACGTCGATGCCGGCGGCGCGGGCGGTTTCGGCGGCCATGAGGCCGGCGGGGCCGGCGCCGATGATGGATATGGTGGGGGGCATGGGGTGGGTGTTGCTTGGCGGGGGAAGGGGATTTTAGGGGGTGGTGGGGGCGTCCGGGGGCTTGGTTGTCGCCTTACGGCCAGGTTGTCTCGCCCGTTGGGCGAGGGTTTCGCTCTCCTGCCGGAGAGCGAGTTACTTCT
>JBCNOA010000038.1:0-22305 GCA_039594095.1 Dyella sp.
GCGCCGGCGCGGCAGACCTTCGTATCGGAACTGGCGGGCGAGGATGATCTCTCCAACGCCGTCGCACTCAATTCCACTTCGTTCAACGCGGCGCGCATGATCGGCCCGGCCGTCGCCGGCGCGATGCTGGCCACGATGAGCTCCGGTTGGGTGTTCCTGCTCAACGCCGTGTCCTACGTCGCGGTGCTGGCTTCGCTGTGCATGCTGCGTCCGCACGAGATGCATCCTCGCCTGCGGCCCGAACGTCGGCCCGGCGCATTGGTGGAAGGCTTCCGCTACGTGTGGCGGCGGCACGATCTTCGCGCCGTCTTGTTGATGCTGTTTCTGATCGGGACGTTCGGCCTGAACTTCCCGATTTTCATTTCGGCCATGGTGGTGAAGGCGTTCCATGGCGAAGCGGATCAGTACGGCTTGCTCACGTCGCTGATGGCTGCCGGTTCGGTCGCCGGTGCCTTGTTCGCCGCGCAACAGGCACGGCCCCGGCTGGGTTATCTGATCGCGGCGGCGCTGGGCTTCGGCGTGGGCTGCATGGTCGCCGCGTCGATGCCGACCTATGTGTGGTTCGGCGTGATGCTCGTCGCGGTGGGCATGGCGGCGCAAACGTACACCACGTCCACCAACAGCCTGGTGCAGCTTTCCACGGAGCCCGCGATGCGCGGACGCGTGATCGCTATCCAATTCGCCATTGCGCTGGGCGGCACGCCGATCGGCGCGCCGCTGGTGGGCTGGGTGGCCGACACCTTCGGGCCGCGCTGGTCGCTGGGGCTGGGCGCGCTGTCGGGCTTGGGCGCGGTCGCGGTAGGCGTGCGCTATCTGGTGCGCTATCGCCAGTTGCGCTTGTTCGTGCAGGATGGCCGCCTGCGCGTCAGCATCTCACTCGCGCCGGAAATGCGCCGTCCGGCAGCGGAACAACCTTAGCTAGTGAGCAAAAAAAACCGCGTCCGTCGGGTGTGTGGCGGACGCGGCAAGAGCGCCTACAGGGGTGGAGAGGCGCGAGTTACGAGGAGCGGCGCGAGCGCATGCCCCAGGTGGGCGGCGATCGACGCGGTAAAACCCATGCCCTGGCGAACCAGGCATCGTGCAGGCCCTTTCCGGAGAGTCCGGCGTGCGCCAGGCAAACGCCGCGCAGCAGCCGTAGCGGCCAGCTCACCGCTGGTCCGCGGTGCCGCAGCAGAGGCATCGCCTCGCGCATCGTCACCCTCGACAAGGACCGCACAGACCGGCATTCCCCATGCCGGGCGCGGGGACATATGCCGATGCGGGCGTGAGGCGGCCGTGAAGGCCGGCGGCGAACGGGCCACCGCCGGCGCGCGAGTCAGGGCGAGGTGATGTGGGTGCTGCACTCCACCGGGTCGGTGCAGGGTGCGAGCGCATGGAACTGCGGGGTCCCATCCGCCGCCGCGGTGACCGTCACCTGCACGGTGCCGTCGCGATAGACCGTTTCGCCGGTCGATGGAGCGCCCGTATCGGCGGAAATGCTGAGAGTGGCGCCGGTGCCCATCGGCAGCACCAGGAACTGCCCGCCGGCCGTGGCGAACGCGCCGAGTACGAGACCGTTCGCGTCGTTGATCTGCACGAAGCGTACGCCGTCGCGATCGAAGACGTAGACGTGCCAGCGCGGGCTGGCGGCGAGGTCCGGTGCGTTCGGCCAGGCTTGGCCGAGGCCGGAGGCAGGCTGCGCGGCATAGGCGGCCGCGGGCAGCGCGAGCGTGAGCAGCAGGCCGGACAGGAGCCTCCGGCGACGTGGCGTGTTGGATCGATTCATGACGTTTCCCCCTACGGTGATTGGGTGGCACGTGCCCTTCACGAGCGGCTCCAGGCTAGCGCTGTCCGTTCGCAGATGCTGCGATCCTGGCGCCGGATCGGCATCACGCCGCCTCCACGCGCCCGGCGCGACCTTACCGCCGCCGCGCCAGGGGGGCGCCACAGGGGGCAAGTCCAAACCATCTCCCAGCCCAGGTTTCCTGGCGACGCAGGTCGCCGGCGAGCGATCGGCACGAGGCCGGTCCGGGGTCGCTGCATCCGGACAAACGGAGGCGCGGGCGCAATGCCCGCGTCCAGGGGGTTCACATGACAGGGAGCAGATCATGCGCATTGATCGATGCAGGACATGGGGCGCGCTGGCCGCGCTCGTGATGACCGCAGGCGCCGCGAATGCGGGTACGTTTCCGGACTTCGGCTACAAGCCGCCGTCCAGCTACACCGGCGCGTTGTTCCAATTGAGCCAGGACTATCCGAAGCAGATGCCCAACTCGACGCCGCCGGCGTTCTTCGGCCAGTTGCCGAAGCCGCTGAGCAACGATTTCGAGAAGTGGCGGCCGTATGTGGATTCGGTGAAGAAGTATTGCCTGGAAGGCAATGTAGAAACGGACTGGGTAGTGCAGAAGAACCCGGTGCGCCGCTGGTACCACGCGCCATGGCAGCACTACGGTCCTGACGGCCGCGAAGGCATCCACGGGCTTACCAAGGAAGCGCAGATCCAGGTCAAGCAACTGGCGCCCACGCAGACGACCACCGGCCAGACCTATGCGGTCGGCATCTACAACGACGTGGGCGGCTATATCTTCGGCCAGGTCTGGAAGGACCCGCAGAATCCGGATCCGCATTACACCTCCAAGCCCAACAGCTTCCCGAACGGCACGATCGTGTGTAAGGCGCTGTTCGCCGACGTGGTGCAGTCGCAGGTGCCGTTCCTGCAGAACCCCGTCCAGTGGGATGCGTACATCACCGACACCTTCGCCTCGAACAACCGCGTGATCCGCAAGGTGGCGCTGATCCAGATGGATTTCGCCGTGCGCGACACTCGCGTGCCGGGCACCGGCTGGATCTTCGGCACGTTCCAGTACAACGGCGCGAAGACCGGCAAGCCGGGCTGGGACAACCTGGTGCCGGTCGGCGTGATGTGGGGCAACGATCCGCGGGACAACGGCAACACGTATACCAATCCGCAACCGTCGGTCACCAAGATCAACCCCAACCTGCGCGAGACGGCGATCAACACCAATACGAAGGAGCTGCCGCCGACGCACCTTGGTTGGAACGGACGTCTAAATGGCCCGGTGGACAATCCGATGAGCGCGTGCATGAGCTGTCACATGACGGCGGAGTATCCAGCGGTGTCGCCGATGAATCCGCTGTTCCAACCCGATCCGCCCCAGGTCGGATCGGCGAAGTGGATGCGCTGGTTCCAGAACGAGCAGGCGGGCTGGCCGTTCGATCCGGGCAAGGCGCTGAGCACCGACTACAGCCTGCAGCTGGCCGCCGGCCTGCAGAACTTCTACGACTGGAAGTGCAACCAGGGCGGTTTCTTCGTCGGTGGCGGCAATGCGTGCACGAAGGCGAGCACGCAGCGGTTGCAGTTGAATGCGGTGCCGCAGCCGGAGCGGGTATTCAAGGTGACGCGTGATCCGGGGTTGGAGGAAGTCCACTGAGGATCGCGGCGGTCGGTCATCCCTCTCCCCGGAGTGGGGGAGGGATGATGTTGTTGTGAGCGAGGTGGGCGCTGTGGCGGGTTCGCGGGTCGAGCGCCGCGGCTGCGCCGCTTGTTCTGGCGAGGCGATGGATCTCGCGGTGAGGCCGCTCGCCGCGGTTCCGCATTTCTCCTTCTCACCGCTGGGGAGAGAGCGGGGTGAGGGGGACTTGCCGGTGCGCCGTTCGAACGAACGGCTGAGCTCATGGCTCGACGAAACTCTTCAGTCGCGTCAAGGCCGCATCCCATTGCGCCGCGATCGCGTCGAGCGATCGCCTCGCTTCGTCGATACGCGAGGGTTCCAGCTCCCATAGCCGTTCGCGCCCGCTCTTCGCGTCGCGCACCAGGCCGGCATCCGCGAGGACCTGCAAGTGCTTGGTGACGGCCTGGCGGCTGATGTCCGTGCCGCCGGTGAGCTGGGCGATGGACATCGCGCCACCGGCGCATAGCAGGGCGACCAGGCGCAGGCGGGTGGCGTCGCCGAGCGCGGCGAAGACGGGGGCGGTGCGCTGCAGCGCGGTGGCGGCGGCTTCGCGGGATTTAGCTCGCATCGACATACTTGCGGATGTTTTCTATCTGGCTTTCCCAGCCTTTGCTGTTCATGCGATAGGCCTCATGGCGGCGTTCGGCAGGGATGCGGTCGAAGCCCGATTCCACCACGCGCAGCAAGGTGCCGCCATCGTGTTCTTCCAGCAGGAACTCCACCAGCGTGGTGGGTTCGTCTGCGTAGTCGGCCTTGGGGTCGATGGCGTACGGGTGCCAGCGGAAGGAGAAATAGCGTTCCGGTTCCACGCGTTCCACCAGCGCCTCGAGCAGGACGTGTTCGTAGCCGGGGTAGGTGACGTGACCTCTTGTGTATTCGCCGGTGACGAAGCGCTGGCCCTTGAAATCGACGCCGAACCAGGTGCCGAAGGATTCGGCATCGGCGAGCGCCTGCCAAACGCGAGAGCGAGGGGCTTTCAATGAGATCTGCCGTTCGATGCGATCGGTCGATGACGCGTTCATGAGGCCTCCAGTGGCCAGGGCGAGGACGGTAAATGCAACTTTCAGGTTGCATGTTAGATCGGCGCGCCACTCAAATGCAACTATCTGGTTGCCTTTCATTGGCCGCGTTTTGTCTGATCCCAGTCATATTCCAAGGCCGCCGCGGTGATAACGTGTCGCGCCGTCGCAATCGCAAGTTGGCTTCTCCCAAATGACTCACCCATTCCGGCGCGCGCTCGCCGCCGTTCTTCTGTTTTCCGCGGCGCAGGCGGGTTTCGCTCAGGCGCCGCGCAGCGTGATGCTGGAGGACCTCACCTGGACCGAAGTGCGCGATGCGCAGCAGGCGGGCAAGACCACCATCATCATTCCCATCGGCGGCACCGAGCAGAGCGGTCCGGGCGTCGCCCTGGGCAAGCACAACGCGCGCGCCGCCTTCCTGGCGCAGAAGATCGCCGAACGCCTGGGCGATGCGCTGGTGGCTCCCGTGATCGCGTACGTGCCGGAAGGCGCCATCTCGCCGCCGCAGGGACATATGAAGTTCCCGGGCACCATCACCATTCCCGACGCAGCGTTCGAGGCCACTCTGGTCTCGGCGGCGCAAAGCTTCGCGGCGCATGGGTTCCGCTATGTGGTGTTCCTCGGCGACCACGGCGGTTACCAGAACGACCTCAAGCACGTGGTGGCGCAGCTGGACAAGGCCTGGGCCGGCAAGCCGGTGAGAGCCTTCGTGCCGGCTGCGTACTACCAGAGCAGCTCCGACGGCTTCGCGGCGATGCTGCGCAAGCAGGGCTATCGCGACGATGAGATCGGCACCCATGCGGGGCTGGCCGATACCTCGCTGCAGTTGGCGGTGGCGCCGCGCATGGTGCGGCTGGAGGCCTTGCAGCACGGACCGAAGCTCGGCGCCGCCGACGGCGTGTTCGGCGGCGACCCGCGCCGTTCCAGCGCCGCGCTCGGCGAGGCCGGCGTCGATGCTATCGTTGCGCGGACCGTGGACGCGATCCGCCAAGCCACGGCCGGCCGCTGACGTCGGCCGGTTTTTCCCTCATCCCTTCGAAGAAGAAAACGGAACTCCCATGATGTCTCGATCCCGTTGCGTTCCGCGGCTCGCCACCCTCGCGAGCGCCGCGCTGGCCAGTCTTGGCCTTTCCGCCGCCGCGTGGGCGGCTCCCCAGGCCGCAGTGAAGACCGTCCCGGGCATGCCCGCCGTGGTCAACCCGTCGAACATGTACACCGAGGCGCACGCCGGCAACTTCAGCCCGGCGGTGAAGGGCGCGCTGGAACGCATCTACGTGCCCAACCTGCGTTCGGACACGGTGTCGGTGATCGACCCGGCCACGTACAAGGTGATCGATACCCTGCCGGTGGGGCGCAGCCCGCAGCACGTGGTGCCGTCATGGGACCTGCAGACGCTGTGGGTGACCAACAACGCCGAGGGCCGCAGCGACGGTAGCCTCACGCCGATCGATCCCAAGACCGGCAAGACCGGCAAGGCGATCGAAGTGGACGATCCCTACAACATGTACTTCACGCCCGACGGCAAGGAAGCGATCGTGGTGGCCGAGGCGCACGCGCGGCTCGATTTCCGCGACGCCCACACCATGCAGCTGCGCAGCAGCCTGGATGCGCCGGAGTGCAAGGGCATCAATCATGCCGATTTCGCCATCGACGGCCGCTACGCCATCTTCACCTGCGAGTTCGGCGGCAAGCTGGTCAAGATCGACATGGTCAACCGCAAGGTGCTGGGCTATCTCGACCTGGACAAGAAGGGCATGCCGCAGGACATCCGCGTCTCGCCCGACGGCAAGGTGTTCTACGTGGCCGACATGATGGCCGACGGCGTGTATCTGGTGGACGGCGACAGCTTCACCAAGATCGGCTTCGTCAAGACCGGTATCGGCACGCACGGCCTGTATCCGAGCCGTGACGGCACCAAGCTGTACGTGGCCAACCGCGGCTCCAACCATGTGCACGGCGAGCGCCGCGGCAACAAGAAGGGCGTCAACAAGGGCAGCGTGTCGGTGATCGATTTCGCCACTCGCGAAGTGGTCGCCAACTGGCCGATCCCTGGCGGCGGCAGCCCGGACATGGGCAATGTGAGCGCCGACGGCAAGACGCTATGGCTCTCCGGCCGCTACGACGACCTGGTCTACGCCTTCGATACCGCTACCGGCGCCGTGCGCAAGATCAAGGTCGGCGCCGAACCGCACGGCCTGGCCGTGTGGCCGCAGCCGGGCCGCTATTCGCTGGGCCATACCGGCATCATGCGCTGAGCCCGCGGCTCAGCGCGCATCCCGCAGGATCATCTCCGCCGCCTTCTCCGCCACCATCATGGTGGCGGCGTTGGTGTTGCCCGAGGTGACGTTGGGGAACACGGACGCATCCGCGATGCGCAAGCCCTCCATGCCGTGAACGCGCAGGCGCGCGTCGACCACGGCGCGCTCCGGATCCGGCCCCATCGCGCACGATCCGCACAAGTGGTAGATCGAGCCGCTGTTCTGGCGGACGTACGCCAGCATCGCGTCGTCGCCGTCCACCGCGGAGCCGGGCAGTACTTCGTCTAACGTTATCGCCCGCAAGGACGGGGCGCTCATGATCCTGCGGATCAGCTGCCCGCCCTGGATCGCTTCGCGTACGTCGCGCTCCGTGGCCAGATAGTTGGGATCGATCCGCGGTGCGTCGGCGACGCGCGGCGATGCGATTTCCACGGTGCCCCGGCTCGTCGGGCGGCACGCGTTGAAGCACAGCAGGAAGCCGGAGTACGGCTCCGGTCGGATCGTCGTTCCCCGTTTCGGTATTTGGTACGACAGCGGATTGAAGTAAAGCTGCAGGTTCGGGTGCTGCTGGCCGGCATCGCTCCGGAAGAAGCCGCCGGCCTGGTTCACGCTCACCGACAGAGGCCCCGTGCGCGTAAGCACGTAGCGCAAGCCGGCGCGCAGCTTGCCGCCCCATGAGGCGAGCTCGTCGTTCAACGTGGGCACGCTGGCCTTGTAGTAGTAGCTCGCGCAGAGGTGGTCCTGCAGCCCTCGCCCGACCGCCGGCAGATGGTGCACGGCTTGGATACCGTGGCGCCTCAGCAATGCCTGATCGGCGACGCCGGAAAGTTGCAGCAGCTTGGGTGTTTCCACCGCGCCGGCGGCCAGGACGACTTCGCGGGCGGCAAGGAAGGTACGTTGCCTTCCGTTCTGTTCGACGCACACGCCGATGGCGCGCCTGTTGGCATCGAACACCACGCGTTCGGCGCGCGCGTGCAATTCCACCTGGAGGTTCTTGCGCTCCAGTGCGGGGGCGAGATAGGCCGCGCTGCTCGAGCAGCGTTGGCCATCGCGGGTGTTCATGTCGTAGATGCCGGCGCCCTCCAGCCGCGCGCCGTTGAAATCGTCGTTGAGCGGAAGGCCGAGTTCTTCGCAGCCGGCGAGAAACGCATCGCACAAGGCGTGGGTGCGTCCGCGCATCGGCGTGATGTGGATGGGGCCATCGCCGCCATGGACGTCCGTATGGCCCGCAGGGTGGGCTTCCAGCTTGCGGAAGTAAGGCAGCACGTCGCGGAAGGACCAGCCCGGATTGCCGGCCGCGGCCCAGTCGTCGAAGTCGCGGGCATGGCCGCGCACGAAGATCATGGCGTTGATCGCGCCCGATCCGCCTCGTACCTTGCCGCGCGGCGCGTAGAGCGTGCGTCCGTCCAGACGGTGTTGCGGTTCGCTGCGGTACATCCAGTTGCAGGCCGGGTTGTAGTAGAGCTTTACGAAGCCGGCCGGAAGCTTGAACCAGAAACCTTCGTCCTTGCCGCCGGCTTCGAGCAGCAGCACGGAATGCTTTCCCGATTCGCTCAGCCGTGCGGCGAGTATGCAGCCGGCGGAGCCGGCGCCGACGATGACGTAGTCGTAGGTGAGGGGAAGCTCGTTCATGCCTGTTCCTCCCTCAGCCCCTCGCCGGGGAACGGTCGTTCACGTCCGCCGGCTCGGATGCCATCTGCAGATGCAGGCGATCGCCGGTATAGGGCGAGTGGCGGCGCACGATGTCCATGTCCAGCTCCACGCCAAGGCCGGGTTCGCGCGAGGGGATGATGTAGCCGTCTTCCCATTGCAGCGGACGCTTGAGGATCCGCGCATGGAAACCATCCCAGCTGCCGATGCTTTCCTGGACGAGAAAGTTGGGGCTGCACGCCGCGAGCTGGATGCTCGCCGCCGCGCCGACGGGGCCGTTGTACAGATGCGGCGCGATCTGCGCGTAGTGCGCCTCGGCCATGCCGGCGATCTTCTTGGCTTCCAGCAGGCCACCGCAGCGACCGACGTTCATCTGCAGGATCGACGCCGCGCCCGACTGCAGCAGCTTGAAGAACTCGTACTTGGTGGTGAGGCGTTCGCCAGCGGCGATGGGGATGCTGGTGTGATCCGCCACGCGCGCCATCGCGTCCTCCTGGCCGGGTGGAACCGGTTCCTCGAACCACAGCGGATCGTATTTTTCCAGGCGCTTGGCCAGGCGGATGGCGGAGGACGGCACCATCTGCCCGTGCGTGCCGAACAGCAGATCGGCGCGCGTCCCCACCGCTTCGCGCACGCGACGGCAGAAGGTTTCGCAGCGCTCCAGCACCTCCGGCGACAACTGATGTCCCGAGTACGCCGTATACGGTCCGGCGGGATCGAACTTCACCGCGGTGAAGCCGCGGGCGACTTCGCGCGCGGCGCATTCGGCGGCCAGATCGGGGTCGCCGTAGTCGTATTCACCGTCGGCATCGAGGGGATAGAGGTAGGTGTACGAGCGCAGCCGTTCGTGCACGCGTCCGCCGAGCAGCTCGTAGACCGGTTTGCCCGCCGCCTTGCCGACGATGTCCCAGCAGGCCATTTCCAGGCCGCTGGCGATGCCCATCATGGTGAGGTCCGGCCGCTGCGTGAAGCCGCTGGAATAGGCCTGACGGAAGAAGCGTTCCATGTGGTGCGGATCGTGGCCGAGCAGGTGGCGTTCGAAGACGTCCTCGATGACCGGCGCCATCGCTCGCGGATGGAAGGTGGTCGCGTAGATCTCGCCCACGCCTTCGATTCCGTCGTCGGTCTTGAGCACGACGAAGATCCAGTACATGCCCCCCAGATGGGGCGGCGGCACGGCGACGACATGGGTTTCCAGCGAGACGATCTTCATGGCTGCTTCCTCTTGAGCATGCGCTTGAGCTCGAGCGCCGCCGCGACGCCGCAGAGGCCGGCGACGACGACATAGGCGAAATAGATCTGGTAGCCCGGCAGTCCCGGGAAGCGCTCCGTGATCCACCCGTTGAGCAGTGGCAGGAACACGTCCGGCGAGTAGCCGGCGAGCGAGACGATGCCGATGGCCAGGCCGGTGACGCGCGCGGGAATCGCGCAGTCTTCGAGCACGGCCCAGTACAGCCCGCGGATCGCATAGGTCATCAGGCCGATGAAGATCACCAGCGCGATCAGTACGCCGATGCGGCCCGTCGCGGGCAGGACGATGAGACCGATCAGTCCGAGCGCCGCGAACAGCATGGCCAGGGCAAGCACGTCCAGCTTCGCGTAGCGGTCGCCCAGCCAGCCTCCGCCGATGCCGCCGATGGGGCGCATCCAGAGCTTGATCGTCGTGATCGCGCCTGCCGCGGTTGCGCTGAGGCCCAGGCCGTCCTGTTCCAGATAGGCCGAAAAGCTGTAAGTGGCCCAGAAGAAGTGATAGCCGCAGAACACGATGGCCGTTACCAGCCAGAGCTCCTTCTTGCCGGCGAGGAAGCGGATATCGGCGAACAGATGAGGGCGCGAGGACCGTGCCTCTTTCGCGGCGCGCGAGTTGCCACCCGGGTCCGGCACGAGCGCGAGCGCGGCACCCAGCACGAGACAGGTATAGGCATACAGATGGATCACATCACGCAGGCCTTCGGCGTCGCTGCCGCCCGGGCGTTCGGTGGCGTAGGCGAACAGCGCGATGGCGACTGTGGCCAGCAGCGCTTCGATCAGGCCGCGCCCGCCGTCGAGCACGCCGAAGAAGCGCCCTTGCTCGTTCTCCGTCGCCAGCAGCTTGACCCGCTTGAGCAGCGACGCCCAGAACGTCAGGCCGGTGGTCACGCCGAAGCCGCAGAACACCGCCAGCAGCGAAACATAGCCGGGCAACGTCGCGTACCACATCCCGAGCACGCCGGTACCGGCGAGCGAGAAGCTGATGAGCCAGCGCGGCGCGATGCGGTCGGCGAGCCAGCCGCTGGGTAGATAGCTGACAAGGAACGCGCTGCCGAGGATGGCGTAGAGCACGCCCAGCTGCGCATTGTCGATGGCCAGAGCTTGCAGCATGCTGCTCTGATAGATCTGGCGCAGGTAAAGCATGGGATAGATCGCGCCGGCGGCGAGCACGAGCAGCGCCAGCTGGATGTAACGCAGGAGGCGATCGGCGCTGGGCACCGCCTTGACCGTGGGATGGGCGTGGGGTGGTCTCATGAGGAATGCCTCGGCCGCGTTCAGTGCTTCAAGACCACGAGCCGGGTCTGCGTGAACTCGAGCATGCCGTGCTTGCCGTCGTCGCCGCCCAGGCCCGAGCGCTTCCAGCCCGCGTGAAAACCTTGGTAGGGATCGGCCGGCATGCGGTTGACGTAGAGCTCGCCCGCCTGGATGCGATGGGCCACGCGCATCGCGGTGCCGTAGCTCTCGGTGTACAGCACGGACGACAGTCCGAACTGGTGGTTGTTGGCGAGCGCGATCGCTTCGTCCAGCGAGTCGTAGCGCAGTACGGGAAGCACCGGTCCGAACAGCTCTTCGCGCACGACATCCATGCCTTGCCGACAGGCGCTGAGCAGGGTGGCCGGATAGAAATAGCCCGAGCCAGCCGGCAGCTCACCGCCGGCTTCCAGCACCGCGCCTTCGCCGACCGCCCGCATGACCCGTGCATGGATGACGTCGCGCGCGTGTGCGCTGACCAGCGGTCCCATGCGCGACGGATCGACCGAACGATCGCCGACCGACACGCCAGCGAAGCGTTCGCGCAGGAGCGACAGCAGGCGGTCATGCACCGACGCGTGCGCATAGACACGCTCGGCGGCGGTGCATAGCTGGCCGCAATGCGTGGTCTTGGACGCCACGATGGCGTCGGCGGCGCGGATGAGGTCGGCGTCGGGTTCCACGATCACCGGTGTCTTGCCGCCCAGTTCGAGCGAAGGTTTGGCGATATTGGCCTTGCAGTACTCGAGTACGGCGCGTCCGGCGGTGACGCTGCCGGTCAGGGTGATCATGCCGATCGCAGGGTGCGTGCAAAGCGTGCGCGCGGCGTCGTGGCGCATGGGCAACACGTTCACCACGCCCGGGGGCAGACCGGCATCGACCGTCGCGCGAGCCAGTTCCAGCGCCGACAGCGGCGTGTGGTTGCTCGGCCTGACGACGACGGTGTTGCCCGTGATCAGTGCCGGCGCGATCTTTCGCAGAAGCGTATAGACCGGGTAGTTGAAGGGGATCAGGCAGGCTGCCACGCCGATGGGTTCGCGCTGCAGCAGGATGGCCTCGTCGCGGTTGTCGCTGGGGATCACTTCGCCCTCGATGCGGCGGGCCCATTCGGCGTGGTAGCGCGTGATCTCCGCGGCATAGAGCACCTCGTTGGTCGCTTCGGCAACGCTCTTGCCCGATTCCACCGCGAGCGTCGCGCCGATCCGCGGCGCGCGCGCGGCCAATGCATCTACGAGACGGTGGAGATGACGCGCGCGCTCGACCGACGGCAGTTCGCCCCAGTCTTTCTGCGCGCGTGCCGCGGCATGCGCCGCATGCTCGGCCTGCGCATGCGAAGCCGAAGCCACACGGGCGACGATGTCGCCGGTCGCCGGATCGTGTACGTCGATGGCATCGGTGCCGGTGGCGGCAACGAAGTCGCCGTCGATGAAGAGAGGTTCTGTACGCATGGATGGAGCGCCTGAAGGCGGATCGGCCGCGATGGTTGCGAAGGGAGCCGGAAGCTTTGGCGTTGCTGCGCCGCGTTCGCAAACGATTAATTGGCGGGGATGCCATGAGAAAAACGCATGCCTGGGACGCATCCCAGGCACGCGCATCGCTCGCTCATCTCTCGTCGGACTCTTTGGCCAGCCAGCGCTTGAACGCCTCCAGCGGAGCGGCGTCGGCGCGTTCGGGGCGGGTCACGAGCCAATAGGACTGGTGACCCTGTACGGCGACATCGCCGATCTGCACGAGCCGGCCGGAGGCGAGCTCGGGACCGATCATCCGGCGGTCGGCGATGGTGGCACCGAGGCCGTCGATCGCGGCGCGTATCGCCAGGTCGAGCAAGTCGAACTCGTCGCCTCCGCGCAGGTCGACTCCGTCGATGCCGGCGGCGTCCAGCCAATGCGCCCAGGTCATGTAGCGCTGCCACTCGTCGGACAGCACGTGCAGCAGCCGGACTCGGCGGAGGTCGACCTGGCCGTGGTGGCGCTCGGCGAGCGCCGGTGCGCAGACGGCGATGTGTTCTTCATGCATCAGGCGTGTGCAGCGCAGCTCAGGCCACTCGCCGTTACCGAAGCGGACGGCGCCGTCGAGCGCGGCCGAAGTGGCGAGATCGTCCTCGGTGCGACTGGTCAGCGTCACGTCGATGCCGGGCGCGCGCTCGTGCCAGCGTCCAAGGCGCGGCAGCAGCCAGCGCCGGCCGAAAGTCGGCGGTGCATTGATGCGCAACCGGCCCATGTGCTGCTTGCGCGCTATGCCGAGCGTCGCGGATTCGATCCGGTCGAACGATTGCTGGACGGCGCGCAGGAGCGTACGACCGGCGTCGGTGAGTTCCATGTGGTGGTGGTGCCGGATCAGCAAGGGTTCGCCGATCTGGCTTTCCAGCAGGCGTACCTGCCGGCTCACCGCTCCCTGGGTGACGTTGAGCTGTTCGGCCGCGCGCGTGAAGCTGCTGAAATTGGCGGCCGCTTCGAACGCCTTCAGGGCATTGAGCGGGGGCATCCGGCGCTTCATGGCGAGGCCGTCGTTCCGCGCATGGCATGCGAGGAGCGCATCAGAAGTAGTACCCGATGTTGGCGTAGAACTGGTGGGTCCAGCGGTTCGATCCGCCGCGCGCCAGGCTCTGCGCATAACTGCTGCCGCCCAGATAGGGGTCGTTGCGTCCCCGTTGCCATTCCAGGGCGACGTACACCGGTCCCCGGTTCGCGCTCATGCCTGCGAGCAGGCGCTGGGTTGGCCTGAATCCTGGCGACGACTTGTCGAAGCGGCTGTAGCTGAGGAACGGCTTGAGCGAGTCGACCCAGGCTCTGGTCGCGCTCGCTGGCACCTCGTAGGCGATGTCGACGACGTGGAGATTGCCGCGCGCGGCCAGATTGAACGTGCCGTCGAAGGCTCCGACAGTGACTGTATCGCTGCTGTCCGGATTCCTCGGCCGCATTTGCTGGCGGGCGAATTGCCATTTCGCGCTCCACGCGCCGCGCCTGGCTTCCGCATGGACGGCGTAGGCATGCCTGGGACCGCGGCGACCCGTATCGAGGTTGCGCAACTGGCCGCGATAAAGCGAGACGCCGGCCTCGCCTTGCCAACCGTTCCCATCGAAGGCGCGCGCCACGCGCACGACGATGGTGTTGCGTTCCTCGTTCCGGCTGCCATTCGGCACCGATGCATCGGCGGGAGTGACGACGACCGAGTAGGTGGTGCCGCGGCTGGTGCCATGGCCGCGCCAGGCCGGGCGGAGGTAGTAGCCCGTCTTCAGGCTCCAGTCGCCGTTCTGGAGGCTGTAGGAAACGCCCAGCAGCGAGAGGTCTTCCAGACCGATCACGTTGCCCAGCGTGCCAAGGAAGCTGCTGCTGAACAGCGGTTGCAGTCCGAACGGCACGCGGTGCAGGCCGAGTTGCCATTGCTGGTTTTCGTCCGGGCGCCATCCGGCCCATGCGTATTCGGCGAAGCGCAACTTGCCGAAACCGACGTAGTGATAAGGGTAAGCCTCGCCGTAGAAGCGGTAGCGCGCCGCGGCGCTCCACTGTCCGTCGTCGTAGCTGCCGCCCAGCATCAAGGTGTCGATGCCCGCTTCCTGGATGTCGCGCCGGTTGTCGGTATCGATTCGAGCGCGCAGCGCACCGCCGAGCTGGAGATGCTCGCCGATCTGTACCGCGGAGGCGGCGGCGGGGGCGAATGCCGCGATGAGCGAGCAGAGGAGACGAGGAGAGAACATGGCACGAGCCATCGGCGAGGTCCTTCTGGCAGGGCCGCGCGAAGAGCGGAGCGCGGCATGGACGAAGTGGCTCGCGGTTATTTCACGCACCCTCATGACCAACAAGGCGATAAGCGCTCTTGCGGCCTGAATTCGTACCAATTCGAACTCCGCACTGGGAAAACAGGAGGAATTCCGGCGCGAGTTGTCCACCGGACGTTGGCAACTGCGTGCGCCGTCGTAGGAAATTGCTTTAAGCTTCGTCCTATCGACGACGGGCTCTCCGAAGCGCTGCCGTCGATGGCGGCGGCCGCAACGGTCCGCCCCAAGGACCGCAATCACATTGGCATGGGAGCCACATCGATATGACCCCTTATCGTTTCCGCCGCGGCGCGCTTGCCGCGAGCCTCGCCGCACTTCTGCTCAGCGCCTGTGGAACCGGCGACAAGCCCGCCGCCCAGGAAAGCGCGCCGGCGCCGAAGATCGCAGCGCCGTCGCCGTTCAATGTCGGTATCTGCCTCGACGACCACTGCGGCGTGGTGGACCAGGCCGGCACGCTGCGCGTTCCCTTCGACGACGGCTATGGCTACGTCTCGCCCTTCGTCATGCAGGACACCGCGCTGGTCGGCAAGGACGGCCAATGGCAACTGCTGGATCTGAAGACCAAGAAGGCGATCAAGACGCTGGACGGCGACATCTACAACGCGGCGCCTGGCTATTTCGGCTTCGAGCGCGACGGCAAGATCGGCGTGATGGACTTCACGGGCAACGAGGTGCAGCCGCCGCGCTTCGATCAGCTCTACACAGGCGGCGAGAACCAGTACATCGGCTTCGACATCGGCGACAAGCGCGGCATGCTCGACGTACAGGCCAAGCCCTTGGCCGAGCCGATCTACGACAGCGCGGCGATCAACGACGATTTCGATCTACGCGGCGGCCTGGTGACGGCCGAGCGTGGCGAGCGGTATTGGGTGATCGACCTGAAGAACCGCGCGCAGAAGGAAGTGCCGTACGAGCGTCTGGGTCAGATGTACGACGGCCACATGGTGGCCTCGCTGATCCTCGCCAATAAGAACGGTTTGGCCGATGCGTCCGGTGCGCTGACCGTCCCGATGGATTACGCCTGGCTGGGCGAGCCGGGCGAGGGCCTGGTGGCGTTCCGCGAGAAGAGCGATGGCGATTGCGGTTATCTGGACTACCAGGGCAAGGTGGTGATCGAGCCGCGCTTCGCGTCCTGCCAGCCGTTCGGCAAGAAGGGTGCGTTGGTGAAGGAGAAGGGCGCGGACGGGCAATCCGGCAAGGTCGGCTTCGTCGACCGCGCCGGCACCTGGCTGGTGCAGCCGACCTACATGGACGTGGGCGACGCCGGACACACGATGCTGGGCATGATCGGCTACGTGCCGGGCTACAACGCGGTGTACAAGCAGACCGGCGCATTCACCTTCGACGTGGGCCTGTTCGACACCCGTGAGGGCAAGGAGCTGCTGGCTCCGACGTATCAGCAGGTCGGCGTGCTGACGCCTGATCGCCTGCTGTTCAGTCCCAAGGACGCCCCGATGCTGGACTTCACCTTCCTGGGGCAGGCGAACAAGGTGCCCGCGGTGGGCTTGATGGATGCGTCAGGCAAGGTGCTGCTGAAGCCGGAGCGCTATATCAATCTGGAACTGGACAAGTCCGGCCGTTACGTCCTGGCCAAGGACGGTGCGGAACGTCCGCGTGTGGCTCTCTACGATCTCGACGGGCATGAGCTGATCGCACCGCAATGGCACGAGTTGAAGATCGACGCCAAGAACGCGGTGATTTTCGCCTATGAAGTGGAAGGCTCCGGCGACGATGAAGTGCGTCATCTGCGGGGAGCCTACGATCTGGCCGGCAAGCCGCTGTTCGCGGTCATGACGGCCGCCTGCGGCGCCGAGCAGCTGGTGAATGGTGCCGGTAAGCCGATCTGGCCGCAGGACGTGACGCCGTATTGCGGGAAGCAACCGGCCAAGGGCTGAGCTTGTTCCGTCACGCCGTCTGCCCTGAGCGGGCGGCGTGACGGGGCAATCCGTGAGGCGATCGCGTGCGGTCGCCCCGCGAGGCGGGTCCGGCCCGCCGCGAAGCTCGCTGGCGACGTGCGCCAGGGGCGGTTACACGGCGTCTGCCGCGTCCCGGGTGTCCAGGAACGCCAGCTTCCTTGCCTTGGGCAATTGCTTGATCGCCCACTCCGCGCGCGCCGCGGCCGAGCGGTCCGCGTAGGCGCGCATGCCCAGCAGCCGGCGGGGCGGATGCGAACGGGTATAGCGAGCGCCTTTGCCGCCGGCATGCGCGCGATAGCGTGCGTCGACGTCGGTGGTGATGCCGGCGTAGTACGAGCCGTCGAGGCATTCGATCAGATAGAGGAACCAGGGGCGTTCGTCGTTCGGCACGGGCGTCGGCAAGGGCGGTGGCGGTGGCGGTTGGGATGGTAGCCAAGGCCGCGACGATATGCGCACGGGGCGCGAGGGAAGCGGCGTTTATAATCGGTGGCCGTCCACCGCAGGAATCCCGCCATGTCCGACATCCCCGCCTGCCCGCGTTGCGGTATGGAAAACACGTATCCGGACGGCGCCAACTACGTGTGCGCCGATTGCGGCCACGAATGGCCGATGGCCGCCGCCGTTTCCGAAGAGGAAGCCATGGTGGTTCGCGACGTCAACGGCAATGTGCTGCAGGCCGGCGATTCCGTGGTCGTGATCAAGGACCTGAAGGTGAAAGGGTCCTCCATCCCTCTGAAGCAGGGGACGGTGATTCGCCATATCCGCCTGGTCGACGGCGATCCGGAACATATCGAAGGGAATTCGGACAAGATCAAGGGGCTCGTGCTGAAGGTGTGCTTCTTGCGCAAGGCCTGAGCGGTGGCCGGGAAGCGGCCGGCGTCACGGATCGGACGCTAAAGAATGCCACGCCGCGGCCGATAGGGCGGGAAATGGACTGCCCGGACCCGACTCCCATGCACAAGCCGCAAGCCCGCTGGACCGGCAATCGCGTCGATTGGGACGACGACCGCCTCGCCGCCCTGTTGAAGAAGACCGAAGGCTGGACGCTGGACAACCGCGGCACCTTCGATCCGCGCGACGTGCAGTTGCACATCGGCTGGGGCGCCACCGCGGGGCGTCATGCCACGCTGGTGTGGGAGCGCGAGCAAGCGGTGGTGGTGGTGACCGGTTTTCCGATACCCGTGGGCGAGCACGTGCGCATGGACCGCCATGCGGGCGAGGAAGTACGCAGCGCATGGGGCGTGGTGGTGGACGGGCGCGAGGGTTTTCGCGCGGAAGACCGCGAGACCGGCGCCTGGGTGCACTGGCTGCACTTGCGCTGAGCCGCTTCCGGCGCCTGTTTCAGCGCAGATAGGCGCGCAGCACGGCCAATACCGGTTCCAGTTCCTCGTCTCGCCGGCGCGGGCCGGCGACGTGTTCCTTCAGATGGCCTTCCATCAGCTGCAGGGTCAGGCCCTGCATGGCGCCGCGGATGGATGCGGCCAGCTGCAGGATCGCGCCGCAATCCTCTTCTCCCTCGATCGCGCGCTCCAGCGAGGCGAGTTGCCCGCCGATCCGGCGCACGCGCGCCACCAATTGCTTCTTGTTCCCCGCGACATGCGCCATGGCATCCTCCGGAAGGCACGGATAGTATGGGGGGGTATCCTAAACCAGCCGTCGCCGCCATGACTGCCGCTCCCGACGCCTCGCCTTACGCGCACGACCATCGTTTCAACGATGGCAATCCGCTGGCCGAAAAGAACACCTTGCGCGCCACCGTGATCACGGCCGTGATGATGGTGGTCGAAATCACGGGCGGCTATCTGCTCAATTCGATGGCTTTGCTGGCCGATGGCTGGCACATGAGCTCGCACGCGCTCGCGCTGGGCCTTTCGCTGGGCGCTTATGCGCTCGCGCGCCGGTTGGCAGAGGACCGGCGCTTCGCCTTCGGTACCTGGAAGATCGAAGTGCTGGGTGGCTACAGCAGTGCATTGCTGCTGGCCGTGGTCGCGGCACTGATGCTGTTCCAGTCCGTGGAGCGGCTGTTCGCGCCGAGCCCGATCCATTACGACGAGGCCATCGCCATCGCGGTCCTCGGCTTGTTCGTCAACCTGCTTTGCGCGTGGCTGCTGCGCGACGGCCACCATGGACAGGATCACGGCCATACCCACGACCATTCGGGGGACCATCACGGCCCAGGCCATCGTGATCACGACATCAACTTGCGGTCGGCTTATCTGCACGTCGTCGCGGATGCGGCCACATCGGTGCTCGCGATTCTGGCCTTGCTCGGCGGCAAGTACTTCGGCGCCCGATGGCTCGACCCGGCCATGGGCATCGTCGGTGCCGCGCTGGTGGCGAATTGGTCGGTGGGCCTGCTGCGGCAGTCGGGAAAGGTGCTGCTGGATGCCGACATGGACGCGCCGGTGGTGCAGGAAGTACGCGATGCGGTGGCCGAGCATTTCCCCCACGTCTCGATCAGCGACCTGCACGTGTGGCGGGTGGGCAAAGGGCGCTACGCTTGCATCCTCGCCTTGGTGAGCGCCCGTCCGCTGAGCGCGGCGGCGGTGCGCGGACGCCTGGCCGTGCACGAGGAGCTGGTACACGTGACGGTGGAAATCGCCGAATCGGCAAGTGGGCCGGTCGCTTTCTTTCCCGCGGCCATGGGCGCTCGTGCGGAGCGTCGCGAGCCATGATCGTCCGCGAGCGGCCGGGGCTCAAAGACATCCTGTTTGCCCTGCGCGGCTCGATCCTGCCGCGCATCGCCGGCCGCCTGGTGACCATCGCGGCGCTCAGCGTGGGCGCAGTGTGGTTGGCACGCTGGCGGCCTGCGGTGTTCCAGCCGTTGAGCGCGACGCCGTTCACCCTCATCGGCATCGCGCTGTCGATCTTCATGAGCTTTCGCAACAACGCCTGCTACGACCGCTGGTGGGAGGGGCGCAAGCTCTGGGGGCAGCTGGTCATCACCAGCCGCTCGTTCGCCCGGCAGACCGCGCTGCTGGATGGGGAGACCCGCCGACGCCTGCTGTACTCGCTATGCGGTTTCGCGCATGGCCTGAACGCACGGTTGCGGGGCGAGGCCGACGCTCCGCGTATTGCGGCGTGGTCGGCGGCGCGTGCCTGGGAAACCTTGCCCAACGCGACGGACGCGGTGCTGGCCGATATCGGCCGGCAATGCCGCCAGCTCGCCGACGAGGGACGCATCAGCGAGATCCATTACTCGGTACTCGAAGCGCAGCTCACGGAGATCGGCCATGTGCAGGGCGGCTGCGAACGTATCGCGGCGACCCCGCTGCCGTTCGCCTATTCGCTGCTGCTGCACCGCACCGCCCACCTGTTCTGCCTCGCGCTGCCGTTCGCGTTCGCCGGCTCGCTTGGCTGGTGGACCTTGCTGCCGGTACTCCTGGTCAGCTACACCTTTTTCGGCCTGGACGCGCTCAGCGACGAGTTGCAGGACCCGTTCGGGCGCGAACCCAACGACCTGCCGCTGGATGCCATGACGCGCCTCATCGAGCGTGACCTGCGCGCCGCCCTGGGCGAGACGGAGCTGCCGCCGCCGCTGGCTCCGGAGCGTTTCGTACTGCTGTGACGGAGCAGACGGCGCCGTTCACCCAAAGCCGTTCCGAAGGCGGCACAATCGCCCCAACGCCGGCGGCGCGTTGCGTGCCGCTGAAACTTCGGGTGACATGTCATGTCCTTTCAGAAGCCGCCGTCCAAGTGGAACGCCAATAAGGTCGACTGGAGCGATCCGGATCTGAAGGCATTGCTCGATCGCTCGGAGGGATGGACGCTGGACAATCGCGGCAGCTTCAGTGCGCAGCAGGTGGAGATCCACATCGGTTGGGGCGCCGGCGGCGGCCGGCCCGCCCTGCTGGTCTGGGAGCGTGGACAGGCCCTGGTGGTGGAGACCCAGTTCCCGATCGCCAAGGACGAGAAAGTGCGCATCGACCGGACGACGCCGACCGGCCTGCGCAGCATCTGGGGCGTGGTCGCCGACGGTCGCAAGGGCACCCGCGCCGGAGACGAGGAAAACGGCATCTACGTACACTGGGTGCATGCGCAATAAGGCGGGGTCGCGCGGGCCGCGGCCCGCGCATCCCGGCATTCGGATCTTCAGGCAGCGGCCTTGCGGATCTGTTCCAGATCGATCTTCTGCATCTGCATCACCGCACCCATGGCGCGCGCGGCTTTGTCCTGTTCCGGCCCGGTGATGAGCTGGATGAGCTCCTCGGGCACGATCTGCCAAGACAGGCCGTAGCGGTCCTTCAGCCAGCCGCACTGGCTCTCCACGCCACCCGCGGAGAGTCCATTCCAGAAATGATCGATTTCCTGCTGCGAGCGGCAGTGCACCACCAGCGAGATCGACTCGTTGAACTGGAAGATCGGTCCGCCGTTGATCGCGGTGAAGGACTGGCCGTCGAGGTCGAAGGCCACGGTCATCACGTCGCCTTCCTTGCGCCCGGCCGCCTGGGCGACCTCTTTGGTGTAGCGGGCCACGTGCGTGATACGTGAATTTTCGAACAGCGATACGTAGAACTTGGCCGCGTCCTCGGCCTGGTTGTCGAACCACAGGAACGGGGTAATGCGCTGGAATCGGCTGGTCATCGCTTGGGTCCTCGTTGGCTGGATTGAGTTGGACGCCTGCTGCCGACGGTCCGGATCAGGCGTTCCATCCAGACGACGAGCGGGGATGGGCGGAATCGACAACGGGAAAAAATAATTTCGCCTTGTGAAGGCCCGGGGCCTGAGTGCCCCGGACCCGAAGGGGCTCACTGCTCGAAATCGATCCCGGTCACGCCCTGCGCCTTGGCCTGTGCCAGCACGCGCGCCACCGCCTGATAGGCGGCGCCATCGGCGGCACGGACGACCAGGCGCGGCGGCTCGTCCCGCTGGCCGGCCACCGCGAGTTGTGCGGCGAGTTGGGCTTCGTCGATGGGTGTGTCGTTCCAGTAGAGCGAACCGTCGGCCTGGATGGACAGGCGTATCGGCTCGGCCTGGGGTACGGGGTTCTTGCCGCTGAGCGAGGGCAGATCGATGTGAGTGCGGTGGGTCACCACCGGCGCGGTGATCATGAAGATGATCAGAAGCACCAGCAGCACGTCGACCAGCGGCGTGACGTTGATGGTGGAGATGGCACTGCTTTCGGCACGGACAGAGAAAGCCATGTTCTTCCTCCTGGGCGAAGCAACGATGTGGATGGATCGCCGCGGCACGAAGGGGGATCGACGCGGCGACCGCAGGTTACTGCGGGTGGCGTGGAAGTCGCCATGGGGGGCGCAGCGGCCAGTACAGCCGCTCGGGGATGAACCATCCGGCCATCGTCAAGTCTCAACCCCGTTGGCAGTGAAGAGGAAGGCGATAGTGAGAAAAGAACGGCAGGCTTCGTTCGGCGCGTGGTTGGTCGCGGTGGTCGTGGTGGCAGCGGCGATCGCCGGGGGCGTCTATCTATGGCGCAAGGGGCTGCAGGGCTCCGCTTCGGGGCCGGCCGCGCCGGCTTCCGCCGCTTCCGGTGCGGCGCCGGCGCAGGCTTCGTCGGCGATCCGGCATCCCATCGCCGATGCGGCTCCCGCACCGGCCAGCACCGCGCCGTTGCCCGCCTTGGACGGCAGCGACGGCACGGTGGCGGATGAACTCACGCAACTGGGCGGCGATGACCTCACCGGATTGCTGCTGCGCGAGCAGGTCATCCCGCGCATCGTCGCCACCGTCGACGCGCTGCCGCGCCAGGGCGTCGCGGTGCGGCTGCTGCCG
>JBCNOA010000380.1:0-3933 GCA_039594095.1 Dyella sp.
GCTTTCTGGGCGGCGAACCGCGGCGTATCCGGATGCACGCATGAACCGGCCGCCGCTCGCCGCCGCCTGCGCCGCCTTGCTTCGCCGCGACCTCGTCCTGGCCTGGCGCCGCCGGGGCGACATCGCGATGCCGGTGCTCTACGCGTTGATCGTCGCCACGCTGTTCCCCTTCGCCCTGGGCCCGGAAGAAGCGCTGCTGCAACGCATAGCCGGCGGCGTGGTGCTGGTCACGGTGCTGCTGGCCATGTTGCTGGCCCTGGATGCCATGTTCCGCGGCGACATCGAGGACGGCTCGCTGGAGCAACTGGTGCTCGCCCCTCAACCGCTCGCGCTGATGCTGGGCATGAAGATCCTCGCGCACTGGATCACTACCGCGCTTCCTTTGATAGTGATCGCCCCGCTGCTCGCCGGCATGCTGCACCTGCCGGGGGCCGCGATGGCCGTGCTGCTGCTCGCGCTGCTTTTGGCGACCCCCTTGCTCAGCCTGCTCGGTGCGATCCTGGTCGCCCTGACGGCCGGCACGCGGCGCTCTGGTATGCTCCTGGCGCTGATGCTGCTGCCGCTTTGCGTGCCGGTGGTCATCTTCGCCGCCGGCGCGGTCGCTGCGGCCCAACAGGGGTTGCCCTGGCTGGCTCCCGTCGCCTGGCTGGGCGCGGCGCTCGCCCTGGCCCTGGTGCTGGCACCGCTGGCCTGTGCGGCCGCCCTACGTATCGCCCTGGATGCCTGACACATGGCCAACTGGATCCCGCTCTGGCTGCACAAGCTCGGCTCGCCGCCGATCTTCTACCGCTTTGCCGGCACCTTGCGTCCCTGGGCCCTGGCGCTCGCCGTGCTGCTGGGCGTGGCGGCACTCTACGGCGGCCTAGTCCTGGCACCGGCCGATTACCAGCAGGGCGATGCCTATCGCATCATCTTCATCCACGTGCCCAGCGCCTGGATGAGCCTGTTCGTCTACGGCGTCATGGCGCTGGCATCCTTCATCGCACTCGTCTGGCGGTTGAAGCTGGCCGAAGTGGTAGCCATGGAATCGGCGCCGATCGGTGCGGCCTTCACCTTCGTCACCCTGGTCACCGGCTCGCTGTGGGGCAAGCCCATGTGGGGCACCTGGTGGACCTGGGACGCCCGCCTCACCTCCGAACTGGTGCTGCTGTTCCTCTACCTGGGTGTGATCGGCCTGTACCACTCGTTCGAGGACCGGCGGCAAGGCGCGCGCGCCGCGGCCTTCCTGGCCATCATCGGCATCGTGAACGTTCCGATCGTGCATTTCTCAGTGAACTGGTGGAACACGCTGCACCAGGGCTCGACGGTGCGCATTCTCGGCCCGTCGAAAATGAGCGGCGACATGCTGTGGCCGCTGCTCACCATGATGGCTGCCACCAAGTTCTACTACGTGGCCAGTCTGTTTGGCCGCGTCCGTGCGGACCTGCTGGCGATGGAGAGCGGCAAGGATTGGGTGCGTCAGATCGCCGAACAGGAGGAGCGCCGGTGAGCCAGTTCTTCGCCATGGGCGGTTATGCCGCCTACGTGTGGCCGGCCTACGCGGTGTTTTTCGTCGTGCTGATCGCCGACTACCTGGCGCCGGGCGTTCGCCGGCGCCGCCATCTCCGCGAACTGCGCGCGCGCCTGGCGCGGCAGAGCGTACGCCAGCAACGCAACCCGACAGCCTCGTCCTGACACTTACGCCGAATGGGCGACGCAGAGTGAATTCATGAATCCCACCCGCAAACGCCGGCTCACTGTCGTGCTTCTGGTTCTGGCCGCGGCCGCCGTGGCCATCGGCCTCACCGTGTTCGCGCTGCAGCAGAACATGAACTACCTGTTCACCCCAAGCCAGGTGCAGACCGGTGAAGCGAACGCGTACAAGACTTTCCGACTCGGCGGAATGGTCAAGGCCGGTTCCATCCAGCGTGCTTCGGATTCGCTGAAGGTCACGTTCACCGTGATCGATGCGAGCGGCGCGATGCCGGTCGAATACACGGGCATCCTCCCGGACCTGTTCCGCGACAACCAGTCGGTGATCGCGACGGGCCATATGGAAAACGCGCGCTTCATCGCTACCGAGGTCCTCGCCAAGCACGACGAGACCTACATGCCGAAGGAACTGAAGGACGCTATGGCCAAGGCCCATCAGGGTAAGCAGATCAACGAGGCCGCGGCGCAGGACAAGCCGCAATGACGCCGGAACTGGGGCAACTGGCGCTGATCCTTGCGCTCCTGCTGGCGCTGGCGCAGGGCATTCTGCCGCTGCTCGGCGCCTGGCGCGGCAATGCGGCGCTGATGGCGGTGGCGCGTCCCGCGGCCGCAGGCCAGGCGGTGTTCGTGGCGATGGCGTTCGCCGTACTGAGCTGGGCCTTCCTGCATTTCGATTTCTCGGTGCGCTACGTCGCCGACAACTCCAACCTCGCCCTGCCCTGGTATTACCGGCTGGCCGCGGTGTGGGGCGCGCACGAAGGTTCGTTGCTGCTGTGGATCTTCATTCTCAATCTGTGGACCCTTGCGTTGGCCACGCTCAGCCGTCGCCTGCCCGAGGTATTCGTGGCACGCGTGCTCGGCGTGCTGGGCCTGGTCGCGGTAGGCTTTCTCGCCTTCATCTTGTTCACGTCCAACCCCTTCGAGCGCCTGCTGCCGATGCCGCCGGACGGCGGCGATCTGAATCCGGTGCTGCAGGATCCTGGCATGACCTTCCACCCGCCCGTGCTGTACATGGGCTACGTGGGCTTCTCGGTGGCATTCGCCTTTTCCGTAGCCGCCCTGCTCGGCGGAGAACTGGAACAGGCATGGGTGCGCTGGGCGCGTCCGTGGACCAATGTGGCCTGGGGGTTCCTCTCGGCCGGCATCGTCGCGGGAAGCTGGTGGGCGTATGCGGAACTGGGCTGGGGCGGCTGGTGGTTCTGGGATCCGGTGGAAAATGCGAGCTTCATGCCATGGCTGGTCGGTGCGGCGCTGATCCACGCACAGGCCGTCACTGAGAAGCGCGGCGCCCTGCGCGCGTGGACCATCCTGCTGTCCATCTTCGCCTTCTCGCTGTCGCTGCTGGGCACGTTCCTGGTGCGCTCGGGCGTCCTCACCTCCGTGCACGCGTTCGCGTCCGACCCCAAGCGCGGCTTGTTCATTCTGTGCTTCCTCGCCGTGGTGGTGGGCGGCTCGTTGCTGCTGTATGCGCTGCGAGCCCCCAAGGTCGCCGGCGGCAAACCCTTCGGCGTGGTGTCGCGCGAAACCGCCATCCTGATCGGCAACCTCATGCTCACCGTAGCCGCCGCGATGGTGCTGCTGGGCACACTGTTTCCGTTGCTGGGCGATGCACTGAATCTCGGCAAGATCTCCGTAGGTCCGCCTTACTTCGGCTTCCTGTTTACCCTGCTGATGATCCCCGTGGTGCTTCTGCTGCCATTCGGCCCCTATCTGCGTTGGGGCGGCAAGGGTGGCCTGGCGCTGCTGAAGAACGTCGCCGCCCGCGCCGGACTGGCCGCCGTCGCCTGCGGCCTCGCCGCGGCATTTACCACCGGCTGGGAGCTGAAGGCGGTCGCCGGCACGGCCTCGGCGGTGTGGTGCTGCGTCGGCACACTGCTTTATGTGATCAAGCGTTGGCGTGAAATGCCTGCCGGCCGCCGCTATCCGGCCGAAATGGCCGGCATGCTGCTGGCGCACTTCGGCGTGGGCGTATTCCTCGCCGGCGTGCTGCTGACGGAAGCACTCAGCGTGGAACGCGATGTGCGCATGGCCCCCGGGCAGACACAAAGCATCGGCGGCTACGACTTCCGCTTCGATGGCGTGCACGTCGCCGATGGTCCCAACTGGCGCGGCGATCAGGGCAGCGTCACCGTGATGCGCGACGGACGCGAGATCGCGGTGATGCATCCGCAGAAGCGCACGTACACGCGCGGACAGGTGCAGACCGAATCGGCGATTGACCCTGGAGTGACCCGCGATCTC
>JBCNOA010000381.1:0-3912 GCA_039594095.1 Dyella sp.
TTCTGCTCGACCTGCGCCATGCTCATTCCGCGCGCCGGGAGATCCATGCCCTGTTCCTGCTTGACGCGGTTGATCAGCAGGTTGTCGGCCCGGGCCGGCTGCGGCGCGGCAGCGCCGACGGCGAGCTGCGTGATCATGGGCAGGCTGATGCTGAACTTGGTCATGGTCCCCTCTCCACGTCGACGGAGAGCGGCCAGGGCGGCGCTTCCGCACGTTATCTATAAGTCGATGCCCCCGAGCGGCAGCGGCATTCGGCCGCTGCGCAGTGCGGCGTCGTTGTAGCAGAACCATCCCGGAGGCGCTACGTGCAGGATTCGCGACTGCGATGCGGTGGGCATTCCTGGCGCGCGGGGCGCCGCGACCGCCGGCGGGTCCACACCGTGCGTCCGCTATCATGGGCGGCCGCGGGTGGCTGGTAGCCCGCTTCTTATATAAGCGCTGGATACGTCGTCGTCATGATTGCCTTTCGCCATTTCGCCCTGCGCCGCGGCGCCCGGCTGCTGCTTTCCGACATCGACCTGGTGATCCAGAGCGGCTGGCGGCTGGGCGTGGTCGGCCGCAACGGTTGCGGCAAGTCCAGCCTGTTCGCGGCTCTGCAAGGCAAGCTGGAGGCCGATGCGGGCGAACTGGACATGCCGGCCAGGCTGCGCCTGGCCTCGGTGGCGCAGGAGACGCCGGCGTTGCCGGATCCCGCGATCGAATACGTCATGGGCGGCGACGAGGAGCTGGCCACGGCATTGCGCGACGAGCTGGACGCCCAGGCCCGCGGCGATACCGAAGCCATGGCCAAGGCGCACCATCGCATCGAGGAGCTGCACGGCTACGATGCCCGCGCTCGGGCTGGCCGCCTGCTGCATGGCCTCGGCTTCGCGCCGGAAACGCACGAACGCGCCGTCTGCGAGTTCTCCGGCGGCTGGCGCGTGCGCCTCAATCTGGCGCGGGCGCTGATGGCGCCGTCCGAACTTCTGCTGCTCGACGAGCCCACCAACCACTTGGACCTGGACGCCGTGCTGTGGCTGGAAGAATGGCTGCGGCGCTACCAGGGCACCTTGCTGGTGATCTCGCACGACCGCGAGTTCCTGGATGGCGTGATCACCCATACGCTGCATCTCAACGAAGGGCGCGCCAAGCTCTATGCCGGCAACTACAGCGCCTTCGAGCGCCAGCGCGCCGAGCAGCTGCGCCTGCAGCAGATCGCTCATGAGCGCGAGCAGGCCGAGCGCGCGCACCTGCAATCCTTCATCGACCGCTTCAAGGCCAAGGCCAGCAAGGCCAAGCAGGCGCAGTCGCGCATGAAGCGGCTGGAAAAGATGGCCGGCACGGAGGCGGTGCGCGCAGAGCGGGCATTCCGCTTCCAGTTCGCCGTGCCCGAGCGGCTGCCCGATTCCATGCTGCAGCTGGAGGACGTCGTCGCCGGTTATCCGGGCGAGGCCGGCGGCGAACCGGCGGTGGTTCTCCGCGACGTGCGATTCCGCCTGGAGGCCGGCGATCGCGTGGGTCTGCTCGGCCCCAACGGCGCCGGCAAATCCACCCTGGTCAAGACCTTGGTCGGCGAACTGGCCACGCTGGGCGGCGAGCGCAAGACGCACAAGGATCTGAAGATCGGCTACTTCGCCCAGCACACGGTGGAAAGCCTGCGCGAAGGGGCTAGCCCCTTCGATCACCTGCAGGACAAGGCGCCGGGCGTCGGCGCGCAGGTGCTGCGCGACTTCCTGGGTGGCTGGAACTTCGCCGGCGACCGCGCCTTCGAATCGGTGGACGGCTTTTCCGGCGGCGAACGCGCGCGGCTGGCGTTGGCTCTGATCGCCTGGGACAAGCCCAATTTGCTGCTGCTCGACGAGCCCACCAACCACCTGGACCTCGACATGCGCGAAGCGCTGGCCGATGCGCTGGCCGATTTCGACGGCGCCCTGGTGCTCGTTTCGCACGATCGCCATCTGCTCGGCATGGTCTGCGACAGCTTCTGGCGTGTGGCCGACGGCCGCGTCGAAAGCTTCGATGGCGACCTGGACGACTACGCGCGGTGGCTCCGCTCGCGGGGCAACGCCCAGAAGAAAACCGAGGAGTCCGAAGGCCAGGCAGTGGTATCCGCCGCCGACCGTCGTCGCGCCGCCGCGGCACAGCGCGAGAACGAAAAGGCGACTCGCCAGCGCGTGAAGAAGATCGAGACGCGAGTGGCCGACATCGACGACGAATTAGGCAAGCTGGAAGCCAAGCTGGCCGACCCGGATACGTATAACGGGCCCACCGCCGAGCTGATGAAGCTCGGCCAGCGCCAGAGCGAGCTGCGCCACGAGAAGGAAACTCTCGAGGGCGAGTGGCTGGAGCTCTACGAGCTGCTGGAGGCCTGAGCGCATGGCGGACATGGCCAGGCCTCTCGAACTCTGGTTGCCGGACCTTTCGCGTTTCGAGCCCGGGCATCCGCTGCGCGCATGGCTGGTGCGTATCGATCGCGCGGGCGACGCGCCGCGAGGCTATCTGGCCGGACTGGCCGGCTACTTCGAGTGCGTGGGCGGTTTCGCCCCTGCAGCGCTCACGCGCGAACTGCTGGCGGGCGATGCTGCCGACGCCGCATGGCTGAGCGCCGATCCGGCCTGGATCCAGCCCGACCTCAATGGCGCGCGGCTGCTCGCATGCGGGCAGATGCAACTGAGCATGGAAGATGCCGCCGCCCTGGCGCGGCCGCTGAAGCCTGTCTTCGGCGACGCTGGCATGACATTGGAAGTCAGTTCCCCGGACCGTTGGCACGTGCGCCTGCCGCCTGACGTCCGATTGCCTCCATTCGCCTCGCCAGAGGAGGCACTGGGCGAAGACCTGGCCCAGCATCTGCCGGAAGGCACCGAGGGACGCCGTTGGCGCGCCATCCTCACCGAGGTGCAGGTGCTGCTGCATCAGCATCCGTTGAACGCCACGCGGCGCGAACTCGGGCTGCCTCCGATCAACAGTCTTTGGCTATGGGGCGGCGGTTCGCTGCCGGTCGCCGTGCGCAGCGCGCTAACTGGCTGCGTCAGCGACGACGTGCTGCTCGGCGCGTTGGCTGCGCGCGCCGGTGTCCCGGTGGTGCCGCGCACGCCGCAGGCGATCGCGGAGGCGAGGGCCAGGTGGCTGATCGACTTGCAGGATCTGCCCGTGGCGGATCTAGCCGGTTCGTGGTGGCCGGCGCTGGAACGCCTGTCCGGCAGCACCGTGCTGCTGTCCTTCGCCAGCGGCGAGCGATGGCTGCATCGTCCTTGGCACCGTCTGCGCTTCTGGCGCGGCGCCCCCCGATGACGGCGCGCCTCAGCCTGCGCCGCCGCGTGCCGAAGGGCACGCCAGAGGGCTGGAGCGAGACCGTGCATCCGGTGCTGCGCCAGATCTACGCTTCTCGAGGCGTGCTGACCCCCGCCGATGCCGACCATCGCCTCGCCCGCATGCTCGCCCCGCATCAGCTCGGCGGCATGGAGCGTGCGGTGGAACTGCTGGCCGAGGCGATCCGCGCGGATTGGCGCATCCTGATTGCCGGCGACTACGACTGCGACGGTGCCACCGGTACGGCCGTCGCCGTACGCGGCCTGCGGATGCTGGGCGCGAAGGATGTGGCCTACGCCGTACCCAATCGCTTCGTACATGGCTATGGACTCAGTCCCGCGCTGGTCGAATCCTTGCAGCCGGCACCGCGGCTGATCGTCACCGTGGATAACGGCGTGGCCAGTGTGGCCGGCGTAGCCGCAGCGCAGGCGCGCGGCATCCGTGTCATCGTCACCGATCACCATCTGCCCGGTGAACAGTTGCCGGCCGCCGATGCCATGGTCAATCCCAACCTGGGCGGCGACAGTTTTCCCAGCAAGGCTCTTGCCGGCGTCGGCGTGATGTTCTATCTGCTGCTGGCCTTGCGCGCATCGCTGAGGGAGCAGGGCGCATTCGCAGCGAATG
>JBCNOA010000382.1:0-3883 GCA_039594095.1 Dyella sp.
TCGCGCCCCGTCGGCGACCTCCTGCGCGAGTGGCGCCGGCACCGCCGGCTCAGCCAGCTGGAGCTCGCCACGGAGGCCGATATCTCTACGCGCCATCTCAGCTTCGTGGAATCGGGACGTTCCATGCCCAGCCGCGACATGATCCTGCACCTGTCCGAGTACCTGGATATCCCGCTGCGCGAGCGCAACGCGCTGCTGGTCGCCGCCGGCTTCGCGCCGGCCTATGCGGAGCGCGCTCTGGACGATCCAGCGTTCGACACCGTGCGCCACACCATCGAGCTGCTGCTGAAAGGCATGGAGCCGTATCCGGCGCTCGCGGTCGATCGCTACTGGCACCTGGTCACCGCCAACCAGGCCGCGCTGCGGCTGATGGCCGGGCTGCCTGAAGCGCTGGTGGCGCCGCCTGCCAACGTCCTGCGCGCCAGCCTCCATCCCGCCGGCCTCGCGCCTCGCATCCGCAACCTCGCGCAATGGCGGGCGCACCTGCTCGAGCGGCTGCGCCGGCAGGTGGACGCAAGCCAGGATCCGCAGCTGATGGCGCTGCTGCGCGAACTGCAAGGCTATCCGGCGCCGCCGCTGGAAGAAGGCTACGCCGTCGACGCCGCTGGCCGTATCGCCGTGCCGATGGAGCTGGACGTGGGCGACGCGGTGCTCTCGATGCTCAGTACCACCACGGTGTTCGGCACGCCGACGGACGTGATGCTGCAGGAGCTGGCGATCGAGGCCTTCGTACCCGCGGACGAGGCGACGGCGACCCGGCTGCGCGAGATGGCGGCGACGCAGGCCGGGTAAGCCGCGTCGCCGCGTGTTTCAGCGCGGCAGATCCTGCGTGCCTTCGATCGAGAACGCCGCGGCTCCATCGCTCGCTGCCGGCTGCTTTCCGCCCACGAACAGCGCGTACTTGCCGGCCGTCACGCGGCGGTTGCCTTGTGCATCGACCAGACTGAGCTGGCGCTGGTCGACGTCGAAGTGCAGCGTCTTCGATTCGCCTGCGGCGAACGATACGCGGCGGAAGCCGACCAGGCTGTGGCGCGGCGCGCCGGCCGGTGCGTCCTTCGCGGTGAGATAGAGCTGCACCACTTCGTCGCCTTCGCGGTCGCCGGCATTGCGCACGCGCACATCCACGCCCAGTTTGTCGCCGGCCTTGAGCTCGCGGGTGGAAAGCGTGGGCGCGTCGTAGGCGAAGCGCGTGTAGCTCAGGCCGTCGCCGAAGGCGAACAGGGGCGTACCGCGGAAGTAGCGATAAGTCCGTCCTTCCATGCGGTAATCGTCGAAAGCCGGCAGGTCTTTGGCCGAGGCGTAGAACGTGACCGGCAGCCGGCCCGCGGGGTTGTAGCGGCCGCCGAGCACCTCGGCGATGGCGGTGCCGCCGATCTCGCCGGGATACCACGCCGCCACGATGGCGTCGGCATGCTGCTTGGCCCACGCCAAGGCCACCGCACTGCCGCTGGTCAACACCACCACCAGGGGCTTGCCGCTCGCGGCGGCGGTTTCCAGCATGTGTTGCTGCGGTGCGGGCAGCGCCAGGTCGGTGCGGTCGCCGCCGGAGAAGCCTGGCACGCTCACCTGCAATTCCTCGCCCTCGACATCGGGCGACAGGCCTACCACGGCGACCACGGCGTCAGCCTTGGCCATAGCTTCCTTCGCTTCGCGCAACTGCGCGTCCGCCGGTGCCGACCATTGCAGGCGGATGCCCTGGTCCTCGCCGGTGTGGCGCAGCTCCAGGCGAAGCGCGTGCGGACTCGTGTCCGCGAAATGCATCGGCACGTTGAGGTCGTAGTCCTTGCCGCGATCGTCCAGCACCGGTTTGCCGTCGACATAGAGGCGGACCGGATCGTGCCCCTTGCAGTCGAAGCAGCGGTCGATGTGCACGTTCAAGACATAGTCGCCGGGGCCGGGCGGCAGCAGCTCGCCTGTCCAGCGTACGGCGTAGCGGTCGGCAGCGAGCGCGTCCGCGGGAGCGACTTCGTCCCAGTCGAAATCCACCCGTCGATCGATACGGACCAGCGCCGGCTTGCCGCCGAAATCGGTGTCGGCGAAATACTCGCCGCGCAAGCCGGGCGCCGGCTGCTTCGTGTCGGTGCGCAGCGCCGTCGAGGGGATAGGCACCGTGACGCCTTCGGCGAGCGTGGAGCCTTGCGCGTATGTCACCTTCGTTTCGCCGAACTCCTGCTCCATGCCCGCCAGTGGCGTGACGGGATGGACGGCAGTGCCGTGATAGTTCGCCTCGAGGATGTTCAGCGCGTCGGCGTTCGGACCGATGACCGCGATCCGCGTACCGCTCTTCAGGGGCAGGGTGTCGCGTTCGTTCTTCAGCAGGACGATCGATTCGCGCGCCGCCTGCAGGGCGAGTTGGCGATGCGCTCGGGAATGGATGTCGTCCGCGCCGAGCCTGGCGTATGGCCCCCGGTCGGGATCGAACATGCCCATGCGATAGCGCGCCGCGAACAGGCGGCGCGCGGCCTGGTCGAGTTCCGCTTCGCGGACCTGACCCTTGCGCGCCGCCTCGACGAGCGCGGCGTAGGCGGCACCGCAGTCCAGATCGGTGCCGGCAGCCACGGAGGCGGCGGACGAGCCGGCGTTGTCCGGCTTGTAATGGTGAAACTGCGTCATGTCGTCCACGGCATCGCAGTCGGACACGACATAGCCCGTGAAGCGCCAGTCGCGCCGCAGCCGCTCCTGCAACAGCAACGGCGAGGCGCAGGCGGGCGTGCCACCCAACGCGTTGTAGGCGCACATCACCGAGGCCGCATGGCCCTGGGTGACGGCCATGCGGAACGCGGGCAGGTAGGTGTCTTCCAAGTCGTGCGCCGACACGCGCGCATCGAAACCGTGGCGCCCTTTTTCGGGGCCGCTGTGCACGGCGAAATGCTTGGGCGTCGCCGCGGCCTTGAGCACCTCGGCGTTGTCGCCCTGGATACCGCGCACGAAGGCGGTGGCCAGCGTGCCGGTGAGGAACGGGTCCTCGCCGTAGGTCTCCTGGCCGCGGCCCCAGCGCGGGTCGCGGAAGATGTTGATGTTCGGCGACCAGATGCTCAGCCCGTGGTAGCGGGGATGATCGCCCTTGCCGGCGAGGTTGTACTTGGCGCGCGCCTCGGTGGAGACCACGTCGCCCACCCGCTGCAAGAGCGCATCGTTCCAGCTCGCCGCCAGGCCGATCGCCTGCGGAAAGACCGTGGCATGGCCCGCGCGCGCGGAGCCGTGCAGCCCTTCGTTCCACCAGTCGTAGGCTGGCACGCCCAGGCGCGGAATCGCCGGCGCGGAGCTTTGCAGTTGCCCCACCTTCTCCTCCAGCGTCATCCGCGCGACGAGCTCGGCTGCGCGCTGATCGGCCTTGACGGCATCCATGGCGGTGGCGTGGCCGGCGAGCAGCATGCCCAGCGCGATGGCGAGACGCCGCGGCGCGCGAACGAGGGGCAGGGGACGGACGTGTGGCTTGGACTTCACTCGGGACTCCTCGACCGGTGCGCATCCGGCGCGGGGTGGGGCGCCGCATCGTGCGGCGGGACAAGCGGGACGCCCGAATATGCCACGGCCGTGCGTTTCGACGGGGAAACCGGCGTGCGGATGCTTGCAGGCCGCAGGGCGGGGCGGCAAGGTGGCCCCGATTTCGTATGGAGGAACGGCTATGCCCTGGCTCGTCGTGAAGTACCTGATCACCGCCGGCGTGGTGGTCGCGGTGTCGGAATTCGCCAAGCGGAGCGATCGGCTGGGAGCGTTGATCGCCTCGTTGCCATTGGTGACTTTCCTGGCGCTTATCTGGCTGTATGTGGAGCGGCAGCCGGCGGAGAAGATCGCCAACCATGCGTGGTACACGTTCTGGTACGTAGTGCCGACGCTGCCCATGTTTTTGTTGTTTCCGCGGTTGTTTGTGCGGTTTGGG
>JBCNOA010000383.1:0-3871 GCA_039594095.1 Dyella sp.
CGGTACGCCCGCCACGCGGTCGTCGAAACGCGCGCCCAGCGCGAACAGGAAGTCGCAGTCTTCCACCGCATAGTTGGCGTATGCCGTACCGTGCATGCCCAGCATGTGCAGCGCCAGCGGCTCGGTAGTGTCGTACGCGCCAAGGCCCATCAAGGTGGTGGTGACGGGCAGGCCGTAGTCGGCGATGAACGCACGCAGCGACTCCGCGGCGCCGGAAGCGATCGCGCCGCCGCCGGCATAGATCAGGGGGCGGGCGGATCGCGCCAGCGCCTCGAAGAATGCCGCGCACTGCGCATCGTCCAGCGCCGACTGCTCCAGACGCTGCAGGCGCGCGCGATAGCCGGGCATCGGCAGCAGTCCCTCGCCGCGGAACGGCAACGGCATGTTCTGCACGTCCTTGGGAATGTCCACGACCACCGGGCCGGGCCGTCCGCTGCGGGCGATTTCGAAGGCGGTACGCAAGGTCGCCTCCAGCTTCTCGGCGTCGGTGACCAGGAACACGTGCTTGGCGCACGCGCTCATGATGTTGCTGATCGGCGCTTCCTGGAACGCGTCCGAGCCGATCGCGGTGGTCGGCACCTGGCCGCAGATCACCACCATGGGGATCGAATCGGCCATCGAATCGCGCACGGGTGTGACCATGTTGGTCGCACCCGGACCGGAGGTGACGATCGCCACCCCGACCTTGCCGGAGGCCCGCGCGTAGCCGGCTGCCATGAATCCGGCGCCCTGCTCGTTGGCCGGCACGATCAGCGGCATGGGCTCGCCGCCGTTGGGCCCGATATGGGTGGCGTTGTAGCGGAACACCGCGTCGTACACCGGCAGGATCGCGCCGCCGGAATAGCCGAACAGCACGTCCACGCCTTCGTCGGCGAGTACCTGCACCACCACCTCCGCGCCGCTCATGCGCAGCGCGTTGAGGGGATGGGTGGCGTCGTCGGCGTGCACGGCGTCGGCGATGTCCGGCAGGAGAACGTTCATGGTGTCGCGGGTCCTCGTCGTGAAAGAGAAAGCCCCTCGCCGGCGCGGCGAGGGGCTGGGCGGATCAGCCGGTTTTCTTCAGCGGCTCGGCGGCCGGCTTGGCGTGGGCGGCGGCGCCGGCCTGCAGCCAGGACATGCGCGCGCGCAGCTTCGCGCCGACCTGTTCGATCGGATGCTCCAGGTCCGCCTGCTTGAAGCGCTTGTAGTTCGGCAGGCCGGCCTGGTACTCGGCGATCCAGTTGCGGGCGAAGGTGCCGTCCTGGATGTCCTTGAGCACGTCCTTCATGCGTTCCTTGGTGCCCGCATCGATCACGCGCGGGCCGCTGACGTAGTCGCCGTACTGCGCGGTCTCGGAGACGAACTCCAGCATGCGCGCGATGCCGCCTTCGTAGAACAGGTCCACGATCAGCTTCAGCTCGTGCAGCACTTCGTAGTAGGCGATCTCCGGCTGATAACCGGCTTCCACCAGGGTTTCGAAGCCGGCCTGCACCAGCGAGCTGGCGCCGCCGCACAGCACGGCCTGTTCACCGAACAGGTCGGTCTCGGTCTCTTCCTTGAAATCGGTCTTGATCAGCAGCGCGCGGCCGCCGCCGATGCCGTCGGCATAGGCCTTGGCCTTGGCTTCGGCCTGGCCGGTGACGTCCTGGTGCACGGCCCAGATGCTGGGCACGCCGCGGCCGATCTCGTACTCGCGGCGCACTAGCGCGCCCGGCCCCTTAGGAGCGACCAGGATCACGTCGATGTCTTCGCGCGGGGCGATCTGCTTGAAGTGCACGTTGAAGCCGTGGGCGAACAGCAACGCCGCACCGGCCTTGATGTTCGGCTCGATCGCTTCCTTGTACAGCGTCGGCTGCACCATGTCGGGCGTCAGCACGGCGACCAGGTCGGCGCCGCGCACGGCGTCGCCCGGCTCGGCCACGTGGAAGCCTTCGGCGCTGGCTTTCTCCCAGGAGGGGCCGCCCTTGCGCAGGCCGACCACGACGTCCAGGCCGGAGTCGCGCAGGTTGAGGGCGTGCGCGCGGCCCTGGCTGCCATAGCCGAGCACGGCGATGCGGGCGTTGGCCAGCGTCGGGTTGGAAGTGGTGCTGCTCATGCGGTGACTCCTTCGGTAGCGGTGACGTGAACGTGTCGTGGGGTAGTGTCGGAACTGGCCGGCACGAGGCCGGCGTTGGTGGTGGCGCCATCCGAGGCGGAGCCGACCAGACGTGCGTACTTGGCCAGTGCGCCGTGAGTGACCTTGGGCGCGGGCGCCGTCCAATGCTTGCGACGCTCGGCGAGATCCGCGTCGGTCTCGATCTCGCGCAGGCCGGCGTCGATGCGGATGCGGTCGCCGTCGTGCAGCAATGCGATGGGGCCGCCGCGCACCGCTTCGGGTGCCATATGACCGACCATGAAACCGTGCGTGGCGCCGGAGAAGCGGCCATCGGTGATCAGCGCGACGTCGTCGCCCAATCCGCGGCCGATCAGCGCGGCGGTGACGCCCAGCATTTCGCGCATACCCGGGCCGCCGGCGGGACCTTCGTTGCGGATCACGATCACGTCGCCCTTGGCGATGCGGCCCTGCTGCACGGCGGCGAAAGCTTCTTCTTCGCTCTCGAACACGCGCGCGGTGCCTTCGAAATGCGTGGCGCCCTTGCCGGCAAGCTTCAGGATGCAGCCTTCCGGCGCGAGATTGCCGTACAGGATGGAATAACCGCCGCGCGGCTTGAGCGGCTGGCCGACCGGATGGATCACGTCCTGCTGTTCCGCGCGCGGCGCCGCCGCGGCTTCCGCGAACAGGCTGCGGCCGGTGACGGTGGGCGCGTCCTCCAGCATGCCGGCGGCGATCAGTTCCTGCGCCACGCGTGCGCTGCCGCCGGCGCCGAACATCTCCACCGCGGTGTAGCGGCCGCCCGGCAGCAGGTCGGCGATCACCGGCGTGTGCTTGGAGGCCGGCTCGAAATCCTCCAGCGTCCACGGCGCGCCGGCTTCGCGGGCGATCGCCAGCAAGTGCAGCACCGCGTTGGTGGAACCGGCGGTGGCGGCGACCATGCGCGCAGCGTTGCGCAGCGAGGTGCGGTTGATCAGTTCGCGCGGCTTGCGCTGCTCGCGCAGGCAGTTCATCACCAGCTCGCCGCAGCGGCGAGCTGCGGCGGCCTTGGCCGGATGCGTGGCGGGGATGTCGTTGAAACCCATCGGCGACAGGCCCAGCGTGGTCAGCACCATCGCCATGGTGTTGGCGGTGAACTGGCCGCCGCAGGCGCCGGCACCCGGACAGGCATCGCGTTCGACCGCGGTCAGTTCGGCATCGTCGATCTTGCCCGCGCCGTGCGCACCGACGGCCTCGAACACCTGCTGGATGGTGATGGGGTGGTTGTCGTGCGTGCCGTGCGCGATGGTGCCGCCGTAGAGCGCCACCGACGGAATGTCCAGGCGAGCCATCGCCATCGCGGCGGCGGGGATGGTCTTGTCGCAGCCGCACAGCACCACCATGGCATCGAGGCAATGGCCGTCCACCGCCAGCTCGATCGAGTCGGTGATCACCTCGCGGCTGATCAGCGAGGCGCGCATGCCCGGCGTGCCCATGGCGATGCCGTCGGTGACGGCGATGGTGTTGAACTCGATCGGCGTGCCGCCGGCGGCGCGGATGCCTTCGGCCACGTGTTCGGCCAGCTCGCGCAGGTTGAGGTTGCAAGGGCTGACGTTGGACCAGGTATGCACCACCGCCACCAGCGGCTTGGCGATGGCGCCGTCGTCCAGCCCGGTGGCGCGCAGCATGGCGCGCGCGGGCGCGCGGTCGGCGCCGGTCTTGATGAGGTCACTGCGCATGGAAGGAAGAACTCCGGATGGCGCAACAGCGGGTTGCGATAGGTCGGACAGTGCGAGAGGTTGCTCCCCCTGCGCGCAGGGG
>JBCNOA010000384.1:0-3864 GCA_039594095.1 Dyella sp.
GACCCGGATGTGGACTTCGTCACCCTGCTCGGTACCGCCGGCACCGCCAAGACGCTGCTCGCGCTGGCCGCCGGCCTGGCTCAGGTGATGGACCAGCAGCGCTACCGGGAAATCATCATGACGCGCGCCACGGTCTCCGTCGGCGAGGACATCGGTTTTCTGCCCGGCACGGAGGAGGAAAAGATGACGCCCTGGATGGGCGCGCTCACCGACAACCTGGAGGTGCTCGCCAATCCCGAGGAAGGCGGCAGCTGGGGACGCCAGGCGACCAACGACCTGCTGGCCTCGCGCATCAAGATCCGCTCGCTCAATTTCATGCGCGGACGCACCTTCCTGTCGCGCTACCTGATCATCGACGAGGCGCAGAACCTCACACCCAAGCAGATGAAGACCCTGATCACACGCGCCGGCCCCGGCACCAAGATTGTGTGTCTTGGCAATGTGGAGCAGATCGACACGCCGTATCTCACGGAGACGACCTCCGGCCTCACCTATGCGGTGGACCGCTTCAAGAGCTGGGAGCATTCGGCGCACATCACGCTGCGTCGCGGCGAGCGATCGCGGTTGGCGGACTTCGCTTCCGAAGCGCTTTAAGCATCCTCATGGGACAATCGCCGTCCGGCCTGTGCCGGACGGCGATCTCCATGCAAAGAACTACCGAAACCAAGCTTCCCATCGCCCTCACCGTTGCCGGCTCGGACTCCGGCGGCGGCGCGGGCATCCAGGCCGATCTGAAGACCTTCCACGCGCGTGGCGTGCATGGGTTGTCGGCCATTGCCGCCATCACCTCGCAGAACACGCGCGGCGTCACCGCCGTGCATCCGGTGCCGCTGGCGCACATCCGTAGCCAGATCGCCGCGGTGTTCGACGACTTTCCCATCGGCGCCGTGAAAACCGGGATGCTCGGCAACGCGGCCATCACGCGGCTGGTCGCCCGCGAGATGCGCAGGCGGAAGCCGGCGTGGCTGGTGGTGGACCCGGTCATGATTTCGACCAGCGGCGCGCGCCTGCTGACCGAGGATGCCGTCCAGGCCATGACCGACGATCTCATTCCGCTGGCGGACATTCTGACCCCCAACCTTCCCGAGGCGGAGGCGCTGCTCGGCCATCCCATCCACACAGCCGGCGATTACGACCGCGCCGGCGAAGCGCTCCTGGCGCTGGGGGCCGGTGCGGTGCTGCTGAAGGGCGGTCACGCGAAAGGAGGCGAAGTCGTCGATCGCTTCTATGACGCCCGGGGCGTCATGGAGCTTCGCCACCCCCGCCTGCGCGTGGAAGGTCATGGCACCGGCTGCACGCTAGCCTCGGCCGTCGCAGCCGAGCTCGCCAAGGGGCGGACGCCGCGGGCAGCCGTCCGGCACGCGGTGGCCTATGTCCAGCGTGCGCTGGCCCAAGGCTATTTTCCGGGTGGCGGCAAGGTGCTCGTGCTGCGGCATTGAGCGCGCGGAGCCGGCCGCGCCATGGGGGTAGAATGGCGGGCGATTCCTATCGCTCCTGCCGCCACCGACATGATTCTCGCCCCGCGCCTGATTCTGCTGCTCATTTTCGCGCTGTTCGCCCTGTGCGTGCTCGCGGTGCATCTGCGCGGCCGCGCCCGGCTGCGCTTCGACCGGCAGCTGGTGGACCACTCCGCGGCGTTCGCCCCGTACAACCTGCTGATGTATACCTTCTCGGCTGTTCCGGCGCGGCCAATCCTCGACCGCCGGGGCTTCCCCCAGCTCGACCTGCTGCAGGCGAACTGGCGGACCATCCGCGAAGAAGCCATGCATCTGTTCGACGAGGGTTACATCCGCGCCGCCGAGAAGCATAACGACGCGAGCTTCAACAGCTTCTTCAAGCAGGGCTGGAAGCGCTTCTATCTGAAGTGGTACGGCGAGCCGCTGGCCTCGGCCGAAGCGCTCTGTCCGGAGACGGTGAAGCTGCTCAACGCCATTCCCAGCGTGAAGGCGGCGATGTTCGCCCTGCTACCGCCGGGCAGCAAGCTCAATCCGCACCGCGACCCGTTCGCCGGTTCGCTGCGCTACCACCTGGGCTTGATCACGCCGAACTCCGAAGACTGCCGCATTTTCGTCGACGGCGAGATCCACGCCTGGGGCGACGGCAAGGACGTGGTGTTCGACGAAACCTACGTGCATTGGGCGGAAAACCGCACCGACCAGACCCGTGTGATTCTGTTCGCCGATGTCGAGCGCCCGCTGCGCACGCGCTGGATGACGGCGATCAACCGCCGCGTCGGCGCCTTCATGGGCAAGATCACCGCTTCGCCGAACACCGAGTCTCCGGAGGAGAAGACCGGGTTCGTCAACCGGATGTTCGCCCTGAACCAGCGCTCCCGCGAACGTAGCCGGGCCTTCAAGAAGCGTCATCCGAAGCTGTTCCGGGTGGTCAAGTACATCGGCATCGTGCTGATGATCTGGCTGGTGTTCCTGGCGCCCTACCCGTTCGTGCGCTGAGGCCGCGCCGGCCCTGTCACGTTCCGGCCGGCTGGCGCGTCCTGGTATCACCCCCTGACCAGGAGCCTCTCATGGACGCCCAGACCGCCTTGTTCCAGCAGCACCGTCCACGCCTGTTCGGGCTGGCTTACCGCATGCTCGGCCGCCCGGCCGACGCCGAGGACGTGCTTCACGACACCTGGCTGCGCTGGCACGAGCAGGACGCATCTACACTCGACGATCCGGAGGCCTGGCTGGTCACCGTGACCACCCGCCTTGCCCTGGACCGCCTGCGCCGCGCCAAGACGGAACGCGAGCACTACACCGGACCATGGTTGCCGGAACCGCTGGAACCCACTGAGGAAGCTCCTTCAGAGAAGCTGGAGCGCGCCGAGAGCCTGAGCCTGTCCTTTCTGCTGCTGCTCGAACGTCTCAGCCCGGAGGAGCGCGCCGCGTTTCTCCTGAAAGAAGTGTTTGATTACAGCCACGCCGAGGCTGCGGCGATCCTGGGCATAGCCGAAGAGGCCTGCCGACAACGCGTACACCGCGCAAAGCAACGCCTGCGCGAGGGGCGGCCACGCTTCCAGGTCGACCGCGCGGCCCAGCAGCGCCTGTTGCAGCGTTTCGTCGCCGCGATGGAACATCCGAACCTCGATTCCCTGCGCGCTCTGTTCGCCGAAGACGCCGTTCATATCTCCGACGGCGGCGGAGTGGTCACGGCTGTATTGCATCCGCTCTACGGCGCCGACCGGCTGGCTCTCCTGTACCGGCAGATCGCGCTCCATTCCAATGGCCCCGGCACAGTGCGCGAGTTGAGTACCTTGAACGGTGCGCCGGCCTTGCTGATCTGGTCCGACGGTCGGTTGACATCAGTGATGTGGGTGGAAGCGGAGGAGGATCGCATCACCGCCATCCATGCGATCCGACACCCGGAAAAACTGGCGCGCATCGAAGCAGTCACGAAATCGGCGGGCTCCACGTCCTTGCATTGAACGGCCAATACCGGCCGCACATCCCAAGGAGTCCGTCATGTCCCGTTTCGATATGCGTAAACATTTCCAGGCCGTGCAACCGCTGCTGGCGCTGAGCAAAAACATCAAATCCGGCACGTTGGAGCCGGCATTGATCGAGCTGGTGCTGATGCGCGTCTCGCAGATCAACGGCTGCGCCTACTGCCTGGACATGCACGGCAAAGACGCACGCGCCGCCGGCGAAACCGAGCAGCGCCTGTACGTGCTGGCCGGCTGGCGCGAGGCGCCGTTCTATAGCGAGCGCGAACGCGCCGCCTTCGCGTGGGCCGAAGCGCTGACGCGCCTGGTTCCGGGGGATTCAGTACCCGACGCGCTGTACGAAGAAGTCACCCGCCAGTTCAACGAAAAAGAACTGGTCGACCTCACCTTGCTGGTGACCAACATCAACGCGTGGAATCGCA
>JBCNOA010000385.1:0-3844 GCA_039594095.1 Dyella sp.
CAGACCGCATGGCTGAAGGCGCACTACCCCGCCGAATTCATGGCCGCGACGATCTCGTCGGACATGGACAACACCGACAAGGCGGTGACCTTCATCGACGAGTCCAAGGCGATCGGCCTCACGGTGCTGCCGCCGGACGTGAATGCGTCGGAGTTCATGTTCGTCGCGGTGGAGCCGAAGGTCATCCGCTACGGCCTGGGCGCCATCAAGGGCGTGGGCCAGGGCGCGTGCGAGGCCATCGCGGACGAACGCCGGCGCGGCGGCCCGTACAAGGACCTCGCCGACTTCTGCCGGCGCGTCGATCCCACCAAGCTCAACCGGCGCGTGCTCGAGGCACTGATCCTGTCCGGCGCGCTGGACGCGCTGGCGCCGACCCGCGCCAGCCTGATGCTGCAGCTGCCGAATGCGATCAAGGCGGCCGAACAGCACCTGCGCGACAAGCAGTCGGGCCAGAACGACATGTTCGGAGCCATGATGGGTGCCGTCGCCCCCGTGGTGCAGATCGACCTGCCCACCGCGCCCGAATGGCCGCTGGAACAGAAGCTCCAAGGCGAGCGCGACACGCTGGGCCATTACCTTTCCGGGCATCCCACCGACCCGTGGCGGGAAGAGCTGCTGCAACTGTCCACCTGCCCGCTCGGGGAAATCGCCGAGCGTTACCAGCCGCCTCGGCCGCGCAAGAACGACGGCGACGACAACCGCTTCCGGCGCGGCCCCGATACGCCGTGGACCGTGGCCGGCATGATCACCGCCATCCGCAAACGCGGTGAGAGCGATGCCTTCGTCCGTCTCGAGGACGGCACCGGCATCATCGAGGTGAGCTTCTTCGGCGAGCTTTACCAGCAGGTGGCGCCGCTGCTCACGCGCGACGAGATCCTGGTGGTCGAAGGCGGCCTGCGCATCGATGATTTCTCCGGCGGCGGCTTCGCCGTGCGTGCCCGCAGCGCGCTCACGCTGGGCGATGCCTGCCGCCGCTTCGCGCGTGTACTGCATGTGAAATTGAATGGCGTGGGGCCCGGCTTCGTCGACCAGCTGCGCCATACCCTGTCCGGCTACCGCAATGGCCGCACCACCGTAGTGCTGCACGGCTATCACAACAAGCTCGCCCAGGCCGACTTGGAGCTGGGCGAGGCCTGGCGCGTCGAGGCCATTCCGGAGCTGCTGCGCGCGGTAAGAGCGGTGCCCGGCGTGCAGGCGGCGAAGCTGCGCATCGTGCGCGAGCAAACAGGTGGCGGCCGCGGGGATTGAGTGCCGGCCCTCCCGGGTCGCCCCCCCCATACGGCCCCGTTCTCGCCTTTTCCGCCGGCCCGGTATACTGGCGCGCTTCCGTGTCCCGAATAGCACCGAATGAACCCTAACTTCCTCGATTTCGAACAACCGATCGCCGAGCTGGACGCGAAGATCGAAGAGCTTCGCCATGCCAGCCATGGCCAGGCGTTCAACATCGATGAAGAAGTCTCCCGCCTGCGCGAGAAGCTGAAGGTCAAGACGGCGGAGATCTTCCGCAATCTCAGCTCGTGGCAGGTCACCCAGCTGTCGCGCCACCCCGCCCGCCCTTACACCCTCGATTACATCGGCGTGATCTGCGAGGAGTTCCACGAACTGGCCGGCGACCGCGCCTACGCCGACGACGCGGCCATCGTGGGCGGCATCGGCCGCATCAACGGCCGCTCCGTGGTGATCATCGGCCACCAGAAGGCGCGCGATACGAAGGGCAAGGTCCGCCGCAACTTCGGCATGCCGCGCCCCGAGGGCTACCGCAAGGCGCTGCGCCTGATGAAGCTGGCCGAGCGCTTCAAGCTTCCCCTGCTCACCTTGATCGACACCCCTGGCGCCTACCCCGGCGTCGGTGCCGAGGAGCGCGGCCAGAGCGAGGCCATCGCCCGCAACCTGCTGGAGATGGCTGACCTGCGCGTGCCGATCGTGTGCACCGTGATCGGCGAAGGCGGATCGGGCGGCGCGCTCGCCATCGGCGTGGGCGACCGCACCGTCATGCTGCAGTACTCCACGTATTCGGTGATTTCGCCGGAAGGCTGCGCCTCGATCCTGTGGAAGAGCGCCGACAAGGCCAAGGATGCCGCCGAGGCGCTCGGCCTGACCGCACCGCGCCTGCTGGAACTGGGCCTCATCGACAAGGTGGTGCGCGAGCCTCTGGGCGGCGCGCACCGCAATCCGCACTCCATGGCCGTGCGCCTCAAAGCCGTGCTGCTCAACCAGCTCGACGAACTGGAAGCGCTGCCGATGGACGAACTGCTGGAGCGGCGCTATCGCCGCCTGCGCGGCTACGGCGCCTACACGGAGTAATCATGACGGGGCCGCGCAAGCGGCCCCTTCCCTATCCGGCGTCCGTGCGACGACGCGCTATCATCGGCCCGCCCATCACGCCGGAGGCCGCCATGGCCAGCGACAGCACCAAGCTCGCCGTCCTGATCGATGCCGACAATGCGCAGCCGAACCTGGCCGAGGCGCTGCTCGCCGAGGTAGCCAAGTACGGCACCGCGCACGTCAAGCGTGCCTATGGCGACTGGACCAGCCATCACCTGAAGACCTGGAAGGAACAGCTGCTCACGCAGTCCATCCAGCCGATCCAGCAATTCGGCTACACGAGCGGTAAGAACGCCACCGACTCGGCAATGATCATCGATGCGATGGATCTGCTCTATTCGGGACGCTTCGACGGCTTCTGCATCGTCTCCAGCGACAGCGACTTCACCCGGCTGGCCGCGCGCATTCGCGAATCGGGCCTGATCGTGTATGGCTTCGGCGAACGCAAGACTCCGGATCCCTTCGTCGCCGCGTGCGACAAATTCATCTACACCGACATTCTCGTCACCAAGCCGGACGAAGAAGCGCCGCTCAAGCCACGCACGGCTGCCCAGCTGAAGCAGGACAGCGGCCTGGTGAATCTACTGCGCAACGCGATCGAAGCGGCCTCCGACGACGACGGCTGGGCAGGGCTCGGCGGCGTGGGCTCGATCATCACCAAGCAGCGCCCCAACTTCGACGCACGCAGTTACGGCTACAACAAGCTCAGTGAGCTGATCGCCGCCACCACGCTGTTCGAGATCGATCGCCGCAGTCCGGGCGAGGGACGCCCGAAGGCGATCTACGTACGCAACAAGTCGAAGAAGCCGATCGCCCGTGAATAGCGCGGAGCCACTCGCCGGCGTTCTGCGAGGCGCGCTGCGCGAGCACTCCACCGGAGCCCTGTGCGTCGCCTTCAGCGGCGGCCCCGATTCCACCGCCCTGCTGCACGCCCTGGCCGGACTGCGCGAGGCGCGATGGCGCGGATTGCGCGCGCTCCACGTCGACCATGGCCTGCACCCGCATAGCCGCGACTGGGCCGAGCAGGCGAGGCGATTCTGCTCGGTGCTGGAAGTCGCCTGCAGCGTCGTCCGGGTGGAAGTGAAGCGCGAAAGCGGCGAAGGCTTGGAAGCGGCGGCACGGCACGCACGCTATGACGCACTGGCCGGTGCCTTGAACGCGGGCGAATGGCTGCTGCTCGGCCATCATCGCGATGACCAGGCGGAAACCGTGCTGCTCAAACTGCTGCGCGGCAGCGGGCCGGAAGGCATGGGCGGCATGCGCGCGATGCGTCCGCTCGGCGCGGGGACGCTCTGGCGCCCCTTGCTGGACACGCCGCGCTCCGTTCTGCGCGAGTACGTAGCGCGGCATGGACTGCCCGCGATCGAGGATCCGTCGAACGCCGACACGCGCCTTTCCCGAAACTATCTTCGTGCGGAAATTCTGCCGCGGCTTGCCGAGCACTGGCCGCATGCGGTCGATTCCATCCTGCACAGCGCCGCGCACCATCGCGCCGCGGCGGACGCCTTGCGCGAGCATT
>JBCNOA010000386.1:0-3833 GCA_039594095.1 Dyella sp.
GATGTGCATCAGGCTATCAGCAATCCCTATGAAAAAAGCAGCATCGAGCATTTGCTGTATATGAAAAACTGGATCGACACTGTACAATGGCATCTGGAAGATTACCTGAAGGACGGAAAGCGCGGCGTGTTTCTGCTGCACCTTTCCAGCTATGACGCCGCCGCCGAGAAGAAGGCCGCCGACGCCGCGTCGAAGGCCGAGCAGGGCCCCCAGGCCGCACCACGCGCGAGCGACGAGCCGGAGGGCGATGCGGTCGAGGGCGAGTCCGAGGGCCAGAGCGAGAGTGAAGGCGAGGGCGGCGAAAACACGCCCGATCCCACCGACACGCGCCTGATCGTGGTCACCGACCTGGGCGTGCTGGTCAAGCGCGCCGTCGACGGCAGCCAGGACGTGTTCGTGCAGTCCATCCACGATGGCCAGCCGGTGGCTGGCGCCACCGTGTCCGTGCTCGCCGTGAACGGGCAGACGCTGTACAGCGAAGCCACCGGCGCCGAAGGCGTGGTGCACTTCCCGACGCTGAAGGGGCTGGAGCGCGAGAAGCGTCCGGTGATGTATCTGGTGAAGAAGGGCGAGGACCTGTCCTTCTTGCCCATCGGCGGCTACGACCGCCAGCTGGACTATTCGCGCTTCGACATCGGCGGCGAACGCAACGCCACCAACCAGGGCCAGTTGTCGGCGTATCTGTTCTCCGATCGCGGCATCTATCGCCCAGGCGACACCTTCCATATCGGCCTCATCGCGCGCGCTGCCAGCTGGACCCGCAGCGTCGCCGGCGTGCCGCTGCAGGCGGAGATCGTCGACCCGCGCGGCGTGTCGGTGAAGCAGCTGGCGATGTCGATGGATGCCAGCGGCTTCGGCGAACTGGCGTACGCTCCCGCGGAAACCGCCCCCACCGGCACGTGGACCGTCAACCTGTACATCGTCAAGGACGGCAAGGCCGGTGCCCAGATCGGCAGCACCACCGTGCAAGTCAAGGAGTTCCTCCCCGACCGCATGAAGGTCGAGGCCAAGCTGTCGCAGCAGGTGCCGGAAGGCTGGGTGAAGCCGGACCAGCTCAAGGGCCTGGTCGATGTGCAGAACCTGTTCGGCACGCCGGCGGAGAATCGCCGCGTCGAGGCCTCGCTCACCTTGCGTCCGGCCTGGCCGGAATTCCGCAGCTGGCCCGGTTACCACTTCTACGATGTCCGCCGCGCCAAGGAGGGCTACGAAGAGTCCCTGCAGGACGGCACCACGGACGACAAGGGCCACGCCGAATTCGACTTGGACCTGAAGAAGTACGCCGACGCCACTTATCAGCTGTACTTCCTCGCCAAGGCCTACGAGGCCGAAGGCGGACGCAGCGTGGCGGCCGCGGCCCAGACGCTGGTTTCCAGCAACGACTGGCTGGTCGGCTACAAGGCGGCCGACAGCCTGGACTACGTCAGCCGCGGCACGCCGCGCAGCGTGCACCTGGTAGCGATCGACAGCCATGCCAAGGCGACGGACCTGAAGGATCTGCGCGCGGAACTGATCGAGCGCCGTTACATCTCCGTGCTGACCAAGCAGGATTCGGGCGTCTACAAATACCAGTCCAAGCTCAAGGAGATCACGGTCACCGAGCAGCCGCTGAGCATCCCCGCTGCCGGTATGGACTACGCATTGCCGACCGACAAGCCAGGCAACTACGCGTTGGTGATCCTGCGCGGCAGCGATCGCGTCGAGGTCAATCGCGTGGACTTCTCGATCGCGGGTGACGCCAACGTGTCGCGTTCGCTCGACCGCAACGCCGAGCTGCAGTTGAGCCTCAGCAAGCCGGACTATGCGCCGGGCGAATCGGCGGAGATCGCCGTCCGCGCGCCGTACGCCGGCAGTGGCCTGATCACCATCGAGCGCGACAAGGTCTACGCGCACGCCTGGTTCCATGCAGACACCACCAGCTCCGTGCAGCACATCACCGTGCCGGCGGATTTCGAGGGCAACGGCTACATCAACGTGCAATACATCCGCGATCCGTCCTCGGACGAGATCTTCATGAGCCCGCTGAGCTATGGCGTGGTGCCGTTCTCGGTGAACCTCGACGGACGGCGCAACGTGGTGAAGGTGGACTCGCCGGCACTGGTGAAGCCGGGCGAGACGGTGACCTTCAAGCTCACCTCGTCGCAGCCGACCAAGGCCGTCGTGTTCGCGGTGGACGAAGGCATCCTGCAGGTAGCCCGCTACAAGCTGGGCGACCCGCTGAAGTTCTTCTTCCGCAAGCGGATGCTGGAAGTGGGGACTTCCCAGATCCTCGACCTCATCCTGCCCGACTTCGAGAAGCTGATGACCATGGCGGCACCGGGCGGTGACGCGGATGCGGCGATCGGCCGGCAGCTCAATCCGTTCAAGCGCAAGCGCGACAAGCCCGTGGCTTATTGGTCCGGCATCGTCGACGTGGACGGCGAGAAGGAACTCACCTACCAGGTGCCCGATTACTTCAACGGCAAGCTGCGCGTGATGGCCGTAACGGTGTCGCAGGACCGCGTCGGCACCTTCGAGGGATCCACCACCGTTCGCGGCGACTTCGTGCTGTCGCCGAACGTGCCGACCACGTTGGCCCCAGGCGACGAGGCGGAAGTGAGCGTGGGCGTGGCCAACAATCTCACCGGCCTTGGCGGCAAGCAGGTACCGGTGTCGGTGGCGCTGAAGACCGGCCCGCAGCTGCAGGTGCTGGGCGAAGCCACGCAGAGCCTCAGTCTGGGCGAGATGCGCGAAGGCGTGGCGCTGTTCCGCGTCAAGGCCACCGACAAGCTCGGTTCGGGCAATCTCACCTTCACCGCGGGCTACGGCGGCAAGTCGGCCAAACAGAGCGTGGACCTGTCCGTGCGCCCGGCATCGGCCTACCGCACCCAGGTCGACGTGGGCCGCGTGGACGCCGGCGCCAAGACGGACGTGCCGGACCTGCGCAAGCTGTACGACGAGTACGCCTCGCGCGATGCGGCGTTCTCGCCGCTGCCGGTGGTGTTGTCGCAGGGCCTGACCAGCTATCTGGTCAACTACCAGAACTATTGCAGCGAGCAGATCATCAGCTCGGCCATGCCGCGCCTGGTGGTGGCGAAGTGGCCGGTCGTGCCGGTGTTCGCACACGCGCTGCAACCGGCGTTCGAGGAGAAGAAGCTCAGCAACGACGAGGCGCTTTCCCGCTTCCTGGACGTGCTGCATTCGCGCCAGAACGGGCAGGGCGGCTTCGGCCTGTGGTCGGCGACGCCGGATGCCGAGCCGTTCGTCTCGGCTTACGCGATGAACTTCCTCATCGAAGCCCGCGACCGCGGCGTGAGCGTGCCGAAGGACATGTTCGATGCCGGCAACAACTATCTGCGCCAGCTCGCCGGCGACAACGGCATGGATTCGCTGGACAAGCTGCGCCAGCGCGCTTACGCGGTGTACCTGCTGACCCGCCAGGGCAACGTCACCACCAACGACCTGGCGGCGGTGCAGAAGCGCCTGCAGGAAGCGTATCCGGACCAGTGGAAGAACGACCTGGCCGCGGCGTGGCTGGCCGCGTCTTATCAGCTGCTCAAGCAGGACAAGCAGGCCGCGCAGCTCATGGCCGGCCCGCAGAAGCTGCTGGAGCGTTCGGACCGGGACAAGAGCTACGTCTACGGCTACTACCACGACTCGCTCATCCGCGACGCCAGTGTGCTCTACCTGCTCGGCAAGCATTTCCCCGAACGGGCGAAGAATCTCTCGCCGCGCGTGTGGGAAAACATCAGCTATCCGCTGGCCCATCGCTGGTACAACACGTTGTCCTCGTCCATGACGCTGCTGGCCCTCGACACCTACGCCAATGACGCGGCGGGCGATATCAGGGTCAGGCT
>JBCNOA010000387.1:0-3824 GCA_039594095.1 Dyella sp.
GAAGCCCAGCTCAATCGCACCGAGAACACCCAGCCCGCGCTGCTGGCCGCCAGTGTGGCGGTATGGCGTGTCTGGCAGAAGCTGGGGGGCGCGCGTCCGGCGCAGCTGTCTGGCCACAGCCTGGGCGAGTACAGCGCGCTGGTTTGTGCCGAAGCCCTGTCGTTGCATGACGCCGCGGCACTGGTGGCCGAGCGCGGCCGTCTGATGCAGGCGGCGGTACCGGCGGGCGTGGGAGCGATGGCTGCCATCCTCGGCGGCGACGATGCGCAGATCGCGGCGGTGTGTGACGAGGTGGCGCAGGGGCAGGTCGTCTCGCCGGCCAATTTCAATTCGCCTGGTCAGCTGGTGATTGCCGGCCACGCCGAGGCCGTTGATCGTGCGCTGTCCCGACTCGCCGAGCTGGGCGTCAAGAAGGCGATCAAGCTCGCCGTCTCCGTGCCCTCGCATTGCGCGCTGATGCGCGACGCGGCGGACCGGCTCGGCGAACGCATGGACTCCTTGAGCTGGCGGCTTCCCGTCATTCCGATCGTGCAGAACGCCGAGGCCCGTGCGTACGGCAGCATCGAAGACATCCGTGGCGCGCTGCAGCGCCAGCTGTATCTGCCGGTGCGCTGGACCCAGTGCGTACAGACCCTGGTCGCCGGTGGCGCTACGCGTATGGCCGAGTGCGGTCCTGGCAAGGTACTAGCCGGTTTGATCAAGCGCATCGACAAGGGTGTCGACGCCCGCGCCATCGGTGCGCAAGCCGACATCGACGCGGTGCGTGCCGAATGGGTCTGAGCGCCTCGCGCAACCTTTGAATTTCCCAGAGCATCAGGAAGCGAAACAGATGAGCAAGACTCTGCAAGGTGAAATCGCCCTCGTCACCGGCGCAAGCCGAGGCATCGGCGCGGCGATCGCCGACGAACTGGCGGCCCAGGGCGCCACCGTCATCGGCACGGCGACGAGCGAGAGTGGCGCGGCCGCGATTGGCGAACGGCTCGCCGCGCACGGCGGGCAGGGGCGCGTCCTCAACGTGACCGAGCCCGGCGCCATCGAGGCGCTGGTGGATGCGATCGCCAAGGACGTGGGTCCTCTTTCCATTCTGGTCAACAACGCCGGGATTACGCGCGACCAGTTGCTTCTGCGCATGCGCGACGAGGACTGGCAGGCGATCCTCGATACCAACCTCACCTCGGTCTATCGCGCTTCCAAGGCGGTCATGCGCGGCATGATGAAGGCCCGGAAGGGCCGCATCATCTCGATCGCGTCGGTGATCGGCCTCACTGGCAATCCGGGCCAGGCCAATTACGCGGCGGCCAAGGCCGGCATCATCGCGTTCTCCAAGTCGCTCGCGCGCGAGATCGGTAGCCGTGGGATCACCGTCAATGTGGTGGCCCCAGGTTTCATCGATACCGACATGACGCGCGCTCTGCCGGAGGAGTCCAAGCAGGCACTGCTGGGCCAGATCGCCCTGGGTCGCCTGGGCGAGGCAAGCGACATCGCCAAGGCAGTGGCGTTTCTTGCCTCCCCCGCGGCGGCCTACATCACCGGCGAAACCCTGCACGTCAACGGCGGCATGTACATGCCGTAATGGGGTTGTCAGCTGGCCGTGCTGCACTGGAAGCCGCCCATGGGCGGCTTCTTTATTTGAGGGGGTAGCCGATGGATGCCATCACGACCTGTGCACATGGTCTAAGACGAAGCTAAGTCGATCCACGGAGAATGAGCGGCATGAATGCCCTGGTACGCTTGCGCGCATCCATCGAAAGCCATCCTTGGCTGCTCGTTATGGTGTTGGCGCCATTCCTGTGGATCTTGCCTCCGGTACCCATCGATGAGACGCGCTACCTCAGCATTGCCTGGGAAATGCGGCAGTCCGGCGATTGGGTTGCCCTCCATCTGAACGGCTTTCCGTATTTCGACAAGCCCCCGCTGCTGTTCTGGCTGCTGAATATCGAATGGCGGCTGTTCGGTACGTCGCTATGGGGTTCGCGCCTGCTGCCGCTGGCGTTCGCCGCCGGCTGCGCGGCGTTGCTGCAAAAGGTGGCGTCGCGGCTCGGCGCCGGCAATGGCGTCACCGAGGCGTGGCTGCTGCTGGGATTCCTCTATTTCCAGATGTTCGCCGGTGTCGTGATGTTCGACATCCTGCTGTGCCTCTGTGTGCTGCTTTCCTTCTTCGCTCTGGTGGCGTGGATGCGGGACGGCGCGCGCTGGGCACCCTGGGTACTTTTCGTGGGTGGCGCCCTTGGCATGCTGGCGAAGGGGCCGGTTCTGCTGTTGCACGTGTTGCCGCCCTTGCTGCTCTCGCGCTGGTGGGCCGCACCCGGCGGCGTGCCGCCATCGTGGCGGCGCATCGGTGCCGCACTGGCGGTTTGCCTGGCCAGTGGCCTGCCCGTATTGCTGTGGGCATGGGCCGCAGTCCGGCATCGCGAGATGGCGGACGCCAAGGAATTGCTCGTCACGCAGACGGCGGGGCGCGTGGTGGAAAGCTTCGCGCACGATCGCCCCTTCTGGTGGTACCTGCAGTGGCTGCTGCCGTTGCTGCTGCCTTGGCCATTGGTGTTGCGCTGGGAGCGATTGAGAGCGGCATTCGCGGGGGTGACCGCCGCGCCGGCCGCGCGCTTCGGATGGAGCGCATCGCTGCCGGCATTCGTCGCGTTCGCTGCGGTGAGCGGCAAGCAATTGCACTACCTCATTCCGCTTTTTCCCGGCATCGCGCTGTGGCTGGGCGCCATGGTGCGTACCGATCCGCGTCTGCTGCATGGACGCCGGATGCTCGTCTTCTGCGCCCTCCTGCTGGCGGTCTGGATCTGGGCGCTGCTGCGCCCGGGCGACATGAGTCCGGCACCGCTGGCGCCCTGGTTGCTGCGATCGCTCATGGCGCTCTCCCTTGCGGCGCTATGCGCGTCCGCAGTCATCGCCTGGCGAGCCCGGGGCGTTGCAGAGGAACGCCAGGTGACCTGCGCGATGCTGCTGCTGGCGATCGCCATGCTCCCGCTCATCCGCACCCAGGCGCTGGGCAATATGGATCTGCGCGGCCTGGCCGCGCAGGTGGTCGACATGCAGCGGCAGGGCGTACCGCTGGTGCGCGCAGGCCATGAGCCCGGGCTGATCACATTCCTGGCACGCCTGCCTTCCCCGTTGCCCACCACGGACGACCCCGAAAAGTGGGCGAAAGAACATCCGCAAGGGTATGTATTGCTCTGGTCGTCACATGCCTTGCCGCCGGATGTGCATCCCCGGGTGCGCGCAGGCAATGGTTGGGGCGGCTTGCGGCCCGCGACGACCTGGTATCACCCAGGGAGCGGGCCGGATACCCCGCCGCCGGTCCCCCGCTAGGCCCCCGGGGGGTTGTCGCCATCGGTCCGTTTTTAGGCGACAATTGGTCTTTCGCGCCGGTCATATGGCCTGCGCCTTACCGATGCCTGGTAGACCGTGGCGGGACTCGAACTTAGCCACTACAATCCGCCGGCAATTTTGTCCTTGGGAGGTATTGGCAAACATGAGCACCATCGAAGAGCGCGTCAAGAAAATCGTCGCCGAGCAGCTGGGCGTTAAGCTGGAAGAAATCAACAATGCCTCCTCGTTCGTCGACGATCTGGGCGCGGATTCGCTGGACACCGTCGAGCTGGTGATGGCGCTCGAGGAAGAGTTCGAGACCGAGATCCCGGACGAGGAAGCAGAGAAGATCACCACCGTGCAGCAGGCCATCGACTACATCACGGCCCACGCACAGAAGTGATTGCTTCGGCGCGGATGCCATGCCGCCGCCCACCGCTCACTTCTCGCGACACCGAAAGCTGCGCCACATTGGCGCAGTTTTCGTTTCTGCATTTTGCAAC
>JBCNOA010000388.1:0-3803 GCA_039594095.1 Dyella sp.
GCCGTCGGTCGCGCCGTACAGACAGGTGTTGCCGATGATCGCCGCGTCCTGCGTGGCGAAGGGCGAATCCGCGGGCGGGCGCACCACGATGCGGCCGCCGGCCATGCCCTTGCCCACGCCGTCGTTCGCTTCGCCCACCAGGTCGATGTGCACGCCACCGGCATTCCACGCGCCCAGGCTCTGGCCCGCCGCGCCCTCCAGCCGCAGCACGATCGGGTGCGCATCCATGCCGTGGTCGCCCCAGCGCCGCGCCACCTCGCCGGACAGGCGCGCACCGATGGCGCGATCGGTGTTGGCGATGGCATAGCGGAATTCGCCGCCGGCGCGGTTGGCCACCGCATCCTGCGTGTCGCGGCCGATGCGCGAGGCCAGGGTCGCCTCGTCGCGCATCGGGTTGCGCGGCAAAGTGCATGCGAAGTCCACGTCGCTGCCCAGCGCGTCGCCGTGGATCAGCGGCGCCAGGTCCAGCTTGTGCTGCACCGGCGTGGCGCCCTCGAGCTGCTGCAGCAGGTCGCTGCGGCCGACGATCTCGGCCACGCTGCGCGCGCCCAGGCGCGCCAGATGCGCGCGCACGTCTTCCGCGACGAAGCGGAAGTAGTTCATCACCATCTCGGGCAGGCCGATGAAGTGCTCCTTGCGCAGCACCGCATGCTGGGTGGCCACACCGGTGGCGCAGTTGTTGAGGTGGCAGATGCGCAGGTACTTGCAGCCGAGCGCCACCATCGGCCCGGTGCCGAAGCCGAAGCTTTCGGCGCCGAGCAGCGCGGCCTTGATCACGTCCAGGCCCGTCTTCAGGCCGCCGTCGGTCTGCAGGCGCACGCGGCCGCGCAAGTCGTTGCGGCGCAGGGTCTGCTGCGTCTCGGCCAGGCCCAGTTCCCACGGCGTGCCGGCGTACTTGATCGAGGTGAGCGGGCTCGCGCCGGTGCCGCCGTCATGGCCGCTGACGGTGATCAGGTCCGCACCGGCCTTCACCACGCCCGCGGCGACGGTGCCGACGCCGGCGTGGCTGACCAGCTTCACGGAGACCAGTGCCTGCGGGTTGACCTCCTTGAGGTCGTGGATCAGCTCGGCGAGATCCTCAATCGAATAGATGTCGTGGTGCGGCGGCGGCGAAATCAGGCCGATGCCGGGCTTGGCATAGCGCAGGCGCGCGATGGTGGCGTCGACTTTGTGGCCAGGCAGCTGGCCGCCTTCGCCCGGCTTGGCGCCCTGGGCGATCTTGATCTGCAGCACTTCGGCGTTGACCAGGTAGGACGGCGTGACGCCGAAACGCCCCGACGCGACCTGTTTGATCTTGGACATCCTCTCCGTGCCGTAGCGCGCCGGATCCTCGCCGCCTTCGCCGGAATTGCTGCGCGCGCCGAGCCGGTTCATGCCGATAGCGAGCGCTTCGTGCGCTTCGGGCGACAACGCGCCCAGCGACATGCCGGCCGAATCGAAGCGCGACAGGATGCTCTGCACGGACTCGACTTCGTCCAGCGGCACCGGCTCGCGCAGCGCGCGCGGCTGCAGCAGATCGCGCAACGCGGAGGGCGGACGGCGGTCCACGACGTCGGCGTAGGCGCGGTAGTCCGTGGCATCGCCCGTGCGCACCGCCTTCTGCAAGGTGGCGATCACGTCCGGGTTGTACATGTGGTACTCGCCGCCGTGGACGTACTTGTAGAGGCCGCCGGCGCGCAACGGCAGCGCCTCGTTCCAGGCTTCGGCCGCGAGCAGGCGCTGGTCGTGCTCCAGATCGGCGAAACCGGCGCCCCCGATGCGCGAAGGCGTGCCGGGGAAGCACAGGTCCACCACCTCTCGCGCCAGGCCCACGATCTCGAACAACTGTGCGCCGCGGTAGCCGGCCACGGTCGAAATGCCCATCTTGGAGAGGATTTTCAGCAGGCCCTTGCGGATGCCGCGGCGGTAGCTGCGCCCGACCTCCATGCGGTCGTTGGCGATATGGCCTTCGCGGCCCAGTTCGAACAGGCTCTGGTAGGCCAGCCACGGATAGATCGCGGTGGCGCCGTAGCCGATGAGACAGGCGAACTGGTGCGGATCGCGCGGCGTGGCGGTCTCCACGACGATGTTGCATTGACATCGCAGGCCTTCGTCGATCAGGTGCGCATGCACCGCGCCGGTGGCCAGCAGCGAGTGGATCGGCAGCAAGCCGCGCTCCGGATAGCGGTCGCTCAGGAACACCAGCGCGCAACCCTCGCGCACGGCCTGGGCCACCTCGCGGCACAGCCGGCGCAACGCGTTCTCCAGCCCTTCTTCCGGCGCGTACATCAGATCGAAGCGCGGCGTGCCGGCGAACTGCGGCAGCGCGAGCAGCTGCCGCAGCTTGCGCTGGGACAGGATGGGCGAGTTGATCAGGATCTGCCTCGCGTTTTCCGGCCCCAGGTCGAAGGGATTGCCCTCCGGCCCGATCTGGGTCACCAGCGACATGACCAGTTTTTCGCGCAGCGGATCGATCGGCGGATTGGTGACCTGGGCGAAGGCCTGGCGGAAACGGTCGAACAGGGGACGCACCTGGCGCGACATCGCGGCGATCGGCGTGTCGTCGCCCATGGATCCAGTGGCTTCCATCTCCAGGTCGGCCAGCGCCTTCAGCACCGATTCGCGCTCCTCGCGCGACAGCCCGTACAGCTTCTGGTAGCCGCGCAACTGCTCGGCCGGCAGCGGCTCGGCGGCCAGCGAGGGGTCGATCAGGTCGGATTCGAGATAGCTCACGCCCGCGCGCAGCCAGTCACGGTACGGCGCGCGGCGGCGGTTGATGTCGTCGATGTCGGCATCGCGCAGCAGGCGCTTGTTGGCGAAGTCCACGGCGATCATCTCGCCTGGGGCGAGACGCCCCTTGGCTACCACGCGCGCCGAGGGCACGTCCCACAGGCCCGCTTCCGACGCGACGATCAGATGGTTGTCGTCCGACAGCGCCCAACGCGCCGGGCGCAGGCCGTTGCGGTCCAGGGTGCAGGCGGCGTAGTGGCCGTCGCACATCACCAGGCCGGCGGGTCCGTCCCAGGGCTCGCTGTGCAGCGCGTAGTACTCATAGAACGCAGCGAGATCCTCATCGATGCCTTCGCGGGCGGCGAACGCCGGCGGCACCAGCACGCGCATGGCCGCGATCAGTTCGAGGCCGCCGGCGGTCAGCACTTCCAGGGCGTTGTCCAAGCTTTCCGAATCGGAGCCAGTCTGGCGCACCAGCGGCCCCAGGTCGGACAGGTCCAGCAGCGGCGAGCGCAGGATGGATTCGCGCGCCTGCATCCAGCGCCGGTTGGCGCGGATGGTGTTGATCTCGCCGTTGTGCGCCAGCAGGCGGAACGGCTGGGCCAGGCGCCACTGCGGTGTAGTGTTGGTGGAGAAACGCTGGTGGAACACCATCGCGTCCGAGACCAGGGCGGGGTGGCCCAGGTCCGGGTAGACCTCACGCAGGCGGCCGGGCGCGGCCATCGCCTTGTAGCCGATCACCTGGGCCGACAAGGTCACCACATAGAAATGCGCATCGTCCGCCAGCGCCGCTTCGGCCCGGCGGCGGGCACGCAACAGGGCACGCTCGAAGGCATCGTCGTCCAACCCATTCGCGTTCACGAAGATCTGCCGCACGCGCGGTCGCGCCGCGGCGGCGAGCGGGCCGCAAGCGTCCGGATTCACCGTCACCTCGCGCCAGCCGGCCACCTGCAGGCCTTCCTCGTGCACGAACGCTTCAAGCGTGGCGCAGGCCAGCGCGCCGCCGTGCTCAGCCTTGGGATCGAGGTACACCAGCCCCGCCGCAAGACGTTCGCTTACCGACAGTTTCGCTTCCGCCGCCAATGCGGCCAGCC
>JBCNOA010000389.1:0-3793 GCA_039594095.1 Dyella sp.
GACGCGTCGATCTGGGCCGCCCAGCCGGACAGCTCCTGGCCGAAGGTCACCGGCATGGCATCCATCAGGTGCGTGCGGCCGGTCTTGGGCACGTTGCGCAGCTCGCGCGCGCGGCGATCGATGGTCTTGCGCAGGTGCTTGAGCGCAGGCAACAGCTGCTCGCTGGCGGTGAGCGTGGCGCTGACGTGGATGGCCGTGGGGATCACGTCATTGGAGCTTTGCCCGTAATTGACGTGATCGTTGGGATGCACCTTGGTGCCGCCCTTGCCCGCCAGGTGCGCGATCACCTCGTTGGCGTTCATGTTGGTGCTGGTGCCCGAACCGGTCTGGAACACGTCGATCGGGAACTGGTCGTCGAACTGCCCGTCCGCCACCGCCAGCGCCGCCTTGCGTATGGCGACCGCCTGGCCCTTGCGCAGGTGCCCCAGCGACAGATTGGCTTCTGCCGCGGCCGCCTTGATCAGCCCAAGGGCGCGGATGAAGGCGCGCGGCAGGCGCAGGCCGGAGATGGGGAAATTGTCCACCGCACGCTGGGTCTGCGCGCCGTACAGCGCGTCGGCGGGGACTTTCAGCTCCCCCATGCTGTCGTGTTCGATGCGGTACTGACTCATGCCGGGTTTTCCTTGGGGTGTGAGGTGTGATGCCGGGTACTCCGGCCACTATAGGCCGGTTGCCGTTAGGGGCGTGCCAACCGCGCCGGGGCCGGAACGGGCGCGCCCGTTGTAAAATGCCGCGTTTCCTCTGCCGGATCGCCTCGATGTCTGCCCACGCCCTGACCGCCCTCTCGCCGCTGGACGGCCGCTACGCCAGCAAGGCGCAAGCCCTGCGCCCGATCTTCAGCGAGTACGGCCTGATGCACCGGCGCGTGCACGTGGAGATCGAATGGCTGCTGGCGCTGGCCGCGGATCCGGGCATCGCCGAGCTGCCGGCGTTCTCGTCCGCGCAGGTGGCCCAGCTCAAGGACATCGCCGCCAAGTTCAGCGTGGAAGACGGCGCTCGGGTCAAGGCCATCGAAGCCACCACGAATCATGACGTGAAGGCGATCGAGTACTTCATCAAGGAGCGCATCGGCAACGACGCCGCCCTGGCCCAGGCCAAGGAGTTCGTGCACTTCGCCTGCACCAGCGAGGACATCAACAACCTCTCCTACGCCCTGATGCTGCGCGATGCGCGCGACGGGGTGCTGCTGCCGGCCTTCGACGCCGTGATCGCCAAGCTGCGCGACCTGGCCCATGCCAATGCCGCGCTGCCGATGCTCTCGCGCACGCACGGCCAGACCGCTTCGCCCAGCACGCTCGGCAAGGAGCTGGCCAACGTGGTCGCCCGCCTGGAGCGCCAGCGCAAGCAGCTCGCCGCGCTGGAGATCCCGGGCAAGATCAACGGCGCGGTGGGCAACTACAACGCGCATGCCATTACTTACCCGGAACTGGACTGGCGCGGCTTCTCGCGCCGTTTCGTGGAAAGCCTGGGCCTGGACTACAACCCCTACACTACGCAGATCGAGCCGCACGACGGCGTGGCCGAGTACTGCGACGCAGTGCGTCGCGCCAACATCATCCTGATCGACCTGGCGCGCGACGTGTGGGGCTACATCTCGCTGGGTTATTTCAAGCAGGCATTGAAGGCCGGCGAGGTGGGCTCCTCCACCATGCCGCACAAGGTCAACCCGATCGACTTCGAAAACGCCGAAGGCAACTTCGGCCTGGCCAACGCCCTGCTCGGCCATTTCGCCGAGAAGCTGCCGATCAGCCGTTGGCAGCGCGACCTGACCGACTCCACCGTGCTGCGCGCGCTGGGTACCGCCTTCGGCCACACGCTGGTGGCACTGGAATCGCTGCAGAAGGGCCTGGGCAAGCTCAACGTCAATGCCGACCGCATCGCTGCGGACCTCGACGCGGCCTGGGAAGTGCTGGCCGAAGCCGTGCAGACGGTGATGCGTCGCTACGGCCTGCCGGAGCCGTACGAGCAGCTCAAGGCGCTGACCCGCGGCCAGGGCATCACCAAGGAATCCATGCGCCAGTTCATCGCCGGGTTGGACCTGCCGGCCGACGCGAAACAGCGCTTGCTGGACCTGACGCCCGGCGGCTACATCGGCCTGGCCGAGCCGCTGGCGCGCGAGATCTGATCGCCACACCCGCGGATAAGAAAAGGGGCGCGTGGAATGCGCCCCTTTTCGTTTTCAGGCAGCGGCCTTCTTGACCAGCCCTTCCGCCTCCAGTGCCGCCTGCACTTTCGGACGCGCGGCGACGCGCTCCTGGAATGCCTGCAAGGCAGGGAACTCGGACAGATCGAAGCTGACGTGCTTGGCCCAGTTCGTCACCGTAAACAGGTAAGCGTCCGCCACGGTGAAGTTTTCGCCTACCAGCCAGTCGTGCTTGGCCAGGTGCGATTCCAGCAGGCGGTAGCGCTTGCGCAGGTATTCCTTGCGCTCTTCGCGCACGGCGTCGGGAGTTTCCGCGCGGAACAGCGGGGAATAGGTCTTGTGCAGCTCGGAGTTGATGTAGCCGAGCATCTCCTGCAGGCGATAGCGCGCCGGTGTGCCGTGCGCCGGAGCGAGGCCGCTCTCGGGCTTGAGGTCGGCCAGGTACTGCACGATGGTCGGACCTTCGGTGAGCAATTCGCCGTTATCGAGCGACAGCGCGGGCACGTAGCCCTTGGGGTTGATCTGCCAGTAATCCTGGTCGCTGGCGGTGCGCTTGGTCTTGCCGTCGACTTTTTCCAGTTCGAACGGAATGCCGGCTTCCAGGGCGACGATATGCGGCGAGAGCGAACAAGCGCCCGGGGCGAAATAGAGCTTCATGACGATCCTCCTTGGGGTGACGGTCTGGCGTGACGCCTGGGGACAGGCGACGAACGGCGGCCATGCTAGCCATCCCTGGTTACTCTTGGATACCACCTAACCGTGCGTAACCCCTAAAATCCGGTAACTCGCCAGTTACCGGTTCCGCAAGAGATTGACGCTCATGGGACTTCCCGTCCGCAAGAACAAAGTCGCCCCGCCGCCTGCCTGTCCGCTCAGCGAAGTGCTGGGCTTGTTGCGCGGCGCGTGGGCTCCGAACGTAGTGTGGCTGCTGAGCGGCGATGCGCGCCGCTTCGGCGAGTTGCGTCACGATTTGCCGAGGATTTCGGCGCGCGTGTTGAGCGCACGATTGCGCGAACTGGAGTCGCGCGGCTTGGTGACGCGGCGTGTGCTGAATACGTCGCCGCCGTCGGCGGAGTACGCATTGACGGCGCTGGGCCGTGAATTGCTGCCGGCGATCGAGGCGCTGGCGAATGTAGGGAGCAAGTTGATTGAGGAATGGGGTGGGCCGCGTGGCCGCAGGTTGAGATAAACCTCCGGCGTGAAAGTCTTCCCTGTTGGAAAGAGGGTGCCGGTCTCACGAGCTGCTTTCGGCCATGGCAGGTGGAGAGTGGGCGTGTATTGCAACGTTGCTACAAGGCATAAAAGCTCTTTGAGCTCGCGGCGGACTTGAGCGTCGCGCTCCGCCCGACCCCTCACCCCAGCCCTCTCCCCGGAGGGAGAGGGACAGCTCAAGGGAGCGGTTACTCCACTTCGTCGGAGCCTTCGTTGACGCCTTCGAGCAGGAAGGTCGACAGATAACGCTCTCCGGTATCCGGCAGCATCGCCAGCAACACCGAGCCTTCCGGTGCGTCCTTCGCCACCTGCAACGCCGCCGCGAGTGTCGCGCCGGCGGAGATGCCGACGAAAATGCCCTCCTTCTGCGCCAGTTCGCGCGAGGTATCGCGGGCTACCGTGTCCTTGACCGGCAGAATCTGCTGGGCCACCTCCCGG
>JBCNOA010000039.1:0-22267 GCA_039594095.1 Dyella sp.
GCCGGCTTGATCGACCGCTACGAGAACCTGGCCGTCTTGCGTACGTTGTCCAAGGCTTGGGCGTTGGCCGGTGCGCGCATCGGCACCCTCCTGGCGCATGCCGAAGTGATCGCCTTGCTGCGCAAGATCATCCCGCCGTATCCGCTGCCGCTGCCATGCATCCATGCCGCGCTGGATGCCTTGTCCACCCAGGGCCAGGCGGAGGCGGCGGAACATCTTCGCATCGTGCGCGCCGAGCGCGCGCGGATGGCGGCGGCGCTGGCTGCGCTGCCGGGCGTGCGCGCGGTACTGCCGTCGCAGGCCAACTTCCTGGCCGTGCGCTTCGACGATGCGGGCGCGGCGTATCAGCGCCTGCTGGCCGCGGACATCGTGGTACGCGACGTGCGGCGCTATCCGAATCTGGGCGATGCCTTGCGCATTACTGTCGGCACGCCGGAAGAGAACGAGCTGGTGCTCGCCGTGCTGAGTCGCCCGGCCGAAGAAGGCCGCACGTTCGCCGAAGGATCCGTACGGGGGAACCCATGAGCCGGAAGATACTTTTCGTCGATCGCGATGGCTGCCTGATCGAGGAGCCCGCGGACGAGCAGATCGATAGCTACGAAAAGCTGGCGCTGTTGCCGGGCGTCATCGCTGCCTTGCAGCGCTGCGTGGCGGCCGGTTACGAACTGGTGATGGTGACGAACCAGGATGGCCTGGGGACGGAACGTTTTCCCGAGCATCACTTCACCGGTCCGCATGAGCTGCTGATGCGCATCATGGCCTCGCAGGGCATCGCCTTTCGCGAGGTGCTGATCGATCGCAGCTTCCCGCACGAAGGTCTGGATACGCGCAAGCCCGGCATCGGCATGCTGCGCCACTACCTCGCCGACGACGGCTGGAGCCGCGCGGCTTCGGCAATGGTCGGCGATCGCCAGACCGATCTTCAGTTCGCCGCCAACATGGGCGTACGCGGCTTTCTGGTGGGGCCGAAGGGCCAATCCTGGGAGGCCATCGCGCACGAGCTGCTCGACCAGCCGCGCACCGCCACGGTTACGCGCAACACCAAGGAAACGCGCATTACCGTGCGCGTGGACCTGGACCGCGTCGCGGAGCCGAAGGCGCACACGGGGCTGGGCTTCTTCGACCACATGCTGGAACAGATCGGCAAGCACGGCGGTTTCGCGCTGGAGCTTTCGTGCGATGGCGATACGCACATCGACGAACACCACACCATCGAGGACTGTGCGCTGGCGCTGGGCCAGGCGCTGCGGCAGGCGCTGGGCGACAAGCGCGGCATCGGCCGCTACGGCTTCACGCTGCCGATGGACGAGTCGCTGGCGAGCGCCGCGCTCGATCTCTCTGGGCGCTCCTATTTCGTCTTCGAGGGAAGCTTCCCGCGGGAGCGCGTTGGCGAGGTACCGACCGAGCTGGTGCCGCACTTTTTCCGCTCGTTGTGCGAGACGCTCGGCGCCAACCTTCACCTGAGCGTGCGCGGCGACAATGCGCATCACATGGTCGAGGCCTGCTTCAAGGTCGTGGCGCGTACGTTGCGCCAGGCGGTGCGGCGCGAGGGCAGCGAACTGCCCAGCACGAAGGGAGCGCTGTGACATGACGGTCGTTCTGGTCGATGCCGGCGGCACCAACATCGGTTCGGTTCGTTACGCCCTGCAGCGCCTGGGCACGGACGCCGAATTGACGTCCGACGCCGCAGCGATCCGGGCCGCCGACAAGGTGATCCTGCCCGGCGTGGGCGCGGCCGGGCCTGGCATGGCGCGGCTGCGCGAACTGGGTCTGGTGGAACTGATGCGTTCGCTGACTCAGCCGGTGCTGGGCGTCTGCCTGGGCATGCAGTTGCTGTGCGAGCGTTCGGAAGAGGGCGATACCGAATGCCTCGGCTTGATTCCGGCGACGGTGCGCCGTTTCGCCGAGGCACCGGGCCTGCGCGTTCCGCACATGGGTTGGAATCGCCTGCGCGCCGAGCGCGATCACCCGTTGATCGCGGGCCTGGGCGACGATGACTGGGCGTACTTCGTACACAGCTACGCGGTACCGGTCGGTGCGGACACGCTCGCCACGGCGGATTTCGGCGGTGCCTTCTCCGCCGTGGTCGCACGAGGCAATTTCCACGGCATGCAATTCCATCCCGAGCGCTCGGCTGCGGTCGGCGCCAAACTGCTGAAGAACTTTCTCGAACTATGAGCTTTACCGTCATTCCCGCCATCGACCTGCGCGAAGGCCGCGTGGTGCGCCTGCGCCAGGGCGACTACGGCCAACAGACCACCTACGAGTTCGAACCGCGCGCGCTGGCTCGCCGCTACGCCGAGGCTGGCGCCGAGTGGCTGCACGTGGTCGATCTCGATGGCGCTCGTTCGGGCGGCCTGGACAATCTGCAGGTGATCGAGACGTTCGCCCGCGACGGCATGAAGATCCAGGCGGGCGGCGGCGTGCGCGGGGAGCGCGATCTGCGCCGCCTGTTCGACGCGGGCGTCACCCGGGCCGTGGTCGGCAGCGTCGCGATTCGTGATCCCGGATTGGTCGGTGCATGGCTGGGCAAGTACGGCGCCGAACGTATTACCGTGGCGCTGGACACTCGGCGTGTCGATGGCCGCTGGGCTTTGCCGAGCGCCGGCTGGACCGAGCTGGAAGCGCAGTCGCTGGATGAGCTGGCGCCGTGGTACGCGGCGCGCGGCGCGCATCACCTGCTGTGCACCGACATCGATCGGGACGGCATGCTGGGGGGCTTCAATCTGGATCTTTATCGCCATCTTGCAGCCATCGCGCCGACGCTCGCCGTGCAGGCGTCCGGTGGCGTGCGCTCGGTCGACGACATCGCCGCCGCGCGCGACGCCGGTGCGCAGGGTGTGATCCTCGGCCGCGCGCTGCTGGAAGGCCGTTTCACCATCGAGGAGGCGCTGGCATGCTGAGCCGCCGCATCATTCCCTGCCTGGACGTGCGCGAAGGCAAGGTCGTCAAAGGCGTGCGTTTTCGCGACCACGTGGTGATGGGCGAGATCGTCGATCTGGCCATGCGCTATCGGGACGAAGGCGCGGACGAGCTGGTGTTCTACGACATCACGGCGAGTCCCGAGGGACGCAGCGTCGATCGCGGCTGGGTGGAACGGGTGGCGCGTGCCATCGATATCCCGTTCTGCGTGGCCGGCGGCATCCGCAGCGTGGCGGATGCGCGGGAGGTTCTTTATGCGGGCGCCGACAAGATATCGATCAACTCGCCAGCGCTTGAGCGCCCCGAACTGATCGGCGAGTTGGCGGAGGCGTTCGGCGTGCAATGCGTCGTCGTGGGTGTGGACAGCCTGCGCGACAGCGACGGCGAATGGCGCGTGCGCCAGTACACCGGCGACCCGTCGAAGACGCAGGCGCTGGCGCGGCGCACGCTGGACTGGATCGATGAGGCGCAACGCCGAGGCGCGGGCGAGATCGTGCTCAACTGCATGGGCAGCGATGGCGTGCGGCAGGGCTATGATCTCGAACAGCTGCGTGCGGCGCGTGCGATCTGCCGCGTGCCGCTGGTGGCTTCCGGTGGCGCGGGTGCGCCCGAGCATTTTCGTGATGCCTTCATCGTGGCCGATGTGGACGGCGCACTGGCGGCGAGCGTCTTCCATAGCGGCGCTATCGCCATTCCGGCGCTGAAGCGCGAATTGCGCGATGCCGGCATCGTCATCCGTCTCTGATCGGAAACGCACCATGAGCGACATCCATACCGACCTTTCGCGGCTCGACTGGAGCAAGGGCGAAGGCCTGCTTCCCGCCGTAGTGCAGCATTGGCTCACCGGCGAAGTCCTGATGCTCGGCTACATGACTGCCGACGCGCTCGCGCACACGCTGGCCACGGAACAGGTGACTTTCTACAGCCGCAGCAAGGGCCGGCTGTGGACCAAGGGCGAAAGTTCAGGGCACGTGCTGGCGCTCAAGTCTGTGCGTGCCGATTGCGATGCGGACACCTTGCTGGTGCAGGCCGAGCCGCGGGGCCCTACCTGTCACCTCGGTAGTTCCAGCTGCTTCGGCGAAACCTCGGATGTCGCGCCGAAGCTCGGCTTCCTCGCAGTACTCGACCGCCTGGTAGAACGCCGCGAAGCCGAACGTCCGGAAGGCAGCTACACGACTCGATTGTTCGAAGGCGGCCTGCGCCGCATCGCGCAGAAAGTGGGCGAGGAAGGCGTCGAGACTGCCCTGGCCGCGGTGGCGCAGGACGACGAGGCGTTGCTCGGCGAAGCGGCGGACTTGATCTTCCATCTGACGGTGACGTTGCGCGCGCGGGGGTTGGGTCTGGCCGAGGTGTGCCGGGTGCTTGAGGCGCGGCATCGAAAGGCTGTCTGACCGCCGCCACCGGCGACGTCATAGACACGTCTTGATCTCGGCCAAGGCGTGGACATCGATGGCATCCGGTGTTCAGTGCAAGAGCCCGCAGCGACAGGCGGTGTCGTGCCTTGTGCCCGGTTGCGTTCCGAGCGGGGGACTGACGCAGGCTAATCAGCGAGAGGCCGGTTCGGCTCCGGAATGTACCGGCTCGAACGCTACGGCAGGGCCGGGTTTCAGATGTCCGCGCCAGCGGGCCAGCTGATCGGCGATGCCAGCACCGACGTCGATCTGCGGCTCGGACGGCGTCAGGTGATCGCGGCTTTCCCATTGCGCGATCTCGGTGCGGGCCTGCTTGAACGCAGCGATGAAATCGGGGGTGCGGTTGAGCGCGTCCACCAGCCACGCGCGTCCAAAGTAGGTGATATCGGAGTCGCTGCCGCAGCCGAAGGAACTGCGGTCGGCGCGTGCTGCCGTGAGCACGAGCGTGCCCGGACCCTTCAGTGGGGGCACGAATCCGCCGGAGTAGCAGGCATTCACCACCACGACCTTCCACTTGAACTGGCGCTTGCCGAGGATGTCGGCCAGGTCGGGCGCGCCGATCTGGTCCAGCGGCAGCGGATCCAGATCCACCAGCAGGTTGTGCTCGTGGTCGCCGTGCGAGGTGAGGTACAGCACGAGGATGTCCTCGTCCTTCTTCATCACGCCGGAGAGCGCGTCCAGCGCGCTTTCAAGGTTGCTCCAGGTGGCGAGCGGCCGGGTGTTCAACGTGTCCGGGCTGTTGGCCAGCAGGAGCGGGTGCACGGTGGCACCGAAGCGGTCGGCGAACAGCTTGCCGGCGTATTCCACTTCGTTATGGAACACGTCCTCGCCGCCGTCGCCGGCGAAGGCAAGCAGGTACAGGTTGGGCGTGCCCGGGACGCGCGGGCCGAGCTTGGCGAGAGCGTCGTGCAACAGTCGCGGCTGGGCGTAGGCGACCTGCTCGGGCGTGGGGCCCTGTTCGGGCCAGCGATCGGGCGCGTCGTCGGCCGGCGCGGTGGCATCCGCCTGCCCGATGGATGCGGCCTCGGCGGGTGTGTCGGCCGTGGCCGCCGGCGCGGGTACCGGATGGGCGATCGCCATCGACGGGACGGCCCGATGCATCAGCAGCGTAAGGAGGACGCCAGCGGCGAAAGCGAGCAGAGCGGTGAGGGCGGTGCGCATGGCGGCCTCGGGCCGGTCAGGGAGCGATGGTGTCGAAGTCGGTGTGCACAGGGTGGCGCGGCTCCGTCGGTGCCGCCAAGGGCGCGCGCAGCAGCCAGGCCGTATGGAAGCCCGCGGCCTTGGCAGCGTCCAGCTCTTCGGGGATGTCGGACAGGAACAACAGGTGTTCGGGCTGCTCTCCGATCGCCTCGGCGATCTTCGCGTACGACGCTCGTTCGCGCTTGGGGCCAGTCTCGGTGTCGAAATAGCCCGAGAACAGCGGCGTGAGGTCGCCCGCTTCGCTGTACTGGAAGAACAGTTTCTGCGCCGCCACCGAGCCGGAGGAATACACGTAAAGACGCAGGCCGTCTCCGCGCCACGCGCGCAGGCGCGCGGCGACTTCCGGATAGACATGCGCGCGGTATTCGCCGCTCTCGTAGCCGTCCTTCCAGATCATCCCCTGCAAGGCTTTGAGCGCGGTGGATTTGCGATCTTCGTCGATCCAGCGCAGGAGCAGGTCGATGATCTCCTGGCGGCTGGCTTCGACCAGGCCGGCTTCCTTGGCGGCCTCGTGCAACCAGTGCTGGACCTCGGGCTTGTCGACATGAGTTTCCACGAATGCGGGCAGTCGTTTGCGCGCGTAGGGGAACAGCACGTCCTTGACGAAGCTGATCGAGCTGGTGGTGCCCTCGATGTCGGTGACGATGGCGCGGATGACGGTCATGGAGGTAGCCGTGATGCGGGTAGGCAAGCTTAGCTTCGGCGCAGTGGCGCGCCTACGGGAGGGCGGCGGCGTTCGCCGGGACGATGAACCGGGTCACGTGGTTCACACCGTTGACACAAAGCCAAAGGGAGCGGGCCGCCGGAAGCGGCCCGTACGGGATCATGCGGAGGCTGTGGCCGAATCGTGCGGGGCCATGCGCGGGAAGCGCAGGGCGATATCCTCGCCGGTGAAATTGGCGACCCAGCCTTCCTTGTTGGTGAACAGCCGGATAGCCACGAAATACGGGGCCTCGCTCATGTCGAACCAATGGCGGGTGCCATCCGGCACGCCGATCAGATCGCCCTGTTCGCACAGCACGTCATAGACCTTGCCGTCGATGTGCAGGGTGAACTGGCCGGCCCCGGCGACGAAGAAACGCACCTCGTCCTCGCTGTGGGTGTGCTCGCTGAGGAATTTCTGGCGCAGCGCGGCGCGTTCCGGATGATCGGGCTTGAGGCTGATCACGTCGACCGCCTGATAGCCCTCCTGGGCCATCAGACGGTCGATGTCGGCGCGGTACGCGGCGATCACTTCCTCCTGGCTGGCGCCCGGGGCGATCGGCTGGCTGGCCTCCCATTGCTCGAAGCGCACACCGACCTGCTTCAGTTCGGCAGCGATGGCGGCATGGTCGGTGTGGGTGGCGAGCGGCGACTCGGGATGCCGGTCGTCGAAAATGCGCAGTCGGCTCATGCGGACAACCTCCTCAGATCCAGTTCGCAGCCCAGCAGGAACTCCAGGGCTTCCAGATGACGGCGGGTTTCGGCCATGTCCCGCCCCCAGGTGTAGATGCCATGGCCGTCGATCAAGTAGGCGTGCAGCGGCTTGCCGGCATCGAGCCAAGCGTCGACCTGGGCTACCAGTTCGGGCATCTGCTGGGTGTTGGGGAAGACCGGGATGTCCAGTTCGGCGTCGTGCGTGGTCTGGCCGGCGATGGCCTTCTGCAGTTCCCAGCCAGCCAGTCGCACCATGCCTTCCTTCGCGAACAGGCGCGAGGCCACGCTCTGCGTACGCGAGTGGGTGTGCAGAACGACGCCGATGCCAGGGAAGCGGCGATAGATCTGCGTGTGCAGTTCGGTCTCCGCGCTGGGGCGTGCATCGGTGCCTACCGCCTTGCCCTGCATGTCGATCAGCATGATGTCGTCGCGGCCGAGCTTGCCCTTGTCGCGGCCGGATATGGTGATGGCCGCGTGATCGGCATCGATCCGCATCGAGAAATTGCTGCTGGTGGCGGGCGTCCATCCGGCCAGCGCCAGTTCGCGCGCGGCCGCGGCGATCGCGTCGGCGCGCTCGGCGAACAGCTCGGGGGGAACGGAGGAGGGGAGGACTTGGCTCATACGATATGGACGTCCAAATGGGTGGGGACTATACCACGCAGGTTCTTCTGCTCCGGGAGGTGTTCGGAGTGGTGGATCTTCGAATGCGATCCATTCTCATGGTTTGTTCCTAGGTCGGCTTAACATGACCGCCGATCCGCCGCTTTGCGCGGTGATGATGTCCCCCTAGACGGAGGTTCCCCAATGTCGAACGAGAAAGAGCTCGAATCGCGCCGCCGCTTCCTCAAGGTCGCCGCGGGTACGGCGGCAGCGGCCGCGATGGTCGGCGGACTGCCGCGCCTCGCACGCGCCGACGATCTGCCGCACGTCGCTGAGACCGATCCCACCGCGAAGGCGCTGGGTTATGTCGAGGACGCAACTAAGACGAAGGATCCCAAGCACAAGGCCGGCGACATCTGCGCCAACTGCCAGTTCTATTCGGGCGGCGCCTCGGGTTATGGCCCGTGCCAGCTGTTCCCGGGCAAGTCGGTGAACGCGAAGGGATGGTGCGTATCGCACGCGCCGAAGAAAGCCTGAGCGTATTCCGCACACGTCATCGAGGCCGGCTTCATGCCGGCCTTTTTATTTGACGTGCGCACTGGCCCGTGGCGAGGGTTCGCCATGGGCTGCTCGATCAAAGAGAAGGGTCATCGGCGATCGGACGATCTGCCGGAGAGAAGATGCAGCCCAGACGCGTCAGGCCGAGGAGCTGACCCGCCTGACGCGCCGGGCGGCAATCCGGGGCCCACTGCCAAGTGATCAACCCACGGACTGCCGATCATACTCCCCGAAGGGCGGTTTGGGGCGGTCGCTCCGGAAAAATTTCCCGAAAAAGTCTCGTTAAATACTGAAAAAACAAAAAGTTACGAGATCATTCGTGACTGTGCATCAAAAATGCGTCCGGATTGCGCATTTCGAGGCAGTTCTGTTCAGTTGACAGCTCTTCGGTGCTATTTACCGAAATTCAATGTCATAGGCTGACGATCGGCGAAATTGTCTTCAGCCCGCCCGGCGCAGACGGCTGTGACGTAGGCCGTAGCCGAAGTAGATGCCAAGTCCGATGGCGGTCCACACGATCATGAGCAGCCAGTTGAACCAGGACATGAAGTACAGCAGAGCCAGGCAGCTGAGCACGCCGGCCGAGCAGACGAACCAGGCAGCGGGAACGCGGAACAGGCGCGGCAGGTCCGGCGAGGTGTAGCGCAGGATCAGCACGCCCGCGCACACCGCCACGAAGGCGATCAGCGTACCCATCGAGGTCAGGTCGGCCAGCAAGTCCAGAGGAAACACTGCTGCAAGGACGGCGATGCCGACGCCGGTGATCACCGTGTTGAGGTGCGGCGTGCGGTAGCGCGGGTGGATGCGGTTGAACACCGGCGGCAGCAGGCCGTCGCGCGACATGATCATGAAAATGCGCGGCTGGGCGATGATCATTACCAAGATCACCGAGGACAGGCCGATCATTGCGCCGATTTCCACCACCAGGCGCAGCCAGCCCAGCTCAGGGTGGTTGCGGATCGCCGTGACGACCGGTTCGCTGGTGCCCAGCTCGGTGTAGGGAATCAGTCCCGTGAGAACCGCCGCCATGGCGAGGTAAAGCACGGTGCAGATCACCAAGGAGACGAGGGTGCCGAAGGGCAGGTCCTTCTGAGGGTTCTTGCATTCCTGCGCGGCGGTCGATGTGGCCTCGAAGCCGATGTAGGCGAAGAACACCATGGCCGCGCCGCGCATGATGCCGGACCAGCCGTACTTACCCGGCTCCTGTTCGGCGGGGATGAAGGGGTGCCAGTTGGCGGGATCGATGTAGCGGTATCCGGCGACCACCACCACCACGATCAGGCCGACCTTGAGCAGCACCATCAGCACGTTCAGGCCGGACGACTCGCGGATGCCGATGTAGCAAAGCCAGGTGAGCGCCAGCACGATCGCCACGGCAGGCAGGTTGAGGAGGTGCCCGGTGGTGACCAGGTGGCCGTCCTTGAAGGCCAGGGGTGCCTCGGTGAGTGCTACCGGCAGGTGGATGCCCATGTGGTCGAGCAGGCTGGTGAAGTAGCCGGTCCAGCTGGCCGCCACGGCGGACGCGGAAATGCCGTACTCCAGCACCATGTTCCAGCCGATGAACCAGGCGACCAGTTCGCCCAGGGTGGCGTAGGCGTAGGAGTAGGAGCTGCCCGAGATCGGGATCAGCGTCGCGAATTCCGCATAGCACAGGGCAGTGAAGCCACTGCAGATCGCTGCGAGCATGAACGAGATCAGCACCGCCGGGCCGGCGTGCTCCGCTGCCGCCTGGCCCGTGACTACGAAGATGCCGGTGCCGATCACCGCGCCGATGCCCAGGGCGGTGATGCCCCATTTGCCGAGGGTGCGGCGCAGGGAGGGACCGCCGTGGCAGTCGTCGGCATCGGAGAAGTCGGTCTTGCGGGCGAAGAGCTGGTTGAGCATGCGTGAACCTGGTGGAGCAGATGCCGGACGTACGGCCGGCCCAAAAGGGAGGGCCGGCTCGGAGCCGGCCCTCGAGGCATGGATCAGGCGACGGGCTTGCGAAGCTTGCTGTGCGAGTAGCCGTAGAGGAAATAGATCGCCTGGCCGATCGCAATCCAGGCAAGCATCCAGCGCCAATGCTCGAGGAACGACTGCAGGAACAGGGCCATGCAGGCGAGCGCACCGAGCGGGCAGACGATCCACGGCACCGGCACGCGGAACGCGCGCGGCAGCTCGGGACGGGTATAGCGCAGCACCAGCACGCCGATGCACACGGTGGCGAAGGCCAGCAGGGTGCCCATGGCGACCATTTCGCCCAGCACGCCGATGTTGAACAGGCCGCCCAGCGCGGCGGCGAGCACGCCGACCACGACGGTGCCCACGTGAGGCGTGCGGTACTTCGGATGGATGCGGCCGAACAACGGCGGGATCAGGCCGTCGCGCGCCATCGAATAGAAGATGCGCGGCTGGCCCATCAGCATCACCAGGATCACCGAGCTGAGGCCGGTGACCGCGCCGATCACCACGATGATCTGCAGCCAATGCAGGGTCGGGTAGTTGTCCAGTGCGGTGGACACCGGCTCCGGCGTACCCAGCAGGCGGAAGTCGGCAATGCCGGTGAGGATGCCGGACACGATGATGTAGAGGATGGTGCAAAGGATCAGCGAGCCGATGATGCCGATCGGCATGTCACGCTGGGGATTCTTCGCCTCGCCGGCGGCGGTGGAGACCGCGTCGAAACCGATGTAGGAGAAGAACACGATGGCGGCGGCGCGTCCGACGCCTGCCCAGCCATATTTCGACGGGCCTTCCGAGGCGGGGATGAAGGGGTGCCAGTTGTCCGGATTGACGTACTTCGTGGCGAAGGCAATGAACAGCAGGATCACCGTCACCTTGATCGCCACGATGATCGAGTTGACGAAGGCCGACTGAGTAATGCCCACGTAGCACAGGCCGGTGATCGCCGCGATGATCGCCACGGCAGGCAGGTTGATGAACATGCCGGTGGCCTGGATATGGCCGTCGACGACGGTGAACGGCGCCGCCGCAAGGACCTGCGGCAACGAGACGTCGTGGCCGATCCAGCCGCTGATGAGTGAGAGCAGCTTGTTGAAATAACCCGACCAGCCGGCCGCCACGGTGGCGACGGTGAACAGGTATTCCAGCACCAGGCTCCAGCCGACGAACCAGGCGACGTATTCGCCCAGCGTCGCGTAGGAGTAGGAATAGGCGCTGCCCGATACCGGCAGCATGGCCGCGAACTCGGCGTAGCACAGCGCGGCGAGGGCGCAGGCGATGCCGGCGAAGACGAAGCTCAGCACGATGGCCGGGCCGGCATGCTCGGCGGCCGCTTGTCCGGTGATGACGAAGATACCTGCGCCGATGATCGCGCCGATGCCCAGCAGGATGAGGTGCCGCGCGGTCAGTGCGCGCTTGAGGGTGGCCTCGCCATGCACTCCGTCGTCCGGGAGCTCGGCGGACGCAGGAGAGATCTGCGTCGTCGCAAACAGGTTTTTCAGCATGGGTTCCCCCCTCCGGGAATGGCTGCTTGTCGTTTTGGAAAAGCTTTGTCTGGAAAGGCCTTCGGCGCCGTGGTCGGCCATTTCGCCGGCACGGAAGCACCGAACCTTAGCGGAGGGATGGGAGGGGTACAAGTCGCGCCGCAGCTATGATGGCGGCTTCCTCCTTTTCCTATGTCACAAGTCATGCACGAGATTTCTGAGGCCTTGGCGGAGCAGTTCGACCGGTATGTCATGCATCACCCGGACGAGCGTGCCGAAGCCGAGCGATTCACCGTTTTCCTGCGTTCCGCCCCGACCGTGTTCGATCGTGCCCATGCCGTCGGTCACTTCACGGGTTCCGCCTGGCTGGTCAGTGCAGATGGCGAACGGGTACTGCTGACGCATCACCGCAAACTCGGGCGTTGGCTGCAGCTGGGCGGTCACGCCGATGGCGATGCGGACCTGGCTCGGGTGGCGTTGCGAGAGGCGGAGGAAGAGTCCGGCCTGGCGCAGCTGGAAGTGGAGTCCACGCCATTCGACATCGATTGCCATTGGATTCCCGAGCGCGGCCAAGAGCCGGGCCACTTCCATTACGACGTGCGTTACGTGGTACGGGCGATCGGCGATGAAGCGTTCGCGGTCAGCGAGGAGTCGCTGGCGCTGGCTTGGAAGCCGGTGGCTGAGATCGCCGTCGACCCGGCTTCGGATGCATCGCTGCGTCGCATGGCGCAGAAGTGGTTGCGCCGCCGCACTTCGGTGTGAGGAGACGTCAGGTCTCGTATTTGGCGGGAGCCGGATGGAGCGCACCGCATTGCTTGCAGGTGCGCGCATCTTCGGAGCGATAGAAGCGCTCGAACACCGGCGGGAAATCGTGCTCGATGCTTTCGAGCGCGAAATACTCCTCGTAAAGCTTGTGGTTGCATTGCTGGCAGAACCACATCAGGCCGTCTTTCTCGCCGGCGAGACGGCGCCGCTCGATCACCAGGCCAATGGAATCGGGCATGCGCTGCGGCGAATGCGGCACGCGTGGCGGCAGGTAGAACATCTGGCCGGCACGGATCAGGATATCGCGCGCGGCGCCATCGTCCTGCACCTTCAGCACCATCTCGCCTTCGAGCTGGTAGAAGAACTCCGGGCCCTCGTCGTGGTGATAGTCGGTGCGCGCGTTCGGGCCGCCGACGATCATCACGATGAAGTCGCCGTCGACGATGCATTTGTTGCCCACCGGCGGCTTGAGCAGGTGGCGGTGTTCGTCGATCCAGCGCTGGAGGTCGAGCGGCGGCATCAGGGCCATGGGAGGACTCGGTCGATGGTGGGCCTGCCTTGGCGCCGCGCCGGCGCGCAAGGAGGCGGAAAACAAAAAAAGGCGGATGTCGCTTACACCTCGAGGGTGGCGAGGTCGCCTTTTTCCTCGAGCCAGGCCTTGCGGTCGCTCGCGCGCTTCTTGGCCAGCAGCATGTCCATGAGTTTGGTGGTGCCTTCGCCATCTTCCACCGTGAGCTGCACCAGGCGGCGCGTGTCCGGATGGATGGTCGATTCGCGCAGCTGCGCCGGGTTCATCTCGCCCAGACCCTTGAAGCGGGTGGTGCTGACCTGGCCTTTCATTTTCTCGCGCTCGATGCGCTGCAGTAGCGCGGTTTTCTCGTTTTCGTCGAGGCAGTAGAACACCTGCTTGCCCACGTCCACGCGGAACAGCGGGGGCATGGCCACGAACACGTGGCCCTCGCGTACCAGCGAGGGGAAGTGGCGGAGGAACAGCGCACTGAGCAGGGTGGCGATGTGCAGGCCGTCGGAATCGGCGTCCGCAAGAATGATGACCTTGCCGTAGCGCAAGCCGCTGAGGTCGTCCTTGCCGGGATCGCAGCCGATCGCCACGGCCAGGTTGTGCACTTCCTCCGAGCCCAGTACCGAGCCGGACTCCACCTCCCAGGTGTTCAGGATCTTGCCGCGCAGCGGCAGGATCGCCTGGAATTCCTTGTCGCGCGCCTGCTTGGCGCTACCGCCTGCCGAGTCGCCTTCCACCAGGAACAGCTCGGTGCGCGTGAGATCCGTGGCCGTGCAGTCGGCGAGTTTGCCGGGCAGGGCGGGGCCTTGGGTGATCTTCTTGCGGATGACCTGCTTGGACGCCTTCAGTCGCGCGCTGGCGCGTTCGATGGCCAGCTGGGCGATGCGTTCGCCCAGTTCCACGTTCTGGTTCAGCCACAGGCTGAAAGCGTCGTGGACCACACCCTCCACCAGTGCGGCGGCGTTGCGCGAAGACAGGCGCTCCTTGGTCTGGCCGGCGAACTGCGGGTCCTGCAGCTTGGCCGAGAGTACGAAGGACAGGCGCTCCCACACGTCTTCCGGCGCCAGCTTCACGCCGCGCGGCAGCAGATTGCGGATGTCGCAGAACTCGCGCACCGCGTTGGTCAGGCCGCTGCGCAGGCCATTGACGTGCGTGCCGCCTTGGGCGGTAGGAATCAGATTGACGTAGCTTTCCTGGACCAGCTCGCCTTCCGGTAGCCAGGCCAGGGCGACATCCAGGCCTTCCGTGTCCCGCTGCACGTGGTGCACGAATAGCTCGGCGGGCAACGCGTCCGCGCTGTCCAGCTCGCCGCGCAGGTAGTCGCGCAGGCCGTCCTCGTAGTGCCACTCGCTCACTTCGCCGGTGGCTTCGTCGGTGAGCTTCACGTTCAGGCCCGCGCATAGCACGGCTTTGGCGCGCAGCAGGTGCTTGAGCTTGGAGAGGGAGATCTTCGGGGAGTCGAAATATTTCGGATCGGGCCAGAAGCGTACGGTGGTGCCGGTCTTCTTCTTCGGCACGCTGCCGATCACTTCGAGCTCGCTGGCGCGGTCGCCGTGCTCGAAGGCCATGCGGTACTCGCTGCCGTCGCGGCGGATGGTCACTTCCACCCGGCTGGACAGCGCATTCACCACCGAGACGCCCACGCCGTGCAGGCCGCCGGAGAAGTTGTAGTTCTTTCCCGAGAACTTGCCGCCCGCGTGCAGCCGGGTAAGGATCAGCTCCACACCGGGAATGCCTTCCTCCGGGTGGATGTCCACCGGCATGCCGCGGCCGTCGTCGCTGACCTGGACAGAGCCGTCGGCGTACACCACGACTTCGATCGCGCTGGCATGGCCGGCGAGGGCCTCGTCCACCGAGTTGTCGATGACTTCCTGGGCCAGATGGTTCGGACGGCTGGTGTCGGTATACATGCCCGGCCGGCGCTTGACGGGGTCAAGGCCGGAAAGGACTTCAATGTCGGCGGCGTTGTAGCGACTGCTCATGCTCGGCGGTTTCAGGGGGAGTGTCCGGAGTAATCAAGCGCGGGAGGATGGGGTGGCCGGCGGGGGAGGTCAAGCCGGCGGCTGGGCGGTGCGCCCATCCGGGAGCGGCGCGCAATGCCGCTCCAGCCAGACCAGGTCGGCTCCCTCCAGCAACGGGCTGAGTGCGGCGCGCACTTTGGCGTGGTAGTCATCCAGCCACGCCCGTTCCTCGGGGTTGAGCAGACCCGGCTCCAGCGCGCGGCGGTCGAACGGGCAGAGGGTGAGCGTTTCGAAGGCGAAGAACTCGCCGAACTCGGTCTGGTCCGCCTCGACCACCAGGGCGAGGTTCTCGTGGCGTATGCCGTGCCGGTCAGGCTTGTACACGCCCGGCTCGATCGACGTGATCATGCCCGGCTCTAGCGCATGGAACACGCCACCCGAAGTCGGCGGGCGGATGCTCTGAGGCCCTTCGTGCACATTGAGGAAGTAGCCCACGCCATGGCCGGTACCGTGTCCGTAGTCCAGTCCGGAGGCCCAGAGCGGCGCGCGGGCCAGCGCGTCCAGCTGCGGGCCGCTGGCGCCTTTCGGGAAACGGGCGCGCGACAGCGAGATCAGGCCCTTCATCACCAGGGTGGCGTCGCGGCGTTGTTCGGCCGTGGTCGGGCCCAGCGCCAGCACGCGCGTGACGTCGGTGGTGCCTCCAAGGTACTGGCCGCCGGAATCGACCAGCAGCAGCCCCTGTGGTTTGAGCGTGCTGTGGTGCTCGGCCGTGGCGCGGTAATGGGGCAGGGCGCCGTTGGCCTGGTAGCCCGCGATGGTGGCGAAGCTCTCGCCGACGAAATCCGGCTGAGAAGAGCGCTCTTCGCGCAGGAGCGCCTCCACGTCCAGTTCCGTCTGCGCCATGCCCGCGGCCAGGCGTTCCTCCATCCGCCGGAACGCCCGGACCAGAGCGGCGCCGTCACGGCGCATCGTTTCGCGCACGTGATCGAGCTCGCCGGCGCTCTTGCGGGCCTTGAGTGCGGTCGATGGATTGGCGGCCTCGATCCGCCGTACTGGCGAGGGGATGGCGTCCGCCACGGCACTCGCCACACGGTAGGCGTCCAGCAGCAGGCTGTCGGCACTGCCCAGTTCGCCCAGGGCATCGGTGACGGCGCTGTAATCGGCGATGCGCACGCCGTCCGCGGAAAGCGCGGCGACCAGTGCGTCCGTGAGTTTCCTGCGTTCGACGAACAGCGTGGCTGGCCCTTGGGCGGCGACCAGCAGGTGCGCCAGGAAGACCGGGTTGCATTCGACGTCGCTGCCGCGCAGGTTGGTCAGCCAGGCGATGTCGTCCAGGCTGGAGACGAGGTGGTGGGACGCGCCGTGCTTGCGCATGGCCGTGCGCAGACGGGCCAGCTTGTCGGCTCTGGCGACGCAGGCGTAGCGGATCGGGTGCTCCACCACCGGCGCGATGGGGAGGGGCGGGCGGTCCGTCCAGATGACGCCGGGCAGGTCCAGGTCGGTGCGCGACCGGGCGCCGGAGGACTCGAGGCGCCGCTCGATCTGTTCGCGGGTGGCCAGCGCAATGCTGTCGCCGGCGACGGCCAGAGTCTGCTCCTCGCCGAGGTGCTGGCGCAGCCACTCCAGGTGTTCGGCGGCGTGGGATGCCCGCTGCCGCATCAGTTCGATGCCAGTGCCAGCCAATTGCCGCTCGGCTTGGGCGAAGTAACGCGAGTCCGTCCACAACCCGGCATGTTCCAGCGTGACGACCAGGGTGCCTGCCGAACCGGTGAACCCGGATAGCCAGGCCCGCGCCTGCCAATGGTCCGGCAGGTACTCGGACATGTGCGGGTCGGCGCTAGGGACGAGACAGGCGTCCACGCCGTGGCGGCGCATGGCCTGGCGCAGGAGGGCGAGGCGGGAGGAGATGGGGTGGCTCATCCGTTCATGCTAGCAGTCGGCATGGAGCCGATTAGGGCGAGACTCGATGAATCGGGGGCGAAAATTTTCCCGGACCGCTCGCGACCAGGGGCGACTCCCGCTAAAATGCCGATTTCCAGCACGGCTGCATCCCATGACCCCCCTGATTTTCGTCACCGGCGGTGTGGTGTCCTCGCTTGGCAAGGGCATCGCCGCGGCGTCGCTGGCTTCCATTCTGGAAGCGCGTGGCCTCTCGGTCACCATGATGAAGCTCGACCCGTACATCAACGTGGATCCGGGCACCATGAGCCCCTTCCAGCACGGCGAGGTGTACGTCACCGATGATGGCGCCGAGACCGATCTCGACCTGGGCCACTACGAGCGCTTCGTCCATACCCGTCTCACGGGTAAGAATTCCATTACCACGGGCAAGATCTACGAGTCGGTGATCCGCAAGGAGCGCCGCGGCGACTACCTGGGCGCCACCGTGCAGGTGATCCCGCACATCACCGACGAGATCAAGCATTGCATCCATGAGGCCACCCGCGGCTTTGACGTGGCGCTGGTGGAGATCGGCGGCACGGTCGGCGACATCGAGTCGCTGCCTTTCCTGGAGGCCATCCGTCAGCTGCGCATCGAGCACGGCCCGGAGAAGTGCCTGTTCATGCACCTGACCCTGGTGCCGTATATCAAGGCCGCGGGCGAGATCAAAACCAAGCCCACCCAGCATTCGGTGAAGGAGCTGCGCTCCATCGGCATCCAGCCGGACGTGCTGCTGTGCCGTTGCGAGCAGCCGTTGCCCGATGGCGAGCGCCGCAAGATCGCGCTGTTCACCAACGTGCCGGAGAACGCCGTGATCAGCGCGGCGGACGTGGACATCATCTACAAGCAGCCCCTGTGGCTGCACAAGCAGGGGCTGGACGAAATCGTGGTCAAGCGCCTCGGCCTGGAGGCCGGCCCGGCCGACCTGTCCGCGTGGCAGCGGACGGTGGATGCGGTGGAGCATCCGAAGGACGAGGTCAGCGTCGCCATCGTCGGCAAGTACGTCGAGCACAAGGACGCCTACAAGTCGCTGGGCGAAGCCCTGCGCCATGGCGGCATCAAGCAGCAGACGCGCGTCAACCTGAAGTGGATCGACTCCGAGCAGGTGGAGGCCGAAGGCGCCGCCAAGGTGTTGGGCAGCGTGGATGCGATCCTCGTACCGGGCGGCTTCGGCAAGCGCGGTTTCGAGGGCAAGGTGCTTGCCGCCAAGTACGCCCGCGAGCACGGGGTTCCCTACTTCGGCATCTGCTACGGCATGCACGCGGCGGTGGTGGACTTCGCCCGACACGTCGCTGGCCTGGGCGGTGCCGATTCGAGCGAGAACGACCGCAATACGCCCGACCCGGTGATCGCCCTGATCACCGAGTGGACCACCGCCACCGGCGAGATCGAAACGCGCAGCGAGCGCTCCGACCTGGGCGGCACCATGCGCCTGGGCGCGCAGGAGTGCCGCCTGAAGGCCGGCACGCTGGCGCGCGAACTGTACGGTCAGGACGTGGTGCGCGAGCGCCATCGCCACCGTTATGAATTCAACAACCGCTATCGCCAGTCCTTCGAGGATCTGGGCATGGTGATTTCCGGCAAGTCGATGGACGACCTGCTGGTGGAAATCGTCGAACTGCCGCCGCAGAAGCATCCTTGGTTCCTCGGTTGCCAGGCCCACCCGGAATTCACCTCGACGCCGCGCGACGGCCATCCGCTGTTCATCGGCTTCGTGCACGCCGCGCGCGAGTACAAGGCCGTGCGCGAAGGCGAGCGCCTGGCCCAGGCGAAGGAGAACGTCGCATGAAGCTTTGCGGTTTCGAGGTCGGCCAGGACCAGCCGCTGTTCCTGATCGCCGGTCCCTGTGTCGTCGAATCCGAGCAGCTTCAGGTGGACACCGCGGGCAAGCTGAAGGAGATCACCGGCAAGCTGGGGATCAACTTCATCTTCAAGTCCAGCTTCGACAAGGCCAACCGGTCATCCGGCAGCAGCTTCCGCGGCCTGGGCATGGAAGAAGGCCTGCGCATCCTCGGCGAAGTGAAGCGCCAGATCGGCGTGCCGGTGCTCACCGACGTGCACGAGTACACCCCGTTCAGCGAAGTCGCCTCGGTCGTGGACGTGCTGCAGACGCCGGCTTTCCTCTGCCGCCAGACCGACTTCATCCAGGCCGTGGCGCGCGCTGGCAAGCCGGTGAACATCAAGAAGGGCCAGTTCCTCGCGCCATGGGACATGAAGAACGTCGTGGACAAGGCCAAGGCTGTCGGCAATGACGACATCCTGGTATGCGAGCGCGGCGCCAGCTTCGGCTACAACAATCTCGTCTCCGACATGCGCTCGCTGGCGGTGATGCGCGATACCGGCTGCCCGGTGGTGTTCGACGCGACGCATTCGGTGCAGCTGCCCGGCGGGCAGGGCACCAGCTCCGGCGGCCAGCGCGAATTCGTGCCGGTGCTGGCGCGCGCTGCGATCGCGGTCGGCGTGGCCGGCCTGTTCGCCGAGACGCATCCGGATCCGTCCAAGGCGCTCAGCGACGGTCCGAACGCATGGCCGCTCGGCAAGATGGAAGCGCTGCTGGAAACGCTGATGGAACTGGATGCCGTGACCAAGCGCCACGGTTTTCTCGAACAGACGCTTTGATCCACCCGCGCGCCGCCCGCGGGGCGGCGCCGGTCCCGGTTTGTCCCCCCGTTTGCCACCTCTGGACTGGAACTGCATGAGCACTGACATCACCCGCATCCACGCTCGCGAAATTCTCGACTCCCGCGGCAATCCCACGCTCGAAGCGGAAGTGACCCTGGCCGGCGGTGGCTTCGGCCGCGCGGCGGTTCCCAGCGGCGCTTCCACCGGTACGCGCGAAGCCGTGGAGCTGCGCGACGGCGACAAGTCGCGTTACCTGGGCAAGGGCGTGAAGACGGCGGTGGCCAATGTCAACGGTGCGATCGCCGAGGCGCTCAAGAGTTTCGACGCAGCCGACCAGAAGGGGCTCGACGCCAAGCTGATCGCGCTGGACGGCACGCCGAACAAGGGCAAGCTCGGCGCCAACGCCATTCTCGGCGTGTCGATGGCCGCGGCGCATGCGGTCGCGGCGCAGCAGCGTCAGCCGCTGTGGCAATACCTGGCCACCATCAACGGCACCACAGGAAAGCCCGGCGCGCTGCCGGTGCCGATGATGAACATCATCAACGGCGGCGCCCACGCCGATAACAACGTGGACGTGCAGGAGTTCATGGTGCTGCCGGTCGGCCTGCCCAGCTTTGCCGAGGCGCTGCGCGCCGGCACCGAGATCTTCCACGCCCTCAAGGGCGTGCTGAAGGGCAAGGGCCTGAATACCGCGGTGGGCGACGAGGGCGGCTTCGCGCCGAACCTGCGCTCCAACATCGAAGCGCTGGACACCATCCTCGAGGCGGTCAACAAGTCCGGCTACAAGATTGGCAGCGAGATCCTGCTGGGTCTGGACGTGGCCAGCTCCGAATTCTTCAAGGACGGCAAGTACGACCTGGAAGGCGAGGGCAAGGTCTACGCGCCCGAGCAGTTCGTCGACCTGCTGGCCAGCTGGGCCAAGCAGTATCCGATCGTCACCATCGAAGACGGCATGGCCGAAGGCGACTGGGACGGCTGGAAGCTGCTCACCGACAAGATCGGTCAGAGCGTGCAGTTGGTCGGCGACGACCTGTTCGTCACCAATCCGGCCATCTTCCGCGAAGGCATCGACAAGAAGATCGCCAACGCCATCCTGATCAAGGTCAATCAGATCGGCACGCTGTCGGAAACGCTGGAGGCCATCGCAATGGCCGACGCGGCCAAGTACGCGGCGATCGTGTCGCATCGTTCGGGCGAGACGGAGGACACCACCATCTCCGACATCGCCGTGGCGACTACGGCGACCCAGATCAAGACGGGTTCGCTCTGCCGCACCGATCGCGTGGCGAAATACAACCAGCTGCTGCGCATCGAGGAGCAGCTGGGCGCCGCCGCGCGCTATGCCGGTCGCCAGGCCTTCCCGAACCTGTCCAGTCTGCCGGGCTGACGGGACGCCGACGGCCTATGCTGCGCTGGATCGCTCTGATCCTGCTTCTCGTCCTGATCGGTCTGCAGGTGAAGCTGTGGACCGGCAACGGCGGCGTGCACGAGGTGGAAACCCTGCGCGCCGCCGTCAAGAAGCAGACCGAGGACAACCAGCGCCTGCTCCAGCGAAACCAGGCACTGGGCGCCGACGTAGACGACCTCAAGCACGGCGAACAGGCCGTGGAAGCGCGTGCCCGCGGCGAGCTGGGCCTGATCAAGCCCGGCGAGACTTTCTACCAGGTGGTCGAGCAGCCGGCAGCGGCCTCCAGCGCCGCTACGCCGCCTGCGGCCGGCGCCAGCAGCGGACCCTGACATGACGAACTTGTGGTGCGTGGTGCCGGCCGCCGGACGCGGTGCGCGGGTCGGCGGAGACATCCCCAAACAATATCTGCCGCTGGCCGGCGAGTCTCTGATCCGGCACACCCTGGAGCGCCTGGCCGCCCACCCACGCATCGCCGGCCTGATGGTGGTACTTGGGGCCGATGACGGGCGGTGGCCAGGCTGGGACCGCCTTGCCGGCAAGCCGGTGCATACCGTCGTCGGTGGCGCGGAACGCTGCGATTCCGTGCTCGCCGGTCTCGAAGCCCTGCCGGCCGACGTGGCGCCGGACGCATTCGTGCTGGTTCACGACGCCGCGCGTCCCTGCGTGCGGGCCGCGGATATCGAGCGTCTGATCGCCCTCGCCGCGCCGGCGGGTGGCGGCCTTCTGGGGGCGCCGTTGCGCGATACGCTCAAGCGCGCGGACGCATCGGGCCGCAGTCTCGCCACCGAGCCGCGCGAGGAGCGCTGGCGCGCGTTCACCCCTCAGATGTTCCGTCGGGCCGAGCTGGTCGGTGCCCTGCGTGCCGCCGCTGCAGCCGGGCTCAAAGTAAGCGATGAGGCGATGGCGATGGAGCGGGTGGGTTTCGCCCCATTGCTCGTCGAGGGCGCCGAGGACAATATCAAGGTCACGACGGCCGCCGACTTCGCGCTGGCCGAGTTCCTGCTGGGCAAGACGAAGTGAGGAAGCGCGGCGCATGATGCGGATCGGCCAGGGATTCGACGTACACGCTTTCGGCGAGGGCGACCACGTCATGCTCGGAGGCGTGCGTGTACCGCATGGCCGCGGCGTGATCGCGCACTCGGATGGCGACGTGGTGATCCACGCGCTATGCGATGCCATCTTCGGCGCCCTGGCACTGGGCGATATCGGCCGACATTTTCCGCCTTCGCAAGAGCGCTGGCGTCACGCGGAAAGCCGCTTGTTCCTGCGCCACGCGTACACGCTGATGCGCGAGCGCGGCTACGCGATCGGCAATGTCGACGTGACCGTGATCTGCGAAGCTCCCAAGGTCGGTCCGCATGCCCAGGCCATGCGCGAATGCCTGGCGGAAGATCTGCACTGCGACATCGATCGCATCAGTATCAAGGCCACTACCACCGAGAAGCTCGGCTTCACCGGCCGCGGCGAGGGCATCGCGGCGCAGGCCTGCGCGCTGCTCGTCCTGGCATGAGCGGGGC
>JBCNOA010000390.1:0-3739 GCA_039594095.1 Dyella sp.
AGCAGCACCGACAACCCGATGCGGCGAGTCAAAGCCCACACCGTGCGCTTGCTGCCGTCCTTGTCGGTCATCATGAAATACAGCGCTTGACCGAGGTTGAAGAGCACCACCAGCAGCAGGATCACCAGCGCATATTTGTAGATGGTTTCCACGTGATTGGCCCGAAGGACGATGACATCCGCAGTATAGCCCTGGCCCGCGGTGGCTCCGTATGAGCCCGCTGCGGCGTCCCCGTTGGTGGGCGGTGCTGCTTACGCTGGCCGGGACCCTGCTTTTCCTGCGCCTTGGCGTGTGGCAGCTGCATCGGGCCGACGAGAAGGAAGAACTTCTGCGTCGCTATGCCGCAGCGGCACAGGGGCCTGTGCGCGAATTTGCCGCGGTGGGCGCGAAGCCGCCTGCCGATGCATTTCCGCGCGTTCGCGTCGCGGGCGAATACCAGGCCGAACGTCTCTATCTCCTGGACAATCCCAAGCACGATCAGCGCGGCGGCGTGGAAGTCTATGCGCCGTTCCGCCCGGACGGCGGAGAGCGCCTGCTGCTGGTGGATCTGGGCTTCCTGCCGGGCAACGGCACGGACCAGGCGCCGCAGCTGCCGCCCTTGCCCGAGGGGCGGCGAGAGCTCACGGGCTTCTATCAGCCGCCTCCCGGCGTCGGCTTCGAGATGGGTGGCGATGCGCTGGCCCGGCAGACGCGCTGGCCCAAGACCACGATCTACCTGGAGCTCGACCAGGTTTCGAAGGACCTCGGCACGTCGCTCTACCCGCGCGTGCTGGCGCTCGAAGCCGAACCGTCCTCCATCTATGTGCGCGAGCACACGCCGGACTTCAGCGCGATGCCGCCCGCGCGGCATCGCGCCTACGCCTTCCAGTGGTTCACCTTCGCCGTGGTGGCGGTGGTGATGTTCCTGTTCCTGCACCGCAAGCGCAAAGCGACCCCCCAGCGATGAATCAGTCCAGCCAGACGGCGCAGCGCGCCGGCCGCCTCAAACTCCTGCTGATCATGACGGTATTCGCCGCGCCCATTCTCGCCGCGGGGCTGCTCACGCTCAGCGGATGGCAGCCCGCCGGCAAGGGTTACGGCCAGCCGGTATCGCCGCAGCGCAACTTCGCGCAAGAGAATCTGCGCGTGACGCTACCTGACGGCACGGCCTGGGCGTGGCGCGCGGAGGATCCGCAACTCACGCTCGTCGCGTTGCCTGGCCCAGGCTGCGCGGCGCAGTGCCTCGACGGACTGACCAAGATCGCGGCCGCGCGCATCACGCTCAACCGCAATGCGCCGCGCCTGCGCCTGCTCTACGTGGGCGAGCCGCCTGCCGATGCCGATCGCGACGGCATGAAGAACTACTGGCGCATGGGCTCGGATGCGGACGGCAAGCTCGCCGCCTGGCGTCCCACCGCACCGGACAGCGTCTCAGCGCTGCTGGTGGAGTCCAACGGCACGGCACTGGCCTATTATCCGGCCGGGTTCGATCCGACCGGATTGCGCAAGGATTTGCAGAAGGTGATCCGCTGATGTCCTCCCGCTCCGTGAAAATCCTGCGCGGCCTGGCGCTGCTCGCCGCAGTGTTCGCCTTCGGCGTGGTGATGTTCGGCGCCTTCGTGCGCCTGTCCAACGCCGGCCTTTCCTGTCCGGATTGGCCCACCTGCTATGGCAAGGCCACCTGGCCGGAGCACCAGCATGAGATCGCCCAGGCGAACGCGGCGTTTCCCGATCGTCCGTACGAGACGCACAAGGCTTGGCGCGAACAGGTGCATCGCTTCCTCGCCGGCACGCTGGGCATGCTCGTGTTCGCGCTGGCGCTGGTGGCGAGCTGGCGGAGGCCATGGGCGCGCTATGCGGTGATCCTGTCGGCCGTGCTCGCCGCGATAGGCGTGAGCATGTACATGCGCGGCGAGCACACGGTCTCGTCGGTCGTTTCCGCGTTCGCCATCGGCCTGCCGCTGCTGGCCGCGCTGGGGCTCGACCGTCCCGGCGCCTGGCGCATAAGCGTGCTCGCGTTCGGCGTGATCATCTTCCAGGCCATGCTCGGCATGTGGACGGTGACCCTGCTGCTGAAACCCATCGTGGTGATGGGCCATCTGCTGGGCGGCATAACCACGTTCGCGCTGCTCGCGTATGCGGCGCTGCGCTTCTCCGGCGTGGCCGCCCGGGACGACCGCTATGCCGCGCTACGCCGTGCGGTAGGCGTCGGCATCGTCTTGCTCGTGGCGCAGATCGCTTTGGGCGGCTGGACGTCCTCCAACTACGCGGCATTGGCCTGCGGCACGGACTTCCCCACCTGCCTGGGCCAATGGGCGCCGCCGACCGACTTCAAGGAAGGCTTCGTGCTCTGGCGCGGCATCGGCGTGAACTACGAAGGCGGCGTGCTCGACATGGCAGCGCGCAGCGCGATTCAGATCGCCCACCGCTTCGGCGCCCTGGTGGTGTTCTGCTACCTCGCCTGGCTGGCGCTGCAGGCTTCCCGCCGCGGCCTGCGCGGCTTCGGCTTCGCCATCGCCGTGGTGCTGGTGGCGCAGGTGCTGCTGGGCATCAGCAACGTGCACTTCGGCCTGCCGCTGCCGGTGGCGACCGCCCACAACGGCGTGGCGGCGCTTCTGCTGTTCGTGCTGCTGGCGACACTGGCGCGCACGCAGCGCCGGCACGACGATGCCATTTTCCAGAGCCTGTGACCGGATAGGCGCGTACCGGATGAATCCTTTGAACGAATACCTGGAACTGACCAAGCCGCGCGTCGTCGCACTGCTGGTGTTCTGCGCGGTGATCGGCATGTTCCTGGCCGTGCCCGGCGTACCGCCGTGGCGCGCGCTAGTGTTCGGCACGCTCGGCATCTGGCTGGCCTCGGCGTCGGCGGCGGCGTTCAATCATCTGATCGACCAGCGCATCGACAAGCTGATGGCGCGCACCGCGCACCGGCCGCTGGCCACCGGGCACCTCGCTCCGCGTCAGGTGTTGATCTTCGCGCTCGCGCTCGGCGTGCTGTCGATGCTGGTCCTGGTGCTGCTGGTCAATACCCTCACCGCGCTGCTCACCTTCGGCGGACTGATCGGCTATGCCCTGGTCTATACGGCCTACCTCAAGCGCGCCACGCCGCAGAACATTGTCATCGGCGGGCTCGCCGGCGCGATTCCGCCGGTGCTGGGCTGGACCGCGGTGACCGGCGAACTGCACGCGTTCGCGCTGCAGTTGTGCCTGATCATCTTCGTATGGACGCCGCCGCATTTCTGGGCGCTGGCCATCTTCCGCCGCGACGACTACTCGCGGGCGCAGGTGCCGATGCTGCCGGTGACGCACGGCGTGGTGTACACGCGCTGGCACGTGCTGTTCTACACGGTGCTGCTGTTCCTGGTGACGCTGCTGCCGGCGCTCACGGGCTACAGCGGGCTCATCTACCTGGGCGGCGCGGCGGTGCTGGGCGGGGGCTTCCTGTATTACGCGGTCCGGCTGCTCAATCCGCCGGACGAGTTCTTCGCGATGAAGGTGTTCAACTATTCCATCGTGTATCTGATGGCTCTGTTCGCTTTCCTGCTGGCCGACCACTGGCTGGTGGATCCGCTGATCCAACCCCAGGGCCTGGTGTTCCAGCGTGCAGCCTAGCGAGCGCGGCCGGGTGCCCCGGCGGCGTAAAAACTTTCGCACGGCGTTCGGCGATTTTTCGTTGACACTCCCGCACCGCAGCAAGACAATGCGCGCGCCGCCGGGCGCGCTGCGCCCATCGGCATTCCTGTCCGACCAACCCAAG
>JBCNOA010000391.1:0-3738 GCA_039594095.1 Dyella sp.
GGCGGAGCGGGCGGCGTATCGCCGGGTGTGCCCAGTTCGGGGGGCACTTCCGTGGCTGCGGAGGTATCGGACATGACCTGCGCATGATAGCGGCTGCGACAGTTGCTTTTCGTGGACGGCATGGCCAAAGTCAGGGCCGTTTCACCCAGGCCGCTCGACGGCCGCCTCTTTACCTCGCGCCGGGCGCTTCCAGTTCCCGGCGCGAATTTTTTGTGCAAGCGGCGCGCATGCGCCACCGATGGGATATCGCCATGAGCATCAAACCTCCGCTGGTTATTTCCAGCCTCGATCTGGAACGCATCGAAGCCCTGCTCGAGCGCATGCCGCCCGCGCAGGCGGAAAGCTATGCCGCCTTGCGGACCGAGCTGGATCGCGCGGAAGTGCGTGAACCGGCGGACATGCCGCCGGACGTGGTGACCATTAATTCCCGCGTCACGGTGCAGGACGAAAGCAACGGCGGACGACTCGAGCTGACCCTGGTGTACCCGGCGGCTGCGGGCGCGGCGGGCCATGTCTCGGTCCTCGCACCGGTGGGCAGTGCCCTGCTGGGCCTGACCAAGGGGCAGCAGATCGACTGGCCGATGCCGGACGGACGTCAGCGCCGGTTGCGGGTGGTCGACATCGGCTATCAGCCGGAAGCGGCGGGCGACCTCCACCGCTGATGCGTGCAGGCGGCGTGAAGGCGCGGTGCGCCTTCACGCTCAATCCCAGTGCTTGGAAAAGCCCACCTGTATGCCCCTGGGCATGAAACTGACGACCCACGGGGACTTGCGGTGCTCAGCCCACAGGCCGACGCCGACGCCGATGGCCGCGCCGACCAGGACGTCGCTTTGCCAGTGTCCGTGCGTCTTCACGCGCGCCACGGCATCGTAGGCGGGGAGGAGAGCGAGCGCATACACCGCCGGATGCTCGCTGCCGTAGTGGGCGATGATGGGCGTAACTGCCGAGGTGACGGCGGCCACTTCGCCGCTGGGAAAGCTTTGCGCGTGCCAGCCCTTGAACCATCGGTTGGGGCTGTCGGTCTGGGAGGGCCGTTCGCGCTGGAAGGTCCATTTCAGCGCCTGGGTGCCGACCGCCGTGACGACCATCGAATCGACCGATCGCCACAGGGTATCGCCCAGTTCGTCGTCGTCGCCCAGCCAGAGCGCGCCGGCGCCGACGGACAAGATGGTGCCGTAGTAGACGACGTTCTGGTCGGTGCGTTTCCAGATACCGCTGTTGTCGTAGCGGATCTTGTGGTCGATGCCGAACGGGCCCCCGCCGGCCAGGGCGGGGAAGGGTAAAGACAGGGCCGCCGCGGCGATCGCGAGCAGGCGGAACCTAACGCTGGTGACACGCATGGCCGAACCTCCGGAAAAGGTCGGACGCCCCCAAGCCGGTACGGTAGCGGCCGCCGCTTTCGATTCGCTTACTCGCTAAACTCCGCGGCATGAGGAGCCCCGCATGAGCCATTCCCACGTCGCCCCCGAGGTCAGCGCACGCGCTGCCGAACTGCGCGAGAAGATCGAGCGCGCCAATTACCGCTATCACGTGCTCGACGAGCCGGAGATCACCGACGCCGAGTTCGATCGGCTGTTGCGCGAGCTGGAGGCGCTCGAGAACGCCCACCCGTCGCTGGCTACGCCCGATTCGCCGACTCGGCGGGTAGGCGCCAGGGCAGTGGGCGGTTTCGCGGAGGTGCGGCATGCGATTCCCATGCTTTCGCTCGGCAATGCCTTCGAGCAGGAGGGCGAAACCGAGCAGGAGCGGTTCCGCGAGGTTGCCGATTTCGAGCGGCGCATCGAGCAGACGCTGCATCGGCGCGAGCCGGTATTTTCCGTGGAGCCGAAGCTCGACGGGCTGGCGATCAGCCTGCGCTACGAGAATGGCATATTCGTGCAGGGCGCTACGCGCGGCGACGGCGAAACCGGCGAGGACGTCACGGCCAACCTCCGCACGGTAGACGCCATCCCGCTGCGCCTGCGCGGTAGCGACTGGCCGCAAGTGCTGGAGGTGCGCGGCGAGGTCATCATGCTGCGCAAGGATTTCGAGGCGTTCAATGCGTATGCCCGTGCCCATGGCGAGAAAGTGCTGGCCAATCCGCGCAACGGTGCCGCCGGCTCCTTGCGCCAGTTGGACCCGGCCATCACCAAAAAGCGCAAGCTGAGCTTTTTCGCCTATGCGATCGGCGTGGTGGAGGGCGGCGAGATCCCCGCCACGCACTCGGCCACGCTGCAGAAGTTGCGCGACTGGGGTTTTCCCGTTTCGCACGAAGTGGGTACGGCACGCGGCTTCAAAGGTCTGATCGCTTACTACCGCCGTATCGGCGAGAAACGCGACCGCTTGCCGTTCGACATCGACGGCGTGGTCTACAAGCTGGACGACTACGAAGGCCAGCGCGCGATGGGCTTCGTTTCGCGCGCGCCGCGCTGGGCCATCGCCCACAAGTTTCCGGCGCAGGAGCAGACCACCACGGTCGAGGCCATCGAGATCAACATCGGGCGCACCGGCGCGGCGACGCCGCTGGCTCGCCTCACCCCGGTACAGGTGGGGGGCGTGACGGTAAGCAACGCCACCCTGCACAACGCCGATCAGGTGGCGCGCCTGGACGTGCGCGTGGGCGATACCGTGATCGTGCGCCGGGCGGGCGATGTGATTCCCGAAGTCGTGCGCGTGATGCCGGAGTTGCGGCCGCCGCACACCAAGGCGTGGCATATGCCATCCCATTGCCCGGTGTGCGGCTCGGAGCTGCTGCGCGAGGAAGGCGAGGCGGTGTGGCGCTGTTCGGGCGGCCTGATCTGCGCCGCGCAGCGCAAGGAAGCGCTGATCCACTTCGCGGCGCGCCGCGCCATGGATATCGAGGGCGTCGGAGAGCGCTTCGTCGACGCGCTGGTGGATTTCGGCTATGTGCATACGCCAGCGGATCTGTACAAGCTGACCCTGGAGGATTTCCTCGAGATGAAGCGTCGCGCCGACGAGCGCGACGGCACGACGCCCGAGACGGTAAAGCAAGGCAAGGTCGCCACCAAATGGGCGGAGAACCTGATCAAGGCCATCGAAGCGAGCAAGCGCACCACGCTGCCGCGGTTCCTGTATGCGCTGGGCATCATGCATATCGGCGAAAGCACGGCCAAAACGCTGGCGACGTGGCTGGGCCGGCTGGATCTGGTGCGCTCCACGCCAGCGCCGGTGCTGCGCGCGCTGCCGGACATCGGCGACGAGGTGGCCAGTTCTATCGACGGTTTCTTTGCGCAGGAAGGCAATCAGAAGGTGGTCGACCAGCTTCTCGCTTCCGGCATCGTATTCAGTGACGAGGGCGCGCCGTCTCCCAAGCTGCGTGGGCGGCTGGGCCTGGACGTGTTGCTGGACATGACGAAGGTATCCAAGCTGGGGCCCAAGAGCACGCAACTGCTGGCGCAGCACTATCGCACCCTGAATCAGCTGGTCCGGGCCGGCGCCGCGCACTGGGTAGTCGCCGGCGTGCCCTCGGCCGCCGCGGGCAACCTCGAGGCCTTCCTCGCCGACGAGGAAAACCGCGCGGCGCTGGAACGGGCGGAAGCGGCGATGCACCGCCTGCTGGAGGCCATTCCTCAATCCGCCACCGCGCAAGCCGCGCCCCTGGACGGACAGACCGTGGTGCTCACCGGCACGCTTTCGTCGCTGACCCGCGACGAGGCGAAGGAGCGGCTGGAAGCGTTGGGCGCGAAGGTATCGGGTTCGGTTTCCAAGAAAACCAGCTTCGTGGTCGCCGGCGACGCC
>JBCNOA010000392.1:0-3722 GCA_039594095.1 Dyella sp.
CCCACACGCCGGGCCGTCAACCAGAGGCGCATCGCAAAATTTTTGCAATTTCTCTAACCGATGGTTGTATGCATCTGGCGAGCAGATCCAGCACGCCCGCCTACCTCGCCGGCACCGCGGCCAGGCTGTCCACGATCTGCGCGATCTGCGCATCGGACAGGTAGGGGTGCATGGGCAGGCTGAGCACTTCGCGCGCGGCGCGATCGCCGACCGGCAAGCGCGCATGCGGATCCTCTACCGCCGGCTGCCGGTTCAGCGGCAGGGGATAGTGGACCGCCGTAGGCACGCCCGCGTCCTTCAATCGCTCGCACAGCGCATCCCGATCCTCGGAACGAATGGTGTACTGCGCATAGACGCTCACGTTGTGTGCTTCCACGAAAGGCGGTTCGATGCCGGCCTCCGCCAGTCGGTGCGCATAGGCTGCCGCGACCTGCTGGCGCTGGCGGATCTCTTCGTCGAGGATCGCGAGCTTGGGCAGCAGGATCGCCGCCTGCAGCGTATCGAGCCGGCTGTTCATGCCCACCCGGATGTGGTGGTAGCGTCGGTCCTGGCCATGCCGCGCGATCTGCCGCATGACGAGGGCGAGCCCATCGTCGTCGGTGAACATCGCGCCGCCGTCGCCATAGCAGCCGAGCGGCTTGCTCGGAAAGAAACTGGTGCAGGCGATCGTGCTGAGGTGGCAGGAACGACGCCCCTTGTAGCTGGCGCCGAAACTCTGCGCGGCGTCCTCGATGACCGGGATGCCGTGGCCGTCGGCGATGGCGTTGATCGCATCGAAGTCCGCGCACTGGCCGTAGAGCGACACCGGCACGATGGCCCTGGTCCGCGGCGTGATCGCCGCCTCGAGCGCGGCCGGATCGATAAGGTAAGTGCGCGGATCGATGTCGACGTACACCGGCTTCGCGTGGAGAATCGCCGCCGTTTCCGCCGTGGCGATATAGGTGAAGCCCGGCATGATCACTTCGTCGCCGGGTCCGACGCCGAGCGCCATCAACGCGATCTGCAGCGCATCGGTGCCGTTGGCGCAGCTGATGCAATGCTTCGCGCCGACGTACGCGGCGAGCCGCTGCTCCAGTTCCGCCACTTCGGGACCAAGGATGAACTGCCCATGCGCCAGCACGCGCTGGATGCCGGCGTCGATCTCGGTCTTGATGCGGGCCTGCTGCGCCTTGAGATCGATGAAGTCGATCATGCCGCGACCTCTTCCCGGCCGACACGCCCGTCGCGCAGCACGTAGCGCGTGCCGGTGTGCGGGCAAATGGCCTCGCCCGAGCCGCTGAGCGGCAGGTCCAGCTGTTCGCCGTACTCGCTCATCCATCCGATCTGCCGCGCCGGCACGCCGACCATCAGCGCATACGCCGGCACGTCCTGCGTGACGACCGCACCGGCGCCCACGAAGGCGTACTCGCCTACCGTGACGCCGCAGACGATGGTGCAGTTGGCGCCCAGGGTGGCGCCGCGCCTGACCAGAGTGTCGCGATATTCGTCCTTGCGCTCGATGAGCGAACGAGGGTTGTAGACATTGGTGAACACCATGCTCGGGCCGCAGAACACGCCTTCCTCGAGGGTGACGTTGTCGTAGACCGAGACGTTGTTCTGGACTTTGCAACGGTCGCCGATGCGGACCCGGTTGCCGACGAAGACGTTCTGGCCGAGCGATACGCCCTTGCCGATGCGCGCTCCGCCGCAGACGTGGACGAAGTGCCACACGCGCGAGTCTTCGCCGATCTGCGCGCCTTCGTCGACGATCGCGCTGGGATGCTGATAGAAGGACATGGTCGCCTCAACCGGCGCTGCGCGCGAGGAATGGGTGGTACTCGCCGCGCAGCCCCACGGGCGAGGCATGACGGATGTCCGAAACGGTGGTGATGGCGCAGCGGTTCTCCTCCAAGCCGAAACCGCGGCCGGCGAGAATCTCCTCGTAGCTGCGCGTGTGCAGATCGGTGAAGCCGCCGGAGAACTCGATCTCCTCGCCATCCACGGTGATGGAGCGGTAGGTACGCTGGCCGGCCAGGCGCTGCGCCGCCGGCACGTCATCGACGTCTACCGACAGGAACCAGCGAACGCGGGCGTGCTCGTATTCCAGATAGCCGCCGGCCTTGGTGTCGGACATGTGATGGACCAGGTTCTCCTGCAGCTCGCCGAAGATGAAATGCAGCATGTCGAAGAAGTGCACGCCGATATTGGTGGCGATTCCGCCGGACTTCTTCTCATCGCCTTTCCACGACTGCAGGTACCAGTGGCCGCGCGAGGTCACATAGGCCAGGTCCACTTCGTGCTTGGCGGCGCGCTTGCCGGCGCGCACCTTGTCGCGCAGCGACACGATCGCCGGATGCAGGCGCAACTGCAGAATCGTGTTGATCATGCGGCCGGTGTCCTGCTCGATCTCGCGCAGGCCGTCGATGTTCCACGGGTTGAGCACCAGCGGCTTTTCGCAGATGGCGTCGGCACCCGAGCGCATCGCGAAGCGCATGTGCGAGTCGTGCAGGTAGTTCGGCGAGCAGATGGCCACGTAGTCCACGCGGTGCGGATGGTTCGCGCGGCGCTGCTTGTCGATATGGCGGTCGAAGCGCTCGAATTCCGTGAAGAAATCGGCCTCCGGGAAGTAGCTGTCGATCACGCCGACGGAGTCGTTCGGATCGTAAGCGGCGACCAGCTTGTTGCCGGTGTCGCGAATGGCTTGCATGTGGCGCGGCGCGATGTAGCCCGCGGCCCCGATCAAAGCGAAATTCTTCATGACGCGACTCCTGCGACGGCCGCGGCGGGTGCCGCGGCGTAGTAGTTGCGATACCACTGGACGAAGTGGGCGACGCCCTCCTCCACCGACACGCGGGGCCGGTAGCCGACCGCGGCGGCCAGGCTCGACACGTCCGCTTCGGTGGCCGGCACGTCGCCGGCCTGCAGCGGCAGCATCGTCATCGTGGCCTTGCGGCCCAGGCAGCGCTCCAGCACCTCGATGTAGCGCAGCAGCTCCACCGGCTGCTCGTTGCCGATGTTGTACAGCCGGTACGGCGCCACCCCACTGGTGGCCGGGTCCGGGTGGCTACCGTCCCACGCCGGATCCCGGCCCGGGGCCTGGTCCAGCGCGCGCACCACCCCTTCGACGATGTCGTCGATGTAGGTGAAGCTGCGCTTGTGCCTGCCTTCGTTGAACACCCGGATCGGCTCCCCGGCCAGGATCGCCTGGGTGAACAGGAACAGCGCCATGTCCGGCCGGCCCCACGGGCCGTACACCGTGAAGAAGCGCAGCCCCGTGCACGGCAGCCCGTACAGGTGCGCGTAACTGTGCGCCATCTGCTCGTTGGCTTTCTTGGTCGCCGCGTACAGGGTCAGCGGATGCTCCGCCGAGCGGTGCTCGGAGAACGGCAGGTCCGTGTTGGCTCCGTACACCGAGCTGGTCGAGGCGTACACCAGGTGCTGCACGCCGTGGTGGCGGCAGCCTTCCAGCACGTGCAGGAAGCCGGTGACGTTGCTGCTGACGTACACGTGCGGATTCTTCGCCGCATAGCGCACCCCCGCCTGCGCGGCCAGATGCACCACGCGGTCGGGCCGGTGGGTGGCGAACACCTGCTCCATCGCCGCACGGTCGGCCAGGTCCGCGTGCACGTGCGTGTAGCCGGCGTGCGCCTGCACCCGCGCGAGGCGCGCCTGCTTGAGCGTCACGTCGTAGTAGTCGTTGAGGTTGTCCACGCCCACCACCGTGTCGCCGCGCGCCAGCAGCT
>JBCNOA010000393.1:0-3684 GCA_039594095.1 Dyella sp.
TCACCTCGCCCAGCTTCAGGTGTTGGGCCAATGGCTTCTGTTGCGCGGCACGCTCCTCGGCGGAAAGCTCGCGCGCATAGCCGCCGCTGCCTGCCGCGCTCACGCCCAGGTCGAGAAACTTCGCGCCCAGCGATTCCACCTGCTCGCGCGTCTCCGGCCGCACATCGTAGCCCTCGATCTGCGCACCGAGCCGGCGGGCGGTGGCGATCGCCTGCAGGCCGGCGACGCCCGCGCCGATCACCAGCACGCGCGACGGGCGAATCGTGCCCGCCGCGGTGGTCAGCATGGGGAAAAACTTCGGCGCCGATTCCGCCGCGATCAGCATGGCGCGATAGCCGGCCACCGCAGCCTGCGAGCTGAGCACGTCCATCGCCTGGGCGCGCGTCGTGCGCGGCAGCAGTTCGAGCGCGAACGCGGTGAGCTTGCGCCGCCCCATCGCTTCGATGCGGGCCGCCGCGCCGTACGGCCGCAGCTGGCCGACCACCAGGGTGCCTTCGCGTAAATGGCTCCATACCGCATCGTCCGGCGGCAGCACGCAGGCCAGCAGGTCCGCCTGCGATTGCACAGCTGCCGCGTCGGCGAACTCCGTGTCCGGATAGCTGGCATCCGGGAAGCCCGCGGCCGCGCCGGCGCCGTGCTCGAGCAGCACGCGCAGCCCTTTGCCCCGCAACTTCTTTGCCACCTCGGGTGTGATCGCGACGCGGCGTTCGCCGGCGGCGGTCTCTCGCAATGCGGCCACGGTGATCGGCATCGTGCATCCCCTGCGGAAAGGTTTCCGCATCTTAACGACAGAACCGAGCGGGTTGGCGCCCCCTACGGCGGTTCCGCTTGCCCCCTCCGCGCCCGATGGCGCTAGACTGGCCCACCGCCGGCAGCCCGCCGCCCGAACGCAGGGTTGCCGCGGGGATCCCCGATGGAGATCCCAAGTGTCCGTGCAAGCCGTGACCGATCACCTGCTCGAACTCGCTCGCGAGGCCCGCCAGCAGGCCTATGCCCCTTACTCGCGTTTCCTCGTCGGCGCAGCGCTCGCCACGCGCGACGGCCGTCACTTTCTCGGCTGCAATGTCGAGAATGCCGCCTATGGACTGTGCAACTGCGCCGAGCGCACCGCGCTGTTCGCTGCCATCGCCGCCGGCTGCAAGCCGGGAGACTTCGTCCGTCTCGCCGTGATCGGCGACACCGAAGGCCCGATCAGCCCCTGCGGCGCCTGCCGCCAGGTGATGGCGGAACTTTGCGACCAGGCCATGCCGGTCGTGCTGGGCAACCTGCACGGCAAGACGCAGGAAACCACTGTGAAGGCGCTGCTGCCCGGCTCGTTCCGCCTGCCGCTGACCGCCTAGCGGAAGGTCACCCCGCGCCGATGCGAGTCGCCTCCCTCGCGCGCGGCGGGTAGCATGAGCGCTTTGCGTTTCCAGGATCCGCCCATGCCTTCCCCGCTTCAGCCGCTGCTGCATCGCCATTCCGTGCCTGTCGCCCAGTTGGGCGGGCCTGCGCCGGACGAGGCGACGCTGCGCGCGCTGCTGGAAGCGGCCATCCGCGTGCCGGACCACGGCAAGCTGGTGCCGTTCCGCCTGATGCTGCTGCGCGGCGACGACAAGCTGCGCTTCGGCGAACGCCTGGCCGCGCTGGCCGAAGCCCGCGATCCGGCCCTGCCGGATTCGAAACGCGAAAAAGAACGTCGCCGCTACACCTTCGCGCCGCTGGTCATCGTGGTGGTCGCGCGCCTGGATCTCGGCAGCAAGGTGCCGGAGATCGAGCAGAAGCTCAGCGCCGGCTGCGTCGCCTACAACCTGCTGCTGGGCGCTTCGCAGCTTGGCCTGGGCGCGCAATGGCTCACCGGTTGGGCAGCCTACGACGCCGAGGTCGCCCGTATGCTCGGCCTCGCTTCGCACGAGCACGTGGTCGGCTTCGTGCACGTCGGCACGCCGCAATTGGACGTGCCCGATCGCGACCGTCCTGCGCTCGACGATCTGCTCAGCACGTGGACGGCATGAACGCGCCATCCGCTCACCTCGTCGACGGAAGCCTCTACGTCTTCCGCGCCTGGCATTCGATGCCGGACGAGTTCACCGACATCGACGGCCATCCCGTCAATGCAGTGCACGGCTTCACCCGCTTCCTGTGCGAATTGCTGGAACGCGCCAAGCCCGCGCACATCGCGGTGGCATTCGACGCCTCGCTCACCACCTCGTTCCGCAACGCGATCTATCCGGCCTACAAGGCGAACCGCGAACTGCCGCCGCCGGAGCTGGAACGGCAGTTCGTGCTGTGCCGGGAGATCGCCCTCGCGCTCGGCGTCGTGGTGCTGATCGACCACAGCTACGAAGCCGACGACTTGATCGGCAGCTCGCTGTGGAGCTTGCGCGGGCACGGCTTCCGCAGCGTGATCGTCTCCGCCGACAAGGACTTCGGCCAGCTGCTGGGCGAACACGACGAACAGTGGGATTACGCGCGCAACCTGCGCTGGGGACCCGCTGGCGTGCACGAGCGCCTCGGCGTGCATCCGCACCAGGTAGCGGACTATCTCGCGCTGTGCGGCGATGCGGTCGACAACATTCCCGGCGTGCCCGGCATCGGCGCGAAGACCGCCGCTGCCCTGCTCGCCCATTTCGGCAGCCTCGACGCGCTGCTCGATCGCGTGGACGAGGTTCCGTTCCTGCGCATCCGCGGCGCCGCCAGCTGCGCGCAGAAGCTGCGCGAACACCGCGAAGCCGCGCTGCTCTATCGGCGCCTCACCCGCATCGCGCTGGATGCGCCGATCTCCACGGCCGCCGATGCGCTGGCATGGAGCGGGGCGAAGGCCGCGCTGCTGGACGACCTCTGCGAACGGTTGCGCTTCGGTCCGCTGACACGCCAGCGGCTGAAGGCCCTGGCCTGATCTCAGACACAGAAAGCGCGCCGGGCCAGCCTGCTCTTTCCGCTCCACACTAGGCCTCACTCGCAGCCAGCTGCAGCCTACGGACACCTCGTGGGCATGCCATCATGCGCGCATGCAAGGCGTGCCCCACCACTTCGACTCCCCCGCGGACTCGGCCGAATTCCGCCTGCCGTCCCATCGTCCGGGCATCGAGCTGTACCGGGCGCACATCGTGCGCCACGCGTTCGAGCCGCATATGCACGACGGCTTCGGCCTGGGTGCGATCGAGTCGGGCGTGGAGCGCTTCCGCTATCGGGGCGCCGACCACCTCGCGCCGCCGGATTCGCTGGTCATGATGAATCCCGACGAGCTGCACACCGGCCGCGCCGAAACGGAGGGCGGCTGGCATTACCGCATGGTCTACATCGAACCGTCGGCCGTGGACGAGATCACCGGTGAGCCGGGCTGGTGGTTCGACGATGCCGTGCGCACCGACGTGGCCGGCGCACGGCGCGTCACCGCGCTGCTCGACGCGCTATGGCAGGCACGCGAGCCGCTGGCCTTCGACGGGCTCATGCTGGAGCTGTTGCAGGCGTTCGGCCGCCATGCGCGCGCGCCGCGGGCCGCACGCGCGGAGGCGCCTTCGCGATTCGGCCCCGTCATCGAATGCCTGCGCGAACGCCTCGGCGATCGCCTCACGCTGGAGGAGCTCGCTGCCGTGGCCGGCCTGAGCCCCTTCCATTTCCTGCGCCAGTTCCAGGCGCGCCATCACGCCACGCCGCAGCAGATGCTCATGGCCTTCCGCTTGTCCGAAGCCAAGCGCCGTC
>JBCNOA010000394.1:0-3677 GCA_039594095.1 Dyella sp.
TTGAGGGCTGGCCGGGCTTTTCGACAGGGCATCCTGCCCTGATCGAAAAGGCGGGGACGTCCTGTCCCCGCCCGCCTGCGGCGGCCTGATCGGCCAGCCCTCACCGCCGCGAAGGGGACCCGGAAGATCAAGAGCGCTACGGAGGAAAGTGGTCAGGTGTTCAGGGTTACCCCTCGGCTCGAGCGGCTCCCTGCGCCCACCTTTTTTCAGGAAGGTCGGCGGGTCCGATTTGCCTGAAGCAGAACTTGGCGCCGATTGCGCCTGTAAGCCTGTACCTATGGAGCGCTCTCTTCTGGCGTTACGGCCCGTATCGGCCGCGTCCCAATCTTTGCCCCGGTGACTTCGTCGATAGCCACGGCCTTGATCTCGGTGCCGGACTCCGCGTCGAGGAACCGTGTCAGCTCGCCACCGGCACGATGTTGACGTCCCCATGTCCCAATCATGAAGAGGATCGGCAGGAAATCGCGGCCTGCCGCCGTTAGCCGATATTCCTCGCGCGGTGGGTGCTCGGAGTAGCGGTGTTTCTCCAGCATCCCCTCGTCGGTCAGCGTCGCCAACCGCTTGGTCAAGATGGTCGGTGCGATCCCCAGGCTTTTGCGGAACTGGTCAAATCGCGTGAGCCCCGCATGGGCGTCCCGCAGGATGAGAAGGTTCCACGCGTCGCCCGCGACAGCCAGGCTGCGGGCGATCGGACAGGGTTCGTTACAGGGCGCTTCGCCGTTCATATCATTTCGATAGTGACTTTCTTCTGGGCCGGGATTATAGTCCATATCGAATCGATAGTAACTATCGGCCACGAAACGGGCCCCTGCCCAGCGGAACTTTGAATCATGAGCAAGCAACGTAAAGGTGTCGCCCTGGTTACCGGGGCGTCTTCAGGGATCGGCGAAGCCACCGCCGACCGACTTGCCCGAGCGGGATATACCGTCTTCGGCACCAGCAGACGTCCGGCTTCCACAGGACGACTGTTTGAGATGCTGACGTTGGATGTCACGCGTGACGAATCCGTTGACGCGGTCGTCCAAGACGTCTTGCGACAAGCCGGCCGTATCGACCTGCTCGTCAATAACGCCGGCTTCGGTGTGGCTCCGGCGGCCGCTGAAGAAAGCTCCATCGAACAGGCTAAAGCGATCTTCGATACCAACTTCATGGGGATCGTCCGGATGACGCGCGCCGTCGTTCCCCACATGCGACAACAGCGCAGTGGCCGCATCATCAACATCGGCTCCGTGCTTGGCTTCCTGCCCATGCCCTACATGGCGCTGTATTCAGCCACCAAGCACGCCGTCGCAGGTTATTCGGAAGCACTCGACCATGAACTGCGCACGTTGGGCATCCATGTCTCCGTGGTCGAGCCTGCCTACATCAACACGCCGTTCGAAGCGAATGTGATGAAGCCTGATGCTCCCCTGGACGTCTATCGCGAGGTTCGCGCGGGTGTAGAACGCCGAGTCAAAGAAGTGCTCGTCGGCGCCGATGGGCCCGAGGTTGTCGCCGAGATCGTACTGAAGGCAGCCGCGGCCGACCATCCGAAGATCCGCTATGCGCCGGGACTAGCCAGCCGCATGCGATGGCTACGCCGATTTGCGCCCGCCAGTGTACTGGATGCCGGGGTTCGGAAAGACCTGCGACTGGAAGCCTGAGTGGCTTCTTACCCGATACCTTCACGAGAGAAAAGCACATGAAAGCATTCTTCATTGATCGGTACAGCAAGAAAGAACCGATGCGACAGGGCGAAGTGCCAACGCCGGAGCTTCGGGACAACGAGGTGCTGATCGAGGTACACGCCGCAGGCGTGAACCTGCTGGATTCCAAAATCAAAAGCGGTGAGTTCAAGCTGATCCTACCTTACCGGCTGCCGCTGGTACTGGGCCATGACGTGGCCGGCGTCGTAACACGCGTCGGATCACAGGTACGGCAAGTCAAGGTCGGCGACGAAGTCTACGCGCGGCCAACTGACCATCGTATTGGTACGTTCGCGCAGTTCGTTGCCGTGAACGAAAACGACGTCGCGCCCAAGCCTTCGAATCTCACCATGGAGGAAGCGGCATCGCTTCCGCTTGTTGGCTTGACAGCATGGCAAGCGCTTGTTGAGCAGGCTCATCTCAAAAAAGGCCAGAAGGTCTTTATCCAGGCCGGCTCGGGTGGCGTCGGTTCCTTCGCCATCCAGTTGGCCAAGCACATTGGTGCGACGGTCGCCACCACGACGAGCAACGCCAACATCGCCCTGGTGAAGAATCTCGGCGCGGACATCGTCATCGACTACAGGAAAGATGATTTCGAGAAGGTGCTCCAAAACTACGACGTGGTCCTGCATAGCCAGGACGCGGCGGCGCTCACGAAATCCCTGCGCGTGCTGCGTGCCGGAGGCTCACTCATCTCCATTTCGGGACCGCCGGATCCCGCGTTCGCCAAAGGCATCGGCGCACCGTGGTTCGTTCGCCTCATCATCCGTCTGCTAAGTGCCAAGGTCAGGAAAGAAGCGATCCGTCGCGACCTGAAGTACGCGTTCCTGTTCATGCGTGCCAATGGACAGCAGCTGCGGCAAATCACACGGCTCGTGGAGGACGGTGTGATCCGTCCCGTGGTGGATCGTGTCTTCTCCTTTGAGCAGACCAATGAGGCCCTGAGCTATGTCGAAACCGGTCGCGCCAAGGGAAAAGTCGTCGTCAAGATCAAGTAAGCCCCTATTTTCTGGATGCCACTCATGAAGATTGAAAACGCTGTTGTCCTGGTCACGGGTGCCAATCGCGGCATAGGTCTAGCCTTTACGCGCGAGCTGCTCGCGCGTGGGGCTCGCAAGGTCTACGCCGGCGTGCGCGATCCCGCAGCCGTCACGCTAGCGGGCGTTGAGCCCCTTCGCCTCGACGTCACCAGTCCGGACGATGTGGCGGCCGCAGTGGAGAGGGCCTCGGATGTGACGCTCGTGATCAACAACGCCGGCATCGCCCAACCCGGCGGCTTCTTTGCGCCGGACAGCGAAGACGTCGCGCGACGCCTCTTCGAGACCAACTTTTTCGCCATGTTGCGTGTGAGCAAGGCCTTCGCACCGATCCTCAAGGCCAACGGCGGTGGCGCGCTGCTCAATGTGTTGTCGGTCGCCTCATGGGTAAACGGTGGCGAATTGGCCGCCTATTCGGCCAGCAAGTCTGCCGCCTGGTCGCTCACCAATGCCTTGCGCAACGAGCTGGCGGCGCAGAAGACCCAGGTGCTGGCACTGCATATGGCCTACGTGGACACCGACCTTACACGCGGTTTCGATGTCCCGAAGTCCAGCCCCGAGGATATCGTCAGGCGCGCGCTCGACGGACTCGAAGGGGGGCTTGATGAGGTGCTCGCCGATGAGCTCACCCAGCAGGTCAAGCAGGGACTGACGGCGGCCAGGCCCAGTTACCTGCCGCCGACCTCCTGACACCGATTTTCCAATACTCCACACGCACTCGAGGACTCTCATGCTTTTCGACCCTCTCGACACAGCTTCGATTCAACTCGCCAACCGTGCCGTTATGGCGCCCATGACGCGCAGCCGTGCCGTCGATGCCAACACCCCCAATGCGCTGATGGCTGAGTACTACGGGCAGCGCGCATCGGCGGGCCTGATCGTCACTGAAGGCACTTCGCCATCGCCCAACGGCCTGGGTTAAATAGCGTTCAAGCCAGCCCATGACAAGGTCGGC
>JBCNOA010000395.1:0-3670 GCA_039594095.1 Dyella sp.
CCGCGCGGCTCTCGCCGAAGCCCGGGTGCGCACCGTGCTGGCGGGCCAGCTCGTTGGACATGGACAGTGCGTGGAAATAGATCTCTTCGGCGATGCGCGTGGACAGTGCCAGTGCCTCGGCCGAGTCGAACGGCAGGCGCAGCTTGAAGAACACGTCCTGCAGGCCCATCACGCCCAGGCCCACCGGGCGCCATTTCATATTGGCAGTGCGCGCGGTGTCGATCGGATAGAAGTTCAGGTCGATCACGCGATCGAGCTGGCGCACGGCGGTGCGCACGGTGGCGGCGAGCTTGTCGAAGTCGAACACACCGTCCACCACGTGGCGCGCCAGGTTCACCGAGCCGAGGTTGCACACCGCGGTCTCGCCGGCGTTGGTCACCTCGAGGATCTCGGTGCACAGGTTGGACAGATGGATGACGTTCTCGGCTTTCGCCGTCTGATTGCTGGTGGCGTTGCTGCGGTCCTTGAACGTCATCCAGCCGTTGCCGGTCTGGGCCAGGGTGCGCAGCATGCGCGCGTACAGTTCGCGCGCCTTCACTTTCTTCACGGCCAGGCCGGCGGCTTCGGCCTCGCGGTAGGCGCGCTCGAAGGTCTCTCCCCAGCTGTCGACGAAGTGCGGCACGATCTTCGGATCGAACAGCGACCACTCGCCGTCGGTTTCCACCCGGCGCATGAATTCGTCGGGGATCCAGTTGGCGAGGTTGAGGTTATGCGTGCGGCGCGCCTCGTCGCCGGTGTTGTCGCGCAGTTCGAGGAATTCCTCGATGTCCGCGTGCCACGGCTCCAGGTACACGCAGGCGGCGCCCTTGCGCTTGCCGCCCTGATTCACGGCGGCGACGGAAGCGTCCAGCGTCTTCAGCCAAGGCACCAGGCCGTTGGAATGGCCATTGGTGCCCTTGATCAGCGAGCCGCGCGAGCGCACGCGCGAGTAGGCCAGGCCGATGCCGCCGGCGAACTTGCTGAGCTTGGCCACGTCGCCGTATTTCTCGTAAATCGATTCCAGCGAATCGGTCGGCGAGTCGAGCAGGAAGCAGGAGCTCAGCTGCTCGTGCGCGGTGCCGGCGTTGAACAGCGTCGGCGAGCTGGCGATGTATTCCAGCGAGGAAAGCAGGCGGTACAGTTCCAGCGTCTCGCCGATCTCGTTGCCGCCCAGCGCGCAGGCGATGCGCATGAAGAAGTACTGGGGCGTCTCGATCACCTTGCGCAGCTGCGGGTGACGCAACAGATAGCGGTCGTAGACGGTGCGCAGACCGAAGTATTCGAAGCGGCGGGTGGCCAGCGGATCGATCGCGTCGTTGAGCTTGCGGGCGTTGGCGGCGACGAAGTCGCGCAGGCGATCGTTGAGGATGCCGAGCTCGCCGCCGCGCGCGATCGACTGCGAGAAGCTTTGGATTTCCTGCCCGCTCACTTCCTTGTCGATATACGCGCCCAGCAGGCGCGCGGCGAGCTGGCCGTACTCGGGCTCTTCGGCGGTGAGCGCGGCGGCGGTGCGGATGGACAGCTCGTCCAGCTCGCGCGTGGTGGCGCCGTCATAGAGCCCGCCGATGGTCTTCAGGGCCACGCGCAGCGGATCGACCGCGTGCAGGCCTTCGCCGCTGCGAGTCACCGCGCGGACGATCTTGTTGACGTCCACCACTTCCTGGCCGCCGTTGCGCTTGGTCACGCGCATCTGGCCGGGGTTATGCGGTGGGGTCAGGGCGAACGGGGTCTCCGCGACGGCTTCCATGCGCGCGGCTTCGGCGCTGGCGGCGGAGAAAGCGGATGCGTCCGCGCGGTCGTCGGTGCGCTCGCGCGAGTTGGTATCGATGGGGTGCATGGCGGCATCGCTCCAGGCCAAGGGCTTCAACGACCTGCTCCCGCGCGCAGGGCTGAGGCGAAGGCGTTTCCAGCGCGGACGGCCGTGCGGCGGAGCGAAAGCCCCGCGCCACGACGCGCCTCCCCGCGGAAGCCGCCATCACTCACCGCGACGCAGAGGGTCGCGATGTGCCGGCAGGTCTTCGGACTCGCAGACATGGATCGTTCGTCGCCGACCGATCCGACCTACTCGCCCCCGCTTCCCAGCCCTCCGGGCCAGTGCGATGGGAGCTTTCGTTTCCGCTTACCGCTGCGGGGCAGTTCCGGATTCGCACCGGATTCCCTATTAAGCCAATCCGACCGTGGGTCTGAGAGAGGCACCGACGGGGCACAACATATAGGGCTGGGTGGGACTGGTCAACCCAACAAATTGTGCATAGGTTTGTGCATAGGTCAGTGGATAAGTGCCTCGGGCTCAGGCCCGGTGCGGGTTGGCGGAGATTGGCAATGCCGGCTACGGTCGGTTGCGCTGGTCACGGGGGCGAGACGGGTCGACCGGGCCTGGGATGCTGTGCGAGGAACTCCTGCATCTTGCGCACGACCTTAGCCTGATCGTCTCGGTTGCCGAAGTGATCCAGGAAGTACTCGATGGTTTCGTAGCTGCCTGGCAGCTGATGGTCCATCTGAACGCAGGCGCGGATGATGTATACGTCGGGATCCTCCGGGTAGGAGGCAATCAATTTGTCGGCGATCGCCATGGCTTTGTCCGGCTGCTTCGCTTCGTGCGAATACAGGTCGCCCAACATGGCCATCCCCTTCGGATGGTCCGGCGCGCGCTGGAGCAGGGCGATGAACGCAGCCTCTGCCTGCGCCGGCTTGCCGGCATCTCGATAGGCGTGGCCCAGGGCGAGGGCGACATCCAGATTGTCCGGGTGGCGTTGAGCGGTGCGTTCGATGCCCTGCAGCGCCCATGGCGAATCGCCCAGGGTGCCAAGCATTTTGGCGCGCCACCGCAGGCTGTCCGCGTCCAATGGATTGAAGCGCAGTGCTTCCGAATAGAGGATCACGGCAAGATGGCTGGCATTATTGTTATAGGCCACGTTCGCCAGCAGCCGCAGATCCGACATGGCCGCACCTTGGTCCACAGCGGGCAGCAGGCGCGAGACCGGATCGGGCAGGCAATTGCATTCGGCAGGGTCTGCGGGGATCTGCGTCGGGATCAGCCTCAGCAGCGGGGCCTGCTCCGCCAGCGCCATGGCCTGCTCGGCCAGACGGGTCTGGGCGCGGATGCTTCCGCCCCAGCGCGGCGAAGCTCGATCCATCCGATTGGCGCGGATGGAGAAATTGGTCGGATCGGCGGCCAGCCCGCGTTGGGCGGCATCGGCCATGTAGTCGTCATCCCCGATCAGCGAGCCGACGATAATCATGTTGTAGTAGGCAGGAGTCATGGCCGGCTGTAACTGCGCGGCCCGATCCAGATCCTGACGAGCGAGCGCGACGAACTTGCGCATACCCGCAATCTGATCGCCGGTCAGCTGCTGCGCATAACCATCTCCCCGCGCCGCTTCAGCGGCAGCAAGGTATTGCATGCCGCTGGCGGCCAATGCGAAAGCACTATGGGGCGCCTGTTGCTTCCATGATTGAATCCATGCGCGCGTGTGCTCGCTAGAGACATTGAACTTGGCATTGAAGAAGGCGACGTCCAGCATGCCCAGATGGCGGGGATCACGCTGTTGATTGTCCAAATAGGGCGGTCTCTAACATCAAGTGCACCACCCCACGACAAGGTGATGCATGGGACAGCATTACAGCCATCTGAGCGCCGAAGAACGGGGCGCGATCATGGTGGGCAAGGCACGCGGCGAGAGTGCCCGGC
>JBCNOA010000396.1:0-3652 GCA_039594095.1 Dyella sp.
GCGCCGCGCAGGGTGCCCTTTCTTCCTTGCCCCCTTTTCGGGGTTGGTTACTTCTTCTTTGGGCAAGCAAAGAAGAAGTAACTCGCTCTCCGGCAGGAGAGCGAAACCCTCGCCCAACGGGCGAGACAACCTGGCGACGAGGCGGCCACCGAGCGGCATCGCCACTGAATTTCGACCTACCCCGGAATGACGAGTAGAACGGACGAGGCAATCGTCAGCGCCTCGCATTGGGTTCGCAAGCTCACCCCAACCTACGCCGCCGCGCCCTCACCCAATCTACGCCCACACGGCAAACAAAAGAGAGCAATCCCTGGGCGCCCAAACATCCCCCACACAACAAGCGCCACCACGTCATATCCTTCCCAATGTGATCCCGTCCTCCCTCCCCACATCCCTCGAACTCTGGCGCCGCCTCCGCGGCTCCGACCGCTACGCCGAATGCCTGCGCGTCCTGCTCGGCCTCGGCGGCGTGGTCCTCTACTGCCTCGCCGAAGACCGCTTCGCCGATGCCATCCCGGCCCTGCTCGGCGTCATCGCCTGCGCCCTCGCCGAGACCGAAGACCACTGGCGCAGCCGCCTGGGTACGCTTTTGGTGACGCTGGCCTGCTTCGCCATCGCCGCTACGGCCGTGCAGGTGTTGATGCCACATCCGGTGCTGTTCGCGCTCGGCCTGCCGCTGGCGACGTTCGCGCTGGTCATGCTCGGCGCGGCCAGTCATCGCTACGCCACCATCGCCGGCGCCACCCTGCTGCTGTCGGTCTACACCATGATCGGCGCGGACGCGGTCGCGCATGCCGGCCCGCTGCATGAGCCGGCGCTGCTGCTGGCCGGCGCGGCCTGGTACGGCGTGCTGTCGCTGCTGTGGAGCGCGCTGTCGCCGCAGCAGGCGGTGCGCCATGCCCTGGCCCGCACCTTCGATGCCCTGGCCGGCTATCTCGAAGGCAAGGCCGCGCTGTTCGCGCCGCTGCCGGGAGCCGATCGCGAGGCCATGCAGCTGGACCTGGCCATGCGCAACGAAAAAGTGGTGCAGGCGCTCAACGAGACGCGGTTGATCCTGATCGACCGCATCGGCCCGCGTCGTCCGCGCGGCCCTACGGCGGAACGCTTGAGGCTCTACTTCGCCGCGCAGGACATCCACGAGCGCGTCAGCTCTTCCCACCATCCCTACGACGCTCTGGCCGAAGCGTTTTTCCACAGCGACGTGCTGTTCCGCTGCGAGCACCTGCTGCTCCGCCACGCCGCGCTTTGCCGCCAGCGCGCCGACACGCTCCGGCTGCGCATGCCGCTGCACGCTTCGGGCGATGCCCGCGCCGCGCTGGACGATGTCCATGGCGCCGTCGCTTTCCTGCATGCGCAGGCCGCGCCGCCGGCCGCGCACCTGCTGCACTCGCTCGATGCGCTTCTCCGCAACATGGAAGCCATCCAGTCCCTGCTGGAACAGGAGCGGCCGAAGGCCGGCCCGGCCCAGGGGGACGAAAGCGCCCTGCAGGACCCCGGACCCGCCACGCTGGCCGAAGCCTGGGAGCGCATCCGCATTCAGTTCACGCCTAGCTCGTTCCGCTTCCGCCACGCGCTGCGCCTCGCGCTGGCGTTGCTGGCCGGCTACGGCGTGCTGCGCGTGGTGCATCCGCAGAATGGCTACTGGATCCTGCTGACCACGCTGCTGGTGTGCCAGCCCAGCTACGGCGCGACGCGGCGCCGGCTGCTGCAACGCATGACCGGCACGCTCGCCGGTCTCGTCGCCGGATGGGCGGCGCTGCGGTTGCTGCCGTTCGGCCCGGCCCAGGTCCCGCTGCTGATCGTGTCCGGCGTGGTGTTCTTCGCCGGGCGCCAACGCCGCTACACCCTGGCCACGGCGGCGATCACCTTGTTCGTGGTGCTGTGCTTCAACCAGGTGGGCAACGGCTACGAGGTGATGTGGCCCCGCCTGATCGACACGCTGATCGGCGTGGGGATCGCCGCGCTGGCCATCCACCTGGTGCTGCCGGACTGGCAGGGACGGCGCCTGGACCTGGTGCTGGCCGATACGGTGCGCTGCGAGGCCCGCTACCTGGCCCGCATCCTGGAGCAATACGCACACGGCCGGCGCGACGACCTCCCCTACCGCGTCGCGCGCCGCGACGCCCACAACGCGGACGCCAACCTCAGCGGCGTGCTTTCCAACATGCACCGCGAGCCGGGCCGGCATCGCCAGGGTAGCGAGGCGCTGCTGCGCTTTCTCGCGGCGGCGCACGGATTGCTCGGGCATCTGTCCGCATTGGGCGCGAACCGGCAGGCCTTGGCTGCGGGGCCGGCGCGCGACGCCACGCTGGCGGCCGGTGCGCGGACCGTCCGCGAGCTGGAGCGGCTGGCCGACAGCCTCGTCGAGGACATCGGGCCTTCAGGAGAGGATGCGCCCCCGGATGCACCGCTGCCGGATGCTGCGGACGACGAGACGGCGCTGCTGGTACTGGGGCAGCTCGCGCTGATCCGCACCCAGCGCGATCGCATGGCCGCGCTGGCACGCGATCTGCGCGCGGCCTGATCCCCGCGTCCGGGACTTCCGGGGGAGAGTCCACGGCGGGCGATTCTGGTAAAGTAAGTTCTTTCGTAACAAGCGGTAAGCCTTGCCTGACCGGCAGGCCGATGTTTAGGGGACCCGCTTCGCGGGTAGTCGATTCAACGAAAAAGCAGATTACGGCTACGTCTGACCAGGACGCCGTCGCGTACCCGTGCTTGTCCGCGCGGGCACGGCCGGCCGATGGGCATCGCACGACGCGACAGGGAACGTACCGGGCGCGTACAGGAATAGGGACCCTTCTATGAGCACGATCATGGCCACCGGCATCAGCGACGAGGACATCCTTGCCCGCCTGCGGCAGGTGCTGCTCGACACCTTCGAGATCGAACCGGCCCGCGTCACGCCGGCCGCGCACCTGTTCACCGATCTGGAGCTGGACAGCATCGACGCCGTCGACCTGGCCATCCACGTTCAGGACATGACCGGCACCCGCATCAAGCCCGAGGACTTCAAGAGCGTGCGCACCGTAGGCGACGTGGTCGCCACGGTGAAGACGCTGCTCGAACGCTGAGCACGGCCACGCCATGCATGCCCGTGCCCACGCCGCGGAGGCGGCGTTCTCGCCCTGCGCGGTGATCCCGATCTACAACCACAAGGACACCATCGCGGCCACCGCGAGGGCGCTGCGCGCGCACGGCCTGCCCGTGCTGGTGGTGGATGACGGCAGCGATGCGGCCACGCGCGCCGTGCTCGATGCGCTCGCCGCCGAGGATGGCATCCGATTGCTGCGCCTGCCCGAGAACCAGGGCAAGGGCCGCGCGCTCACCGCCGGGCTGGTCGCGGCGCACGAGGCCGGCCATACGCACGCCCTGCAGATCGACGCCGACGGCCAGCACGACGTGGCCGACGTGCCGCGCTTCCTGGCCCAGGCCAAAGCCGATCCGCGCGCGATGATCTGCGGCAAGCCCGTGTACGACGACAGCGTGCCGCGCGCGCGCCTGTACGGCCGCTACGTCACGCACTTCTTCGTCTGGGTGGAGACGCTGTCGCTGGACATCCAGGACTCGATGTGCGGCTACCGCCTCTATCCGCTGGCGCCGACCCGCGCGGAGATCGCGCGCAAGCCGCTGCCGGCGCGCATGGATTTCGACA
>JBCNOA010000397.1:0-3643 GCA_039594095.1 Dyella sp.
GGCCTTTCTCACCGACGGCGCCTTCGAAGAACAGCGCGGCAGCGATTGGGCGCCGCGCTGGTGGCGCGCGGAAGACTGCGGCCTGGTCGCGCCGATCATCGTGCTCAACGGCCGGCGGATCGAGCAGCGCAGCCAGATCGCGCAGCAGGGCGGCGAGCGCTGGCTGGAAAGCCATCTGCGCCTCAACGGCTTCGATCCGCTGGGCCTGGACGGGCGCGATCCGGCGAGCATCGCCTGGGGCATCGCCTCGATGGAAATGCGCGCCAGCGCCAACGCGCAGGACGAAGATCTCGAAGTTCGCCTGCCCTACGGCATTGCCGAGACAGTGAAGGGCTACGGCTTTCCCAACGCCGGCACCAACGCGGCGCACAATCTGCCGCTGCCCGGCTCCCCGGCCACGCACGGCGAAGCGCGCACGCTGTTCAACCAGGGCTGTGCCGCGCTGTTCGTGCCGCCTCGCGAGCTCACCGAGGCGATCGACATCCTCAACACGCACGACGCTCAACACCGCGTACGCGAACGCGACCATGCGCTCGCCACCCGTCAGGTGGAGATGCCGATCGTGCCACTGGTGCCGGACCGCGCGCCCGGCGGCGAGAGTTCGCCGATGGAAGCGCTGGACGAGCAATTCGTCACCATCGTGGAAGCCAACCCGGGCCTGCGCGTGCGCGTGGGCAATCCGGACGAACTGCGCAGCAACAAACTCGACCGCACGCTCGACTATCTCAAGCACCGCGTGCAGGAGCCGGAGAACGGCGTGGCCGAGTCGCGCACCGGCAAGGTAATCACGGCGCTCAACGAGGAAACTGTGGTGTGCGCCGCGCTGGCCAACAAGGGCGGCTTGAATCTCGTCGTCACCTACGAAGCCTTCGCGCCGAAGATGCTCGGCGCGATCCGGCAGGAACTCACCTTCGCGCGCCACCTCGGCCAGGCCGGGCGGCCGCCCGGCTGGCTGGGTATGCCGATCGTGCTCACCTCGCACACCTGGGAAAACGGCAAGAACGAACAGTCGCATCAGGATCCGACGCTGGCCGAGGCCCTGCTCGGCGAAATGGCCGACGTCTCTCGCGTGGTGTTTCCGCCGGATGCGGCTAGCGCCGCGGCGGCGCTGGCGCATGCGTACGCGCAGAAGGGATGCATCACCGCGATGGTGGTGCCCAAGCGCAGCGTGCCCCACGCACTGACGCGCGCGCAGGCGCAGGCACTGGCGCGCGATGGCGCGGTATGGCTCGCCGGCGACGCGTCCGCGAACCTGCAACTCGTCGCCACCGGCGCGTACCCGCTGCAGGAAGCGGTGCGCGCGCATGCGCGGCTCGCCGAGCGCGGCGTCACGGCATCGCTCGCCTACCTGGGCGAGCCGGGCCGCTTCCGCACGGCTCGCGACGAGACCGAGGCGGCCTATGTGCACGACGACCACACGGTGACTCGCTACTTTCCTGCCGGCGTGTCGCGCGTGCTTCTGGTCCACACGCGGCCCGAGCCGTTCCTCGGCGCACTGCGGCGCATCGACGAGGGACCGGCGAAGACCGTGGCGCTGGGTTACATCAATCGCGGCGGCACCCTCGACGCGGCGGGATTGCTGTTCGCCAACCGCTGCACATGGGCGCATGCGGTGGCCGCCGCTGCGCAGGTGATCGACCATCCGCGCGAGCATCTGTTGGGCGAGGACGAATGCGCGGCCGTGGATGGCCGCGGCGATCCGCGCATTCTGTTTTCATAGCCCGAGTCCCCATGCGCATGCGCCCCGCGTGAGCGGCGCGCATGCGACGTAACATGAACGTTTCGCGTGTCACATGGCTGTTACACCTGTTGCCGCCACGCTCACGCAAGCCGCTGATAAACCATGCGCGCGGCGTCCGTCCGTCAGCCTCGCGACAGACCCGTGCGCCGCGGAAACGGATTGCCACGATCCATCCTTTCCGCCCTAACCAAATTTTCATCACTCGCCTAGTCGATTGACTAGACTCACCGGCGCCAGCGAAACCCGGTGCGTTGTCTCCAGGGTGTTACGGTCCGGCCCGCTCTCCAGGACGGGCGGAGACGCGTGCGGCGACGGATGGTGTCTCGTCGCGCGACGTGCTCCTCAGTGGTTCCAACCGTTTTCGCCGGCGCTCCCAGCGGTGACCTCCGTTGCTCTTCAAGCGCTCCGCTTGGGGATTGGGGTTCCGTTGTACGGAAGAACTGCATCAGTGCGCGGAAGCACGACCTAAGCCCGGCCGCGCCGACTTTCTGGGGGCGGCCGCCGTACTGCCGCGGCTCCCTGCCGTCGCGGCTCACCGGGTCAAGGGATCGCCCACGCAAGCGAATTGAATTCGATGACAAAACTCGTATACGCCGCCAAGACTTTCTTTGCTTCGCTACTCGCCTCCGCCGCGCTCTATGCCGGCTCCGTTCCGCTCTCCTCGGACGCCCACGCCCAGGTCGCCACCAACATCAAGGCACCGATCTACGGCGTGACGCTGGACGACCTGTCCAAGCTCAACGGCATCCTCACCTCGCTCAGCAAGCTGCCGTATCGTCCGACGGTGCGCGTGGTGTTCGATCCGGGCACCAGCGCCGCCGAGTACTACCCCGCCCTGGTCAAGCTGCACACCGTGGCTTACGTGATGGGCGAGATCATGGACTCGTACTACTTCCCCACCGACATCAACACGTACACCTCGCGCACCAAGGAGCTGGTGTACGGCCTGAACGGCCTGGTCGACGTGTGGGAGATCGCCAATGAGATCAACGGCGAGTGGCTGCGCCAGGATCCCAGCGGCAGCAACACGGTGGTCAACGCCGAGGAAACGCAGATCGGCCAGATGGTCGCCGCCGCCAGTTCGATCGTGAAGGGCGTGGGCGGCAAGACCGCCGTGACGCTGTATTACAACGACGACAGCAAGGGCAACAACTGCTGGGAAAAGCCCGTCGACTACTGGAAGACGTGGCCGACCACCTTCCTGCCCCTGAGCGTGCGCCAGAGCGTGGACTATGCGCTCTTCAGCTACTACCCGTATCAGGACTGCCCCGGCCTGTACCCCTCGTGGTCGTCCGACTTCACGGCGCTGGAAGGCATCTTCCCGAACGCCAAGGTGGGCTTCGGCGAGATCGGCACCTCCAGCACGAGCGCGCCGACTTCGGTGCAGACGAACCTGATCAAGACGTACTACCCGATGGTCAATACGTTCAACGATCCGCGCTTCGTGGGCGGCTTCTTCTGGTGGAATTACGCCGAGCAGATGGTGCCGTACACGAATACGTACTGGAACACGCTGTACCAGACGATCGCGCCGTTGAAGGTGCCGCAGTAAGTCGGATCGATTCCCGCGATTGGCGGGGATCGCAGAGGGATGACCGCCATCCGGGTCATCGCTCGGTTTCGAGGAAACGCCTCCGTATGGGGGCGTTTCTTTTTTTGCGTGTGGCGATGTCGCGGTGGTCGCGGGGCGCTAGGCCATTCACCCCTGCACCATCAGAACCACCCGCTCACTCGCGCCGTAACGCTCCCTCACCAAACAAATACCGCAACTCGAAAAACACACTGTCCCCCCCGCAAGGCGCCCTCTGCGCCAACGCCACGTCAGCCGCGCCCCCCTCCAACGGCACCCCCCTCAACGCCGAGGCGGCCCCCGCCCGCGCGGACGCCGCGGCGGTGGCGCAG
>JBCNOA010000398.1:0-3604 GCA_039594095.1 Dyella sp.
CGGCGAGAAGACCCCGCTCAGCATGACCATGATGGGCGGCCCGATCGAACCGCGCAGCAATCCCACCGGCGTCAACAACCTCGCAACCACGCGTCCGCTGAGCTGGTTCCGTGGCAACGTGATCCATACCGTGCCGCCGAACTACCCTGGCAGCGGCCGCGAGGTGTATCCGGGCTTTCTGCAGCACGCCGGCTTCATCGCCATGAATCCCGGCCGCCATCTGAATTCGCACTGGGATTTCTACGAGAACCTGCTGCGCGGCGACCTGGACGATGCCGACGCGCACCGCAAGTTCTACGACGAATACAACGCCGTGCTCGACATGCCGGCCGAGTACTACCTCGACACCATCCACACCGTGTTCCAGCAAGCTCTGCTGCCGCGCGGTCTATGGGACGTACGCGGCGAGCGCGTGACGCCGTCCGCCATCACGGGCAGCGCGCTGCTCACGGTGGAAGGCGAGCTGGACGACATCTCCGGCCTGGGCCAGACCGAAGCCGCGCACGAACTGTGCAGCGGCATTCCGGCCGACCGCCGCGCGCACAAGGTCATCCAGGGCGCCGGCCACTACGGCATCTTCAGCGGCCGCCGCTGGCGCGAAGTGGTGTACCCGCAGGTGCGCGACTTCATCAAGCGCTTCGACCAGCCTCTCGCCTGACTCCGCAAGGGCGCATGCGCGTCGTCCATCGCCTTCCCGCTCCACCGCTGCGCGCGGTCATCGACCGCTACTGGAGCTGGGAAGGTGCCGATACATTGCGCCTGCTGCCCTTGATGCCCAGCCCCGGCGGGCTCGAGCTGTTCTTTCACTACGGCACGCCTTTCGCATTGGATGAACGGGGCGCGCGGATGCTGCCGCGCGCACACTTCGCCTGCGTCCGCACGCGGCCGGTCGAACTTTTCCAGCACGGAGCGACCGGCTTCGTCGCCGTACGCATCCGCGCGGGCATGGGCGAACGGTTGACGGGCGCCGCGGTAGCCGAGTTTTCGGATGCCTTCGTCGATGCGCAGGACGTATGGAGCGATGCGCACGGCCTGTTGGAGCGCTTGGCGGACGCGGATTCGATGGCCGCCCGCGTGGACATGCTCGATCGCTTCTTCCTCGCACGGCTTGCTGCCACCCGCGACCGCGCGGCGCTCGGCCCGGCGATCGATCGGCTCCTCAAAGGCCACGCCAGCGTGGCGGACGCGGCGCACGACGTGGGCATCGGCATGCGGCAACTCGAAAAACGCTTTTACGCCGCCACCGGTTCGACGCCCGCGCGCTTCCGGCGGCTCGCCCGCCTGCGCCGCTCCATCCGAGCGCTGCTTCTGGCGCCGCAGGACGCTTCGCTGACCTCGTTGATGGACTCGGCGTACCACGATCAATCGCAGCAGATCCGCGAATTCCGAGAGCTCACTGGCCTCACGCCCGGCGAGTTCCGCCGGTCGGGCATCGACCATTCGCATTTCTACAATTCGCCCTGGGCGCGCTGAGCGAACCTGACGGCTCCCCACACGGAGCCCGACCCATGATCTTCGTCGCCGATCTGCACGCCCGCGAGGACGCGATAGATGCCCTGCGCCTGCTGCTCGCCGGCTTAGCCGATGCCACCGCCCGCGAACCCGGCGCACTCGCCTATAGCGTACGCCAGCGCCAGGACGACCCCACGCGCTTCCAGGTCAGCGAGCACTATCGCGATCGCGCCGCCTGGGAAGCGCACATGGAGACACCGTACGTACGCGAAGCGCTGGCTCGTTTTCCGCAGTTGCTGCAGACGGCGCCCGCGCTCGCGAGCTATGACGAACACGCCGCACTGCCGCTGTCGTTGACCGTTCCCGAGGCGATCCGCCGGCGCCGCGCCGTGCGCCACTATCGTCCCGATCCGATCGCGCCGGCCATTCTCGACGAACTGGTCGAACTCGCGCTCGCCGCGCCCTCCAGCTGGAATCTGCAGGATCGCCACCTCGTGGTCGTCACCAGCGAACCCGGCCGCCGGGCGCTGGCCGAGGCCACGGGCGGCCAGCCTCAGCCGAAGGAAGCGCCGGTGATGGTGGTCTTTCTCGCCGATAGCCAGGCGCATACGCGCGATCGCTCCGACATCTGGGCTCAGGCCCGCGCCAACGGCGCCTGGAGCGAAGATTTCATCGCCTTCTTCGCCGCCGAATCGCAGGCATTCCAGGAAGCCTTGGCCGCTCGCGGCGCATTGCGCGAATACGCCATCAAGGACGCCATGATCGCCGCGAGCTTCTTCATGCTTGCCGCGCAGAGCCTGGGCCTGGCCACGTCGCCGATGAACGGCTGGGACGAAAGCATGGTGAAGCGCGCCATCGGCGCCGAGCATCGGGACGACCTCGCCGTGGCGCTGTTGATGTCGCTCGGCCACCCGACGGAGCTTCCTCTGTCGCCAGGACGCCGGCCCACGGCCATGAACGTATTCCGCGAGCGTGTGCCGGCTCAGCGTGCTTAGTGGGTCATCGCGACGCTTCCCATGCGCGCGGCTGGCACCCATTTACGGCGAATTCAATGGACGAAGAACGTCCGGAATGCGTCCACCGTGCGCTCGACACCCTCATCGTCGATATCCAGATGCGTCACCAGCCGCAAGGTCGGGAGATAGCCGATGCTGATGCGCACCTGCCGCTCCCGCAGATGCGCGTCGAGCTCGCGCAGGCGATCGGCCGGCACGTCCACGAATACCATGTTGGTGTGATGCCCAAGCAGCTTCACGCCGCGGAGATCGCCGAGCTGCGCGGCGAGCGCCGCGGCGCGTGCGTGGTCGTCGGCCAGCCGCGCGACGTGATGGTCCAGGGCGTACATGCCGGCCGCCGCAAGCATCCCGGCCTGCCGCCAGCCGCCGCCGGCCACCTTGCGCCAGCGTCGGGCCTTCTCGATCAGTGCGCCAGGTCCCAGCAACACCGATCCCACCGGCGCACCGAGCCCTTTCGACAGGCAGACCGACACCGTGTCGAACAGGCCGGCGATCTCGCGCGCATGCACGCCGCCCGCTACGGCGGCGTTGAACAGCCGCGCGCCATCCAGATGGAACCCGAGCCGCCTTTCGCGCGCGAACTCTTGCGCGGCGCGCAGGTAGTCCAGTGGCAGCACGCGACCGTGCCAGGTGTTCTCCAGCGCGAGCAGCTTCGTGCGCGCGAAATGGGGATCGACCGGCTTGATCGCCGCCGCGAGCTTGTCCAACGGCAGCGTGCCGTCGGCGTCGTGCGGAATCGGCTGCGGCTGGATCGAACCGAGCACCGCCGCGCCGCCGCCCTCGAACTTGTAGGTGTGCGCATCGGCGCCGACCAGATACTCGTCGCCGCGCTCGCAATGCGACATCAGCGCGAGCAAATTCGACTGCGTTCCCGTGGGAACGAACAGCCCTGCTTCGAAACCGAGTCCGTCCGCCAGCTTCGCCTGCAAGGCATTGACCGTGGGGTCCTCGCCGTAGACGTCGTCGCCCACCTCGGCCAGCAGCATGGCCTCGCGCATGGCGCGGGTGGGTTTGGTCACGGTATCGCTGCGCAGGTCGACCCAATCCACGGCGTGGCTCCTCGAAGGAAAGCACAGAGCTTGGCGCCGCTGCCACCTCAAGACAAGGCGCGCCTCCATCACCGCTCCCCTCCGGGG
>JBCNOA010000399.1:0-3594 GCA_039594095.1 Dyella sp.
TCCGCCTCCAGCACGTCCACCACGAAAGCGTGGATCGTGCCCGGCGGGACCGGCGGCTGGTCGGCCGGCACGGGTGGCAGGTGGATCTGCAACTTCTTGGTGACCTTCACCTCCCCGGTGCCCCGCACCGAGCCATCGTTCATGACGTAGTCCGCGTTGAAGTAGAACACCACCTCGCTCCCATCCCGCGGCCGGTACAACGTATAGAACAGCGGCAGCGACTTGGGCTGCATCCCCGAGGAAGGGGCGAGGACGGAATAAGGCAGCAAGTTGCGCGTGGTGTTTGCCAGGACCGTGGGATTGCCATCACGCCTGGCGGTGATCATGGCGATCCGTTCCGGCGGGAATGTGGCCTGAGGGCCAAGCAACTGGCCGTTCGCGGCACGCATCTGGAAGACGTTCACGGTCACCTGATTCACCTCCTTCCAGTTAATCTGGCTAGTGAATATCTCAACGCTGTGGGCTTCCTCATTACCCTTAAGGATCAGCGGGCCGCGGCTGAAGGGCACGTTGACGTTCGTTAGCGTAAAGACCTCGCCATCACCGTAGATGACCTGGCCGTTCAAGCGGAAGTACGCCGTTTGCGGATCGGGCCGTGCACCGAACGACCAGGTCGGCGATGTCGCGAGGCCCGGTTGAGGCGCAGGGATCCAGCCCTCCCAGCTATGGTAGGGCGGGGTGGATTCGGTCGGGTTCTGATTGTCGAAATAGGTGGCATTGGCGTCGATCGACATGAAACCCCAGTCCTTCATGCTGATGGCACGCAGACAGAAGCTGGCGAGGTGGTCATCGGGCGTCAGCACGAAAATCTGATCGGCGTTTTCGGAGCCGAACTGCTCATTGGGCTGCACGGTGATCACGTCGCCGGATTGAAGCTGGTAGCGGAGCCGGTAGTTGTAAGTGTTGGTCACGGGAACGTGGTAGGTCGAGCTGAACACCACGGCCGAACCGTTGGCGGTCATCTCCTTGGTTTGCAGCTTCGGCTTCTGGCCTTGCGGTGGCGCCTCGAAGAAGTCGATGTAGATTTTCGACACCGCACCCTTGCCGTTGGAGTTGAAAGGCACGCCCGAGCCGATGAAACTTACGTTGCGGATACCGAACTGGTTGGGGCGGAACGAGATGCGCGTCGCGTCATCCTTGATCCAGTCCGAGACGAAAGGCTCTCCGCTGAGGAAATTCACGCGGTACTTGTATTCGTATTCCGGCACGAACTGGCCGCCGCCGGGAGCGAGGTAGGTGAGGCTTGCCGGCAGGTCGCCGGACAGGCCGAGCGTGAACGTGTTGTCGGTCGTGCGCGTGGGATACCTGACCGTCACTTCCACGTCGCGGAACAGTGGCTTGCCGTCCTCGTCGCTGGGGTCGCCCACCAACTCGAAGGTGACCATCAGCTGGCGATTGTCTATCTCGTGATAGACCTTGCTCCAGGTGGCGGCATCGAAGCGCGGCAGGAAACGGGAAACCGGCGTAGTCCATTCGACGATGGTGTCCTCGGCGTAGGTGGCCGAGAAGTCGCTAGTGGCCGATACCGGGTTGTCGGCATTGCCCTGGGCGAGCAGGCGGGCGCTCTCCACCGCATCTGCCACCTGCGTTTCAAGGGTGTTCCATGCCCAGTCGCGCACCAGCTGAATCAGCTCATCGGTGCCACCCGCGCCTTTCTTCACCTCCACCTTACCCGCGCCGGACTGCTTGAGGTTCTGCTTGACTTCGACGAGCACCGAATGGCTCTTTCCCCAAGTGTCCTTGCGTGACTCGTACTTGCGCTCGTACTCGATGGCCGCGGACGCGACGTAGGAGATCTTTGCTTCCGCGCCAAGCAACTGGGTCAGTGCCCCCATGGTGTAGCCGATAGAGAAGTTCGATAGGCCGCCGGAGCCACTGAAGGCCCCGATGAACGTGTTGAGCTGATCGTCCGAATCCAGCTCTACCTGGAACCGTGCGGTGTTGGTCGCGAACAGCGATGGCGTGACGGATATCTGTTGGCCGACCTGGGCGTTGTCCTTCCCGGGAAGATTGAAATAGAACATCGCATTGCCACTGGTCCAGGTGAACTGCCCCCAGCCGGTGATGCCAGGGATCTGCCTCTGTGCAGCGCGCTTGGCTTCCTCCGGCGAAATCAGCTCGACTTCGAACACGCACGCACCGGCCACGCCGTTGGCGTTGGCGATGTACTTCGTCAGGCTGAAAGTCGGCTGCCCCTTGTCCCAGCGCAGCTGCGGGACGGGCACCAGATACCACAAGCCCTTGTCGGTACGATCCTGGAATACGGTCGCTTGGAGCGAATTGCCCTGGTCATCGACATAGTCGATCTGTCGTGCGGTAGTGACGTCGAACATGATTCGTAACCCCGTTGGTGAGAGAAGTGAGAGCTGACGATTCACTGGGAGAAAGCTGGCCCTTGGCGGGCCCGGTCGGAAGCGATGAATGAAGGCGAGCAGACGTGGATCGCCTTCGTCGCGAACATGAAAATGGCGAGAAGCGTGGCGACACGGGCGCATGGCTACATCCCTTCGCAGCGAATGCGAAGAGGTTCGAATCACTCGCGAGGCACGACCATCCCGCCCACCGCCGAAGCGCAGGAGCAGTGGATACTTGCCGAAGAGTGAGGTCGGGTGTCCGGGCGACCGGCTCGCTGAACAGGCTTAGCTTGGCGACGCCGGTTTACTTCGTCGGATGAGCGCAACCATGTCGCCTCCCACATGGGAGGTTCCGTCCCGAATGGATATGGTGGTCATTGACATCCCCCTGCTTGCTTCGCCATGGGGCGTATCCGAACGCCCCGGGTTGCACGCCATCGAAGAAGATATGGCGGCGATCGATGCAACGCCTTACAGTCGAATGACGAAGCCCAGGTCTACCGTGCTCCGCACGCGACTTCTTCCTAGGGGCAGCGTATCGGCCATCGTGACGTGGCGAACCCCCGAAGAGGGCATGCCGAATCACCTGCCGCTTGAGAAAGGCGGATCACCGCGACGACCGCTTCATGCCGATGCGGCTCTCGCACTCAACGATCTGCCTGCATGGAACCGACACCCCTGTACCAGGCTGTATCTCTGCCTGTCCGCCGGAGCATGAACTCCTGTCCGTCAACGATCCGTGTATCTACTGTTTGTTCGCGCCGTTTTTCTTTCGTGGGCAGCTACTTTTACGCGCGATTTTTCGCCTCGAAGCCCAAGAAGGCTCAAACAACAACGGCGAAGCCTGCACCCTTGCCAGTGCCCGCGCCGACTACGACGGCAGCTCCCGTGAAGTCCAGCGCACAGCCCGCGAAGCCTAAGCGGCCAGGGGCGCCTCCTGAGGCGGCCTATATCTGGAGCCTCTCGGAACGGGCCAAGCCGCAGCTCGCGGGCGTCATGGACATGGGCGGTGGAGAGTTTTCCACTCTGGTGGAGTGGCGCGCCGACCAGTCGCCGGTGCTGGACCGACTGCCGCTCGAGCAGATCCGCGCCCTTGGTGTGATGGTTGAGCGGCGTGCTTACGGCCTGCGTTTGACCAGGGGCCGACGTCCCCCCGCTTTCAGTAGCAGGGCAATTTAGAGTCCGGGGTTACTTTAACTGCTCGGCGTAGGCGGCGGGTGTCAGCCCGCCCAACGCCTTC
>JBCNOA010000004.1:0-53743 GCA_039594095.1 Dyella sp.
GCTGTTCTGTGACCAGCAGGGCCGCCAGGGTCGCGGGCGCGGACAGCTCCGCCTTGGCCCCCTGGCCGCCCTCCGTGAGTTTGCCGTCCCGCGTGGCGGCGGTCACTGCACCACGCGTGGCGAGGCCGCCGTGGCTGAGGAAAGTGCGACCCAACTGACCGTTGGCGCCCAGCAACAAGGCTTTCAAGGGCGGTACTCCGGCAGACGATCCGGCGAAACGTCGGCGAGTAGCGGGGCTTTGCTGTCCTTATCCGAAAGCAGAGGGCCACTCACCGGCCAATCGATGCCGATGGCCGGATCGTTCCAGCGCACGCCCCCATCTGCCTTGGCGTCGTAGAGGTCGGTGCATTGATAGGAGAACGTGGCGAACTCCGAAAGCACGCAGAAGCCATGGGCGAAACCTTCCGGTATCCAAAAATGACGGTGATTCTCTGCCGTCAACATGACGCCGGCCCAGTGCCCGAAGGTGGGCGATCCGCGGCGAATATCGACCGCAACGTCATAGACCTCGCCCTCGAGCACGCTTACCAGTTTGCCCTGTGGATGCGGCCACTGATAGTGCAGGCCGCGCAACACGCCGCGCGCCGAGCGCGACACGTTTGACTGGACAAACCTCCGGTCGATGCCGGCTTCGCGGTATTTCGCCTCGTTGTAGCTCTCGTAGAAAAACCCCCGCGAGTCGCCGAATACTTGTGGTTCGATCACGACGCAGCCGGGTAGAGATGTTTCGATGAACTTCATCCAACGTAGCCTTGTTTGGTCAGGTTCTGGAGGTACTGCCCATAACCCGTCTTGGATAGCGGGGCGGCAAGCCGCAGCAACTGCTCGGCGTCGATCCACTTGTTGATATAAGCGATCTCTTCAGGGCAGCAGATCTTCAGGCCTTGCCGATTCTCGATGGTCTGAATGTAATCGCCAGCTTCCATCAGAGACTCGTGGGTGCCTGTATCGAGCCAGGCGTAGCCGCGGCCTAGCTGCTCCAGGTGCAACGACTTGTCGTCGAGATAGCAACGATTGAGGTCAGTGATTTCCAGTTCACCCCGCGCCGAGGGCTTCAGTTCCGCTGCGAAGCCAGGGGCACGATTGTCGTAGAAATAAAGTCCGGTCACCGCGTAGTGGGACTTCGGAGAGGTCGGCTTTTCTTCCAGGCCGATCACTTTGCCAGCGGCATCGAATTCGGCCACGCCATAGCGTTCAGGATCCCTGACCCAGTAACCGAACACCGTTGCGCCATGCTCGCGTGCCGCGGCGCGTTTCATGCGTTCGGTAAGACCTACGCCGTAGAAGATATTGTCGCCAAGCACCAGGCAACTGGGGTTGTTTCCGACAAAGTCGCGGCCAATGATGAAGGCCTGCGCGAGGCCGTCCGGCGACGGCTGGACGGCATAGGTGATATTGATGCCCCATTGGCTGCCGTCACCCAGCAGGCGCTGAAAGAGGGCCTGCTCATGCGGGGTGTTGATTACCAATACGTCGCGAATACCCGCCAACATCAGCGTGGCAAGTGGGTAATAGATCATGGGTTTGTCATACACGGGCAGCAGCTGTTTGCTCACTGCCTGAGTAATGGGATAAAGCCGCGTCCCGGAGCCGCCGGCGAGGATGATGCCCTTCTTGCCGCTCATACGCCGAGCCGCTCCATGCGATAGCTTCCATCAAGCACGCGGGAAACCCACTCCTTGTTTTCCAGATACCAATCGACGGTATGGGCGATGCCAGATTCAAATGTCTGAGAGGGGCGCCAGCCGAGTTCGTTCTGCAGCTTCGACGAATCGATGGCATAACGACGGTCGTGGCCGGGGCGGTCCTTGACGAAAGTAATCAACGATTCGCGCTTGCGACCATCGGGCAGTGGGCGGCGCCGGTCGAGCAGCGCGCAGATCGTCTTCACCACCGTCAGGTTCTGCTGTTCAGCATTGCCACCGACGTTATAGGTTTCACCCACGCGCCCCGCCTCTAGTACGCGCTGGATCGCCGTGCAGTGGTCGCCTACGTACAGCCAGTCGCGCACATTCAAGCCATCGCCATATACCGGCAGCGGTTCGCCCGCCAGAGCCTTCTGGATAATGAGGGGAATAAGCTTTTCCGGAAACTGGTAGGGTCCGTAGTTATTTGAGCAATTGGTGGTCAGTACCGGCAATCCATAAGTGTGATGGAATGCACGAACAAGATGGTCCGACGCGGCCTTGGACGCCGAATAGGGCGAATTGGGCGCATAGGGCGTGGTTTCCTTGAATTGGCCCTCGTCACCGAGCGAGCCATAAACTTCATCCGTGGAAACGTGCAGGAAACGGAAGGCTTTTTGCGCGGGCTCGTCGAGCGAGCGCCAATAATCGCGGGTGCTCTCGAGCAGCCCCAGGGTTCCGACCACGTTGGTTTCGATGAAGGCCGCCGGGCCGTCGATAGAACGGTCGACGTGCGATTCGGCGGCGAAATTCACGACCGCATCGACGCGGTGCTGCGCCAAAAGGCGCGTGATGAGGTCACGATCGCCGATATCGCCCTGCACGAACACGTGCCTTTCGTTGCCCCCCAGCGACGCTAGCGTGTCCAGGTTGCCGGCATAGGTCAGCTTGTCCAGATTGACGACCCTATGCCCCCGGGCTACGGCCTGGAGTACGAAATTGGCACCAATGAAGCCGGCTCCGCCGGTAATTAGCAGTGTCGTCATAAGTCCTGAAGGGGCAAAATGTGTTTCTACATTCTGTCACGCTTTGGAGGGTGAGCAAAACTTGCCGTGGTTCGGCTAACCCCTTGTAGGGCGCCGATTTATCGCGGCTAGTTCGGTCGCCGTTCATGGTGCCGGCGGACCCCGCGGGTTTCCCAGTTAAGATAGCGGGGCAATCTATAACTTTTTTCCGAATTCCCGGGCCGTTGGCCTGGCTGACGTGGTGGCTATGGCGACGAAGAAGAAATCTCCTCAGTTTGGACTCGGTACTCGGGCTATCCACGCAGGGCAACAGCCCGACCCAACGACCGGCGCGATCATGACGCCGATCTATGCCACTTCCACCTACGTCCAGAGCAGCCCGGGCGTGCACAAGGGCTACGAGTACTCTCGGACGCAGAATCCGACTCGGGCGGCCTACGAACGCTGCGTCGCAGACCTTGAGGGTGGCACGGCCGGCTATGCCTTCGGTTCGGGGCTGGCCGCAGCCAGTACTGTGCTGGATCTGCTGGACAGTGGTAGCCATGTAATCGCCATGGACGATCTCTATGGTGGCACCTATCGTCTGTTCGAGCGTGTACGCCGCCGTTCGGCAGGGCTGGATTTCAGCTTCGTCGACCTCAACGACACGCAGGCGTTGAAAGCCGCGCTCAAGACCAACACGCGCATGATCTGGGCTGAGACGCCCACCAACCCCATGCTCAAGCTGGTAGATCTGGGAAAGCTAGGCGAGTTCGCACGCAAGCACGGTCTGATCCTGGTGGTGGACAACACGTTCTGCTCGCCCATGCTGCAGCGCCCGCTTGAATTCGGCGCGCATCTGGTGTTGCACTCGGCGACCAAATACCTTAACGGCCACTCCGATATGGTCGGCGGCGTTGTGGTCGCCGGCGATGATGCCGGCCTGAGGGAACAGATGGCCTTCTTGCAGAACTCGGTCGGCGCGGTCTCGGGCCCTTTCGATGCCTTTCTCGCTACGCGTGGCTTGAAAACGCTGCATCTGCGCATGCGGGCGCATTGCGCTAGTGCACTGGAATTGGCCAAGTGGCTGGAAAAGCATCCAGCCATCGACCGTGTGATCTACCCGGGTCTCAAGAGTCATCCGCAGCACGGTCTTGCCAAGAAGCAGATGGACGGTTTCGGGGGCATCATTAGCGTCGAGGTCAAGGGTGGTCTGAAGAAAGCCCGCCGTGCCCTGGAGCGCTGTCACCTGTTTGCCCTGGCGGAATCACTGGGGGGCGTAGAGAGTTTGATCGAGCATCCGGCCATCATGACGCACGCCTCGGTTCCTGCTGCGAATCGCAAGCGGCTGGGGATCAGCGATGGGTTGATCCGCCTTTCGGTTGGTGTCGAGGACCTCGCCGATCTCAAGGCCGAGCTCGCCGCAGCTCTGGATTGAAACCGGTGCGCGCCTGGTGGCGCAAATCGGATCGCGAGGAACTATGCAATCAGTCCCAACACGTACGTTGACGTTCGTGGCTAGCCCGCTTTCCGCCTTAGCGCGGCACAGCTCGCTGACCACGGAATTGACCAAGCGCGAAATCCTCGGGCGCTATCGCGGCGCAAGCTTCGGCTTGCTCTGGTCTCTCATTGGTCCGTTCCTGATGCTGGCGGTGTATTCGTTTGCGTTTGGCGGGATCCTCAAGAGTCGCTGGCCACAGGCTGGGGACCAGCATGGAAGTTTCGCGCTGATACTTTTTCTCGGCCTGATCACCCACGCATTCTTCGCCGAGTGTATCAACCGGGCTCCGGCGCTGGTCGTTGGTAACGTAAACTACGTGAAGCGGGTGATCTTTCCGCTGGAGATATTGCCCTGGCCCATGGCGCTTTCGGCGCTTTTCCATCTGTTCACCAACCTGCTGGCATTCGTGGTGTTGCAGTTGGCGCTGACGCACCAACTGAGCTGGACTATCGTGCTGTTTCCGCTGGTCGTTGCACCACTTTTCGTCCTGTCGCTGGGCATTGCCTGGGGACTTGCCGCGCTTGGCGTTTATTTCCGCGACATCGCGCAGGTCACCGGCGTGCTCACCACCGCCTTGTTGTTCACCTCGTCTGCCATCGTGCCGGTGTCTGCAGTGGCTCCCGAAGTGCGCTGGATTTTCCAGGCTAATCCGTTGACGTTCATCATCGACCAGGTGCGTGCCGTCGCCTTGTGGGGTCAGCTGCCAGACTGGTCGGGTTTGGGTCTTTACGCCGTCGGCTCCGTTGCGGCGGCTTATTTGGGATACAGCGCGTTCGCCGCGACCCGTCGGGGGTTCGCCGATGTCCTCTAAATTCTCTATTCGCGTAAGCGGGCTGCATAAGCGCTTCCCCGTCTACTCCAAGCCGCACCATCGACTGCTGCAGATGTTTTCGCCTCGCTCTGCCAAGAGCCGCTGGTTCCGCGAATTCCATGCACTGACGGGCATCGACTTCGCGATTCATCGCGGTGAAACGGTGGCTATCGTCGGGCGCAATGGCTCGGGCAAATCTACTTTACTGCAGATCATCTGCGGTACGTTGGCACCCACGGAAGGTTCGATCGAAGTAAATGGTCGCATCGCCGCGCTGCTCGAACTGGGCGCGGGTTTCAACCCTGAATTCACCGGACGGGAGAATGTTTACCTCAACGGCACGGTGCTGGGGTTGACACGTGCGGAGATCGACGCGCGCTTCGACGAGATCACTGCCTTTGCGGACATCGGCGACTTCATCGAGCAGCCGGTGAAAAGCTACTCCAGCGGCATGTACGTGCGACTGGCGTTCGCTGTCGCGATCCATGTAATGCCAGACATCCTTGTTGTCGATGAAGCGCTCTCGGTTGGTGACGAAGCCTTTCAGCGCAAGTGTTTTGCCCGCATCGAGAAGATTCGCGACGCTGGCGCCACCGTGCTGTTCGTATCGCACGCGCCCAGCACGGTGCTCGAGTTGTGCAATCGCGCCATCCTGCTTGACCGTGGTGAACTGCTGGCCGACGGTTCGCCCAAGCAGGTGATCTCCCGTTATCAAAAGATGCTTTACGCGCCTGCAGACAAGGCTGCGTCCATTCGCGAAAAGCTGCGCCGTGAATTGCAGGTCGCGTGTCATGGAGAGGCAGCGACGGTGGCTGAAACTCCCGCTGTGGCGCCCCTGCTGCAAGCCGAGATCGCCCAATCGCAAAGCGATGTGGAGACGGCCTGGTTCGATCCTGGGCTTGTTTCCCAGAGCGTCGTTCGTTTCGCTACGCACGGCGCGGTGATCGATGATCCGCACGTGGAGGCGCCAGACGGACGGCGCGTGAACGTGTTGGTGCCCGGTGGCGAGTACTTCTACAGCTATACCGTGCGATTCGAACGCGCCGCGGTGGCGGTGACATTCGGCATGCTCATCAAGACCATCTCCGGCGTCGAGTTGGGTGGCGCCACATCCTCCACCCAAGCGGATGCTATTGACGTGGTGGAGGCCAGTTCTACCATCAGGGTGAGATTCAAGTTCCGCTGCCTGCTCGCACCGGGAACTTATTTTCTCAACGCGGGCGTGCGTGGCCGCGTTGACGGTGAGGAGACCTTCCTTGACCGGGTGATCGACGCAGCGGTCTTCCGTGTTCAGCCCGAACCGGGGCGCATTGCCACGGGGTTTGTCGACTTTCACGTCCGTTCGAACGTTGAGACAATCGTCGAAGATCCGGAGCTGCGCCATGAACTCAGATAGCACGTCCGTCGCGCCCGCGCGCACCGCCATCCTCGTGCTTGGCATGCACCGTAGCGGCACATCAGCGACCACCCGTGTGCTTAACCTTCTCGGCGCCGAGCTGGGTGCGAATTTGCTGGAAGCACAGGCTGACAACGCCAAGGGCTTCTGGGAGCAGGCTGACGTGGTGCAGATCCACGAGGAGCTGCTTGCTGCCCTGGGGCGCACCTGGCACGACGTTCGCGAGATGCCGGAGGGTTGGCTGGAACAGCCGGCCAGCTACGCGGCTATCGATAAGCTGGTGAAAGTGATCAGCCGGGACTTTGCCGACACGGCGCTGTGGGCAATGAAAGATCCGCGCATGTGTCGGCTCGTGCCGCTCTGGCGAGAGACACTCAATCGTGCGGGTGTTAGCGCACGCGCGCTGATCGTGATGCGCCCCCCTGACGAAGTGGCTGGCTCATTGGCCGCACGTGAAGGCTGGAGTGAGCAGCACTCGGACCTGATGTGGACCCAGTACACACTCGAGGCTATTCGCCATACGCAAGATATGCCACGTTCAATCATGAGCTATGACGAACTCATGGTGGACTGGCGCGCCGTCATGCGTCGCGTGAGTGAGCAACTCAACGTCCCGTGGCCTAACACTGATGAAGAACACGCGCGACAGATCGACGAGTTCGTGACCCCCGAAGACCGTCATCATCGCAGCGCGGATGCGGTGAAGCCCGCAAAGCCATCTCCGTTGGCGCCGCGTTCGTTGCCGCGACAGATATATGCGCTGGGCGTCGATGTAGCAGCGGGGAGGGCGAACTGGGCTGAGCTGGCGCAGATCGACCGACGCTATATGGAAACGGCTGCACTTTTTCGCGAAGTCGTCCAGCAGAAGTACGAGATCGACTCGCTGGCCGTTCGGCAACACACGCACATACATGAACTGGAACGTGAGCTGCAGGCCGCAAGCAGTCTGGCGACCGAGCGCGGCAATCACATACAGTTGCTGGCAACACAGCACCACGGGGTGATGCAGGCGTCGGCCGAGCTGCGCGAGCGTATTGCGCACCTGGAGGGAATGCTGGCCGAGCGCGATATTGCGCTGACGACGGCACGGTCTTTGGCCAATGAACTTGCCGAGAAATGCGAGTCGGAGTCGAGATCCCATGAGGCCTTGTCTCGCCGCTGTATAGATCTGGACAGCGAGTTGCGCGAGGAGCAGGCACAAAAAGCGAACGCCAATGCAGAACTGAAGAAGCTGCGCCATCGTTGCGATGAACTTTCGCAGGCGCTCGCGTTGACGTGCAGTCGCCGCTGGCTGGTGCGACGGCTCTGGGAAATCACCTCAAAAGGCAGCGCGGCCGGAAAGCCAGTCGCTTAAGCGTGCTTCCAGGCTACGGAGCCGCTATCTTTTCGGTGGGGTTTTCATGATGTTATTTGGTTTGGCCGGCGAGCGTAACTTGGCTTTCGACACATCGCCACCTACAAGAAATGAAGGGTAACGTTCAGCATGAATGACGTTTCACAGGTAGCGTTGCCTGCCGATCCGCACGACACGGCTATCAAGCGGCCGCGCCCGCTGACCATTTATCCATTGCAGTATCTGCGCGCTTTTGCGGCGTTTGCGGTGGTGATGTGTCATGCGTCCTACTACGTCATGCAGTCGCGCGGCGATGGTTCGATGTGGCAACTGTTCGCCAGGGCTGGCGGTTTCGGGGTCGTGCTGTTCTTTGCGATCTCGGGCTTTCTGATGGCCGAGCTAGCTACTAATACGCCGCCATTGAAATTTCTCGCGCATCGCCTGATTCGTATCTATCCAATCTATTGGCTTTGCGTGCTGGTCGTAGTGTTGCTCAGTCATCTTGGCTCCGCACCGATACGGCCCGACCTGCTTTCCTTGCTACTCGTTCCTGGTGGCACTCGCGCCTATGTTCTCGGCGTGGAGTGGACGCTGCCGTTCGAGTTGACGTTCTATGTGATCGTCTTCGCGATTATCGCTTCGCGGATCCAGCGGTGGCTGCCGGCTATCGCTGCCGTGTGGGTGGTCTTGATCGAGGTTCTTGCATGGGCGTGGCCCGGACTGCAGCAGGGGCAGTTCCCGCTATTGCTCAACCTGCCGCTCTCGCAGTTCAGCCTTGCCTTTGCCGCAGGACTGCTGGTGCCGAAAATGGTCGAGCGCGGGCTCATTGGCCCGGCGACGCCCCTGCTCGCATTAGCCATGATCGGTTGCAGCGAGGCCGCTGGCGGTTTCAGTCCGATTTTGTCATCGAGTTTGATGGGGTTCGGATGCGTGCTCATGGTTGCCGCAGCGGTGAACGCTGGCAAGAAGAGTGCCGTCCAACCGACGGGATATCTGATCGCCCTTGGCGATTGGAGTTATGCGTTGTATCTGATCCACGTCCCGGTAATTCGCGCGCTATGTGCACTGGCGCCCGCTTCTGTGCCGACGATGACGCTGTGGGTGGCCTGCCTCAGCGTGCCGCTGGCGGCAGCAGTGCTGTTCGGCAAGATCGACCTGCGGATGTACAAGGCGCTGAAGTTGCGTGTCGACGGGTCCGGTGATCGCCTGCGCCTAGCCCTCGCGCTGGTGTTTGGGCTGGCGGTGGTGGCGATCGCTGGAATGAGCTATATGCGTGTTTACAGGGCGCGGAAGCTGTCGGAGGACGTCGCTGCGGTGGCGGCCAAGGTGGAAACGGGCTTGAACGGCGACCTGTCCAGGTTACCCATGGCCGCGAGCGCGGCCGGTCTGCGGTTGGATGATGCGGTCAAGGGTTACCTTGATGACGTTTTCTTCTCGTCCGAAGGCATGCAGGTACAGGGTTGGGCCGCCGATAGTTCGGCGGCGCATCGCAAAGTGCGTGTCCTGGTGTTCTATTGCGGTCGCTTTGCCGGCGTGGCGCCCGTGCAGGACACTCGCCCCGACGTGGCAACCCTGTTTCAGGCACCCACCAAGGATCTGGGCTTCAACGCCACTCTGCCGCTGCACGCGCGTTGCGAGGCACCGGTCGTGAAAGCCTTGCTGATCGGTAGTGACGGCAGCTTTACCGTCCTGGAGAAGAACGTTCACTAAAACGGCGGTAGGCGATGTGCGGCGTGCCAACGGGCGCGCCGCACATCGCTCAACTCATAGCTGTCCGTCGATCCAGGCGCACAAAGCAGTGACGCCCTTGCGCACATTCCACTGCGGTTCCCAACCAAGTTCCTTGCTGGTCCGCGAGATGTCGGCGGACGCGGCTCGCACGTCGCCGTTGCGGTAGGCGCCGTTCACCACGGGCTGCGGCGCACCGTAGATCGACGCAATGATCTCTGCCAGTTCGCGAATCGTGGTGCCGCTGCCGCAGCCGATGTCGTAAGCCTCGCCGGACGGCACCGTGCCGGTAGCAATCCGGGTAATTGCGGACGCCACGTCCTCGATGAACACGAAATCACGAACGATCTCGCCGTCCTCGTAAAGCGGAATGACCTTGCCCGCCTTGGCCAGCTGAGCAAACAGCGAGACGATGCCCGTGTATGGGTTGCTCAGCGACTGGCCCGGTCCGTAGACATTCTGCAGGCGCAGAAGCCCGATCTCGACGTCGAACGAGAGCGCCCAGGCTTTCAAGATCAGCTCCTGCGCATACTTGGTCGAACCATAGATGCTCGTGGGGCGCGGCTCGGTGCGTGTTGCCTCGAACGGCAGACAGCTCAGGCCTGGGAAATCCCATTGCTTGGCTTCCAATTGCGCACGTGCGCGTTGGCCAGGGTAGCTAACCTTGCCGCTCGCATCCTGCCATGCGCCCTCGCCGTATACCGCGCGGCTGGATGTAAGTACAACTCGCCGCGGAATGGTTTCGTTACGGACGAAGGCATCCAGCATCTGGGTGGTGCCCACCACATTGACGTTGGCATGGCGCGAACCTTCCGTCAGCGACTGGCCAGTGCCTGTCTCCGCCGCAAGATGAATTACCACATCGGGCCTGAACTCGGGCAGCAATGCATCCCACGTTTCGCGCAGGGTCACGTCGCCGACGACGAGTTCAACCTTTTCGTGAAGCGCGGCCGGGCGCGCTGGTGTGGTGTGAATCTGCGGATGCATGTTGTCGACCGCCACGATTCGGTCGAAATGCTCCGCGAGCAACGGAGAGATAGCACAGCCGATGAAGCCGGCACCGCCGGTGACGAGACAGGTTTTAGACACGGGCATTACTCCAAGAATTTTACGGCGTACGGGTGGGCGTGCCGGCGATTGCCCGCTTAAGCGATTGCAGCGCTCGCGTAAATCGCGGTGCACGATGGGCAAGTGAGCGTTTCAATGCCAACACCAACTCACTGACGGCCCGACGAAGAGGGATGGGCTGCCTGGCGGAATCGGGCATGAGCAGGGCTCGATAACCGGCCCGTTTCCACTCGTCCAGCATGTGCACTTGGGAATTGAATTCCCCATTGGGTAGGGAGGCAGACAGTCGCTGAAGCTTGTACTCCAGCATCGCATAGTTCATACCGGCGAGGTGGCTGCAGATGATCTGCTGCGTGGTGTAGCGGGCGTCCTGCGCTACGTAGGTGATGAGGCGTTCTAAGGCGTGGCCCAGGCTGCCGTCCAGTGGATATGGCTCTGGTTCGAAATCGGTCCATTTCCATGGGTGCGCGAAAAGTTTTCGCAGCGCCTTGGGACGGAACCAATACATGCCGCCAAACGCGCCCACCGGCGTGTCCATGTCCAGACGCACGTTAAGCTTGAGCAGTCGCGCGATCCCCTCCGCACGCGGCTTGTTGGCATACCAGGCGTGGCCAAGTGTGCCGTACGAGATATGGATGATCGGTGGAACAGCCACTCCCAGCCATGGGCGGTCCTGGAACAGGTCCAGCACGTTGGCCGTATAGCCGGGGCTGTTCAACAGATTCTCGAACATGTGGCGCTTGAAGCCGCCCGCGCGACTGGATGCCAGATGAGGCGTTTTCTTGGTGTGCAGGCGGCAGACGAGATCGTAATGGTCTTCGAGGAACAGGTCGCGGCATGTGATGAGCAAAGACGACATGTCTCTGCCACGATTCTGCTCGACAACACGCACGATCACCTTGCCCACGTTACTGCGCGTGCGCGCCTGGGCTTCGATGAACCGCTTCTTCTCTTCACTCGCGGTGGTGGCGATGAAGTCGTATGTGCCGGGCACGGTATCCCCCAGTGCCAGGATTTCATCCAGCATGTCCGTGTAGAACATGTGGACGCAGAGCGCTACGCGTAGCGATGGCGAAGGGGCCCCTTGCTTGAGGCGCACATCGGGCAGGACGCTGGTGAGCGCAGCGTTCGTGTTGAGCGTACGCAGTTCGGCAGTGCGGACAATGTTCTTCCAGATGGACGCAGGGTCGTAATCGGACGTCTTATCGACTAGGTCCATCGCGCGTGGCAAATCAACGCTGTAATGCTCGAGGAAGCGTGGGTCGTGGAAAAAGGGGCGGCGCTTCAGTAGTGGACTGCGATCGACGATCGTCTCATCGATATCGATGAAAGCTGGATAGTGAGAGCCGTATTTAGCGCAATCGAGATAGCACTCGCAGATGTAACCGAGCCTGGTGAAGTGCTGCGTAAAAACGGTCTCATGGCTTTGTACGGCCGTTTCATAGGTAAGGCTGCCACCGATTTTGTCCCAGTATTGACGGAATGACTGGGAGCGCAGCATGTCCTTGCGGACGACGATGAAGTTGGAGTTGAGATGGTAGGGAAGCGTGCCGGTCCCCGTGAACGGGTTCGGTGTCAATTCCATATGGGCGGTGACGCCCCAGAAGTCGCACTTGCGGCGCGACATTTCATGAAACAACTCGTCAAACGGAAAGATCGGGCCATAGCACGTATGGTTGACCATCAGCACTTCATCGAAGTGACCTTCGCTATTGAAGTCGATCTTCTGTAAGCCTTCCTTATAGGGAAGAACGTCGAAGCCTTCGTTGGCGCGCAGGATCACCTCGCTCGTCACGTCGCGCAGGGCGATTTCCCCGTCACGAGTAAGCGGGCCGTTGGAATAGAAGACGATGCGCTCGACGTGCCGTCCCATTTCCCGGAGAAAATGGATGACGTAGTCATCCACGACGCCATCGGCATCGTAGAAGGAAAAAATACAAAGACGGCGCATGGCCGAACCCGGCACGGAAAGTTGTTCTTGGTTGGAGGTCATTGTCTGTCGGCGAGCAAACACACGATTGGGCTGCAAGCCAGGAAACGGAGAGACTGCTTCATCGTTTACCGGCAAGGCTGCGGTACAAGGGCCGCAAGACCTTGGTCACTCCTGGCGAGCGATGCGCGACCGAGCGTTTCATGGCCAATACGACCTCCTGCCAAGCCTGCCGAACGCTCGGAAGCGGTGACGCCTGAGGCACAGCCGCCATGGCATGTGCTGGTGCAGCTTGATCGCGATAGCCCGCGGACTTCCAAGAATCGAGCAACTGTACCTGTTGGCTGAAGTCGCCATTTGGCAGTGACGCGGACAGACGTTGCAGCTTGAATTCGAGCATCGCGTAATTCCGCGCTGCCAGGTGCGAGCTGATGATCTGCTGCGTACCGTAGCCTTCGCTTTGCGCCGCATAGCAGATCAAGCGCTCCAGCACGTGGGCGAGGCCGCCATCCACGTGGCCGGGCTCGGCATTGAAGTCAGTCCATTTCCACGGGTGCGCGAACAGTGGTCGCAGGGCTTTTGGGCGAAACCAGAACATGGTGCCGAAGGCGCCTACTGGCGTATCGCGGTCCATGGTCACCTTGATGCCAAGCAAGTGCGCGAGCTCGTGCGCGCGCAGGTCGTTGTGGAACCATACATGGCCCATGGTCGGGTAGCCGATGTGGACAAGCGGGGGCACCGCGACACCGACCCAGGGCTTGGCATGGAACATGTCAAGGACATTGGCCGTGTACCCCGAACTGTTCAAGAGATTCTCGAACATGTGTCGTTTGAAGTTGTTGGCCTGGCCGGCCGCCACCTGCGGCGACTTCTTGGTGTGCAGACGGCAGACCAAGTCATAGCGATCCTCCAGAAAGAGATCGCGGCAGGTGATGAACAGCGAGGACATGTCGCGTCCGCGGTTCTGTTCCACCACGCGTACGATGACGTTCGAAATGTTCCTGCAACCGCTGACCTTTTCCTCGATCGCGCGCTTCTTCTCTTCGGTTTCTGTGGTCGCAATGAAGTCGTATGCGCAAGGAATGGTATCGGTCAGGGCCAGCAGCTCATCGAGCATGTCCGTGTAGTAGACATGCGCGCATACCGCCACGCGTTCGCGCCCTCGCGGATAAGCCCCTTGTGCCAGACGCACGTCTGGCAAAACGCTGGTCAACGCGGCGTTGGTGTTCAGCGTGCGCAATTCGGCAACGCGGCCGGCGTTCTTCCAGATCAATGCGAGGTCGTAATCGGACGTCTGCGCCATGATGCGCAGAGCTCGCGGAAGGTCTACCGCATTGTGTTCGAGCGTTGTCGGATCATCCAGAAACGCGCAGCGCGGAATCAGCGGATTGCGATCGGCAACGGTCTCGTCGATGTCGTAGACGGCCGGGTTGCGTGTGCCGTACCTAGCGCAATCGAGGTAGCTCTCGGAGGTGTAGCCGAGGCTGTTAAAGTACTGGGTGAAGCTCTGCTGGCAGTTGCCGGCCCTTATGACGTCCGGGCCATTTGAACCAGGCGCTTCCCAGTAGTTTCGAAAGGCAAGCGATTGCAGCATAGGCTTGCGCACGGCGATGAAATGCGTGTCGAGGTGACAAACCGGTGCACCGCCGCCGCCTGCTTGCTTATGTGCGTTATCGACGCTGGCCGTGATGCCCCAGAAATCGCAGGTCCGGCGCGCCATGGTGGAAAACAGCTCCTCGAAGGGGAAGATGGGACCATAGCAATCATGGTTGACCATCAGCACTTCGTCGTAATGCCCAGCTTCGTCGAAGTCGATGTGGGCTAGGCCTTCCCGGTACGCGGACACGTCCCCGCCAGTTGGCTGCAGCTGTGCTACCACATGACCCAGTGAGCGCAGTGCTATCTCCGAGTCGCGGGATAGTGGGCCATTGGAATAGATCAGGATGCGCTCGACGTGGTGAGCCAATGCCTGGAGCAGGTAGACGACGTAGTCGTCCACTATCCCGTTGGCATCATGAAACGAAAAGATGCAGAGTCGGCGGGGGGGTGACGACAAATCGGCCTGGCCTTCAGCCATATCTAATCCTCGTGTACGGCGATATTGATCCTGGGGCGCTTGTGCGCACGAGACCTGAAGGCCGACCGCTGCGCTTCAGCCTCCTCTTGGGAGCGTCGAATTGTAATGCCTCAGGCTCAGGAACCCAATGCCAAGTCGCTGAAATTTCGGGCTTTCGCCTTCATGAACTGTCCTGGCCGATCGTGACGCCAGGGTGAACTATGCCGCAGGACTCTGCGACTGCGCCCTAGCCATGGGGCATTCAAGTGCTCTTGAAAGACAAATACTTATGGCCAACGAAGCTGGTCACCACCGGCACGGCGACGCCGAACGCGTGCGCCACCGTTTCGGAATGCCAGGTGAAGCCGGCGCGGGGGAATAGCCATTCCGCCAGCAGCAAGCTGATCGCCAGCGTCTGCAGCACCGCCGCCAGGTTGACCAACGTGAACCAGAACACTTGGCGGCGCATGGAATGGCTGACCTGTTTGAAGACCAGCATTCGATTGAGCATAAACGCCGTGATCATGCCCAGCAGGTAGGCCACGACAATGGCCGAGCTGTATACCAGCCAGTGACTGAGCAGCATGCGGGAGAAGAAATTGACGCAGGCGGCAAAACCGCCCGCGACGATGAACAGCGCGAACTGCCGATTGATCACGACGTACGTTCACCCAGTGCAGCCTTCGCTAGAGTCCGGGCGACTGCGATGCTTTCGTTGATCGACCGATCCTCCGGGTAGTAGTAACCGGTGTCGGCCATGAAGAAACCTTCCACGGGCGTGTTCATGCCGGGCAGCATGTCGTAGAAACCCGGCGGGCAGATGGTCTGGGCGAACTCATAGCGATGGCAGTGCCGGGCCAAAACCCAGTCGGGGCGAAAAGCAGGATTGAGCTTCTGCAGATAGCCGATCACTTCCTCGATCAGCGAATCGTTGCTCTTGGCCCATTTCGGATGCGTTTTTGGCATGTAAAAGGGGGCATACAAAATCGATGGCGCCATCTTGTTGAGGTTGGAATATTCGATCACGCCCGGGATTGCGATCGAGGGATCGTTGATGTTCATCCAGAAGTTTTCGCTCAGCGGCTGCTTGAGCTTTAGGATGACGCAGGCGACCGGGATGTTCTTGATAGCCTCGATACGCTTGACGAAATCGGCGGGCAAGTCGGGAACCAGCCGAGGAACGTACTGAATGGGTGCGGTGGAGATCACGCTGTCGCATGCGATGGATTCGCCATTGACGACAATGCCGGAGACTTTGCCGTCGCGCGTTTCCACACGGTCGATACCCGACTTCAGATGGATGCGGCCGCCGCGTTCGAGAATGAATTGCTGCATCTTTTCCAGCAGCACCTCCGAACCGCCATCGAGATAACCCATGGTTTCCTGCATGAGACTGCGACGCGACAGCGCAACGCGCTTGATGCGTGTGCCGATCCATGCGGCGGAGATGTTGTCGGTGTATTCGAACAATTTGAGTTCGAAAAGGCTTTTCCACAGCACGTTGTACGCCCGCTCGCCGATCCACTTGCGTAGCCATGCAGTGGCGTTCATGCGGTCGTAGGGGCGCCAGTCCTTGATGCCCTTAGTGAACATGGCATGCAACCCGTAGCGGAGCTTACTGATCAACCCCAGGCCATCGAACGACAGTAGCGCCGTCGGCGTGCCCCATTTGTACAGCTTGCCGTTGTAGAAGAAGCCCATCTTAGTGTCCGTCCAGTGCAACTTGTCGGACAGCTTTAGCTCCTTGAGCAGCTCGAACAGCGGGAAGTCGGTCTTGCAGATGAAATGGTAATAGCGCTCGATGTCCAGGCCATCGAAATTGAAACTGGCCGACATGCCGCCGATGCGGTCGTCGCGCTCGTAGATGTCGACTTGGTGGCCGCGCTTCAGTAGCTCCATGGCAGCCATGAGGCCCATGGGACCGGCGCCGAGGACGATGATGCGTTGGTTGTTCATGTGAGTCTCTGGTGTGGAGGGGTTCAAACGCACCTGATCCGGTCTTACGGATGGCCAGAGTCGTTCATCCTCAGGGTGAGCGGATAGTGATATCTCTTACAAGCGACCCAGGAGCCCGCTACCTTGCGGGCGAGTCCCACGCTCAGAGTGCCCTTGAAGTCACCAACATCGACGAATGCCTGATAGCCCGAATTGCCCAGCGCAGCTGACTTGAAATAGGTGGCAACATCAGGACGCTTGGACCGGACAAGCGGTGCGGCAAACGTCTCTCCTGAATCCGTCGCCAGTGTCGCAACAAAACTGTCGTCACCTGGGGCTTCGCGACTTTCCGCTATCCAGCCTTGAACAGAGAGGATCGGGGAATACGATGCCCCTTGGTCAGTGGGCGCAGAGCCATTGATGTAATCCACTGAACCGAAACAATCAGCTTCAATCAAGGGCTGGCCCGCCGCAGCGATTTTCAGCGGCTTTACGACCGAGGCAATCGAGTTGATGTCGGTTGACGCCATCCCTTCCAGCGAATCCAGCTTCAACTGGTATCCGGCCCAACTCAGAGGGTGCTTGGACTTTGTCCAGATTTTGATTGAGGTAACACGCTTATTTTCCAGGTTCCTCAACGAGCCATAGGATAATAAAAAGTCTGAGGTATTTTCGATTAGCGGTGACAAGACAAAGCCCGCCTCACCCATGCCGGGGACGTAGCGGTAGATACGAGTGGTCCCGTCCAGAAGCGTGACCGTGATGTGCAACTCCTCGGGCTTGAAAAGAATGCCCTGCAGTCGACCCAGGAGCGTTCTTTTCATCATCACCTTCGCATAAAGCGCGGAGCCGCTGGTTGGAATCGAAACAGTTTGATTGATGTTGTAATCGTGCTCCAAGATCGGAGCGATCTTGAGATGGGGTGCGTCGCCTTTGCGCTTTTCCAGGTAAACGAAGCCGTCGTTATACCGAACGGGCTTGTACTGGCTCATCAGGACCGGCCAACTCGGGCCGTCGTCCAAGGGGGGGAGCCGCATGTCGATGGGTTGCAGGGAAAAGATGACGTTCTCGGGGGAAGCTGGCCCGAGAAGATGGGCGCGATTCATTTCTGCGAGCTTCGGTGTATAGGCCGAATAGCTCTGGAAGACCGGGCGCGGGGACCAAGTGTTGTCCGAAGCGATCAAATACGATTGATCGAATGGATAGATGTCCGATGTACCCGACATGCGCGGAATGGGGTGCTCACGCCTCAAGCGATCGCGGGCGCTTTCGAAATCTGCGGCTAGGTCGCGGGTGCCACGAATGGACGTCCAAAGTCCGACAATCAATCGGGCGTAGCCGTTTCGAGCCGTAGTAATCGCATTGGGTACGGTCAACGGATAGTAAACATTACAGATTGCGAACCAGCCAAGCGCGCATAGTCCCAGACCGATCCAGCGCATACGGCCAGTCAGCGCGATACAAAGCGATACTCCTCCGAGAAAGAGCGCATTTCCAGCGATGGCAACATGAGTGTCTTGCCGGACGAATCCCGCCTTGAATGCGATAAAGAAAAATAGTCCGAACGTGGCAAGCAGATAGAGCCTGTTGCGCCACGCCAGGGATCGGGCCAGCAAGATAGTGATGGACGATACGATACACGGAATCAAATAGGTGGTGATCTGTGCGGATTTTCCCTTGACACTCATGGCTTCCGTATAGCCAGAAGCAATGGGAAGCATGTTTGTGAAATAGGTCGGGAGTCCGAGCAGCGACTGCCCCGCTGCCGCCCAAAACACAAACAATCCCGTAACGCACGCCAAGGCCGCAATGATCGCCTGCCTTACGTATCCAGTGGTGAAGAGTCTTAGGATGCTTAGGCCTCCGATCGCCACGGCCAGAATCAGCATGGAGCCTTTTATGAGTGGGATCAGACCAAGGACGCCAAAAAGCAGGAAGACGATGGCGTGACCCAATGGCTCCTGGAGCGGCAAGAGGCGTTCCTCGTTGCCTTTTGTGAGGGTGATCTTATAAACGAAGATTGAGAGCAGCAGCGGGTACAGCATTAACGTTGCATCTGGCGCTCCATTGCTGCAGGCCAGAAAGAAAACCATGACCAGGCTCAGGAGCAGCGCGCGGCCAGCAAGCAGGTACACAAGCAGTACAGAGAAGGCTAGCGCCATGCAGGTGCTGCCAAACAGTACGAAGTGATAAGTGGCAGGGTGGTACGACGACGTATACATTGACGCATACGGGCCGAGCGTAAAGACCATGTCTCTACCGAAGGCGAGCTTCAGTCTCACAGCCTCGCCAAGGCCGTACACCCATGAGGCATCTAGGCCCGGCCCAGGCATTCCCGGGCTCATCGGGATAATCGCGGCGGCGATGGAGATGACGAGGAGAAAGCGGACCGGCCACACAAGCCACCCGGTGATCCGTTTCATGTAGTTCTCGTTGAATGCAGTCATTGCCTTGCGTCCCTTGCTTGGGCGGACGTTGATCTATGGGTGAAGATTTGCAGAACTGAAGCTGCGCGCTTCATCGTTTATCCGTACTACCGCTTTAGGACGACGCTGCTGTATCGCGGATCGCAGTAGCTCTCCTTGATCGCATCGGCGAATGGCGTCTGTCGAAAGCCGAACACTTTTTCGGTGTCAACGCCATGGAATTCGTCGCCGGCGGTGAGCGCCTTCAGCTGGTCCGCGGTGAATGGCGGCTTGCCGCTGAAAATCGCATAGACGCGCAACAGAAAGTGGAACAACCCGTAGGGAATGTGCACGATTATCGTATGCAGGCCCTTGGCCTTCTTGATGGTCTTGATAATGTCCACGTAGTCGATACGCGTGTCGCCGACCACATCGTAAATGTCGCCGGCAGGTCTCGTTTCGATGCAGCGCACGATGCAGCGACAGAAGTCGCGTTCGTACAGTGGCTGACGCATATAGCGGCCATCGCCGGGAATCGGGAATACGGGCGTCTTGGCCATGAAGCGCGATAGCCAGCCCAGGTGCTTGGGGTCGAACCAGCCGAACATCAGCGTCGGGCGCAGCACACAGTGTGGGATGCCGCTTTCCACGACGATCTTTTCCTGCGCTTTCTTCGTATTGGTGTAGTCGTCATCGGCCACTGAGACGACGACCGACGAGCTGATGTGCACCAGGTACGGCACGTTGTGACGTCGCGTGGCATCGAGTACGCGCTGTGTCGCGTCGATGTTGTTGCGGGTGAAGAGTTCGGTGTATTTGCCGGTGATCTGCGCGTGCAGCTGAACGACGCAAGCTGCGCCGGCAAACACCTCGGTCCATTGACCGTCCTCTGCGAGGTCGGCATGAACGACCTGGACATCCGGATGCAGGTGGCGAAGGATGCCGAGGTTGTACTCGTGCTTGTCAATGGCGACGAGGTTGGTATAACCCTGCGCCTTCAGTTCGACGATCAGGTTCTGTCCGACCAGGCCTGCGGCACCAGTCAACACGAGCTTGGCGTGCTTGTCGATCTTGTCCATGGTCTTTAGAGCTTGATGCGCTTGAAGATGAATTCGGGTATGTGGCGGATGACCAGCATGATTGGCAGCCAGAAGCCAGGCAGGTAAACCACGCTCCGCCCTCGGTCGGCGGCCCGCAGGATGCCGTGTGCAATCGCACCGGGTTTGGCCCAGAGCGCGCCTTTCTTGAATTCCTTGGTCATCGGTGTGTCGACGAAACCTGGCTTGATGGTCAACACGTTCACACCGAGCTTGGCCATGCGCTGGCGCAGGCCACTGGTGAACGCGGTAACGGCGGCCTTGGCGGAGCCATATAGGTAATTGCTTTGGCGACCGCGGTCGCCGGCGACCGAGGAGATCACCGCCATCGTGCCCTTGCGTTGTGCTTCGAATCGCGGCGCCATGGCGGTGAGCAAGGCAATGGTGGAGGTGCCATTGGTGCTGAATTCCTTTAACGCGACATCGGCTGAGCTTTCGCATTGGCCTTGGTCCGGGAGTGTGCCATGTGCAATCAGGGCCACGTCGACATTGCCCAGGGACGACCAGATGGCCTCGATGACACGTGCATGGTCCGGCAGGTCATTCATGTCCAGGGTCGCGTGGAAGACTTCCTGCGAACCCCTGACGCGCAGGTCCGCAGCAATGTCTTCAAGACGTTCCGCATTGCGTGCCACAAGGAACAGTTGCGCACCGCGCGCCGCGTACAGGCGCGCAGTGGCTTCGGCGATGGCGGATGTGGCGCCAATGATGACGACCTTTTGCATGTTTACTCCGCGACTCGACGCCAGAAGCTGGAAGAGAACTTCGGGTCGATGTATTGGCTGAAGGTTTCCCATGACGGGAAATACTGTTTGAAATATCGAGCGGACATACGGGCGTCCTTAGCGGGATACACCGCGCCGCCAGCCGCCGCCACGATATCGTCCAGTCGATCCAGCAGGGCTAGCGTGTTCGCACCCCGGTTGGGAAAATCGAGTGCTAACGTCGCGCCCGGCCTAGGAAACGACAACATGCCGGGTGAGACAACATCGCCGAACTGCTTAAGCACGGCGAGGAATGACCCCTGGCCGGAGGACGCGATGGTCTTGACCAGCGTTTCAATGCAATCCTGCGAAACGTCCGGGGGTACCACGCACTGGTATTGCATGAAACCGTGCGGACCATAGATGCGGTTCCAGTCGCCGATGCCGTCCAGCGGGTAAAAGTACGGATCGTAGTGCGTAGTTGCGTGGCTGACATCCCTCCGTTGCCGGTGGTAGTAGAGCGTGTTGAACGCCCGCAGGCTGAGCGGATTGATCAGCGATATCGGCGGCGTCAGCGGCACGCGCAGGTGTCGTGATGGCGCGTTTGGACGGCTATCCGGGTGTGCGGGCGCGTGATTCGCGCGCGTGAAGATGCCGCGCCCGAGCGCTTTGCCGTGGCTGGCGCAATCGATCCACGCGACGGTGTATTCAAAGTCGTGATCTGACATCTGCGACAAGCGGAAGAACCCGGTAAGGTCGTCGAAACGATGCAGTTCGCAACTCATCCAAGGGCCTGCGATGCGACGCAGCTGGATGGTGGCGCGCGTCACCACGCCGGTAAGTCCCAGGCCGCCGATGGTTGCGGCAAACCATTCGGGGTGAAGCTGCGGGCTGCACAAGCGTCGGCTGCCATCCGAACGCAACAGTTCGAACGCCCGCACGTGACGCCCGAACGTGCCCGCCTTGTGGTGATTCTTGCCGTGCACGTCGTTGGCAATGGCACCGCCGACCGTGACGAACTTGGTGCCAGGCGTCACCGGAAGGAACCATCCCTGCGGCACGACCAGATCCAGGATCTCGGAGAACAGCACGCCGGCCTCGCATTCGATCACGCCGGTCTGCGGATCGAAGGAGATAAAGCGATCCAACTGCCGCGTATGCAGCAGCGTGCCGCCGTCATTGAGGCAGCTATCGCCGTAGCTGCGGCCATTGCCGTACGGCAATGCCCGTCCGGTGGTGGCTGGCAGCGCGGCATGTCGGTCGAACAGGGGGATAATGGCCTGGTGGGCTCGTGGGTAGCGGCCCCAGGATTGACCGGCGTGGCTCATTGGATCGCGAACAGGATCACGACTGCCGCGATCACCAGCAGCACGCGGCTGAGCCGGTCGGTGACGGCGAATACCACCGGGTCGTCGTGCATCACGCCGCGATGGGCAATGGCCCAAGTACGACTGATCCAGTACAGCAGCAAGGGGCAGAGCAACCACAGATAGTGCGGGTGGTGATACAGCACCCGGCTGTCTGGGCTGTCGATGTATAGCGCTAGCACGAGTACCGAGAGATAACCACCGGCGGCCCCAAGCGATTGGATGAGCGGAATGTCGCCCACGTCATAGCCGCGGCCGCTTGCATTGATTTTGCCCGCCTTCTGCGCCGACAGCAGTTCGATGTACCGCTTGACCATGGCGAGGCTGAGGAAAATGAACATCGAGAACGCCAGCAGCCAAAAGGAAGGTTTGGTGTGGATGGCTGCGGTGCCGGCGACGATGCGGCTGGTATAGAGCGTGGCCAGCACGACGACATCGAGCATGACGACACGCTTGAGCCGCAGCGAGTACGCGGTCGTCAGCACGTAATAGCCTCCAAGCACCGCCACGAAAACCGCGCCCAGCCGTGCGGCGAGCGCAAAGCTCGCTACGAGCAGCACCGCTGCTACCACTGGACCTGCGGCCAGAGGCAGGTGTCCGGCCGCGAATGGGCGTTTCCTCTTGCGATGATGCTGGCGGTCCGACGTGAGGTCCAGCAGGTCATTGGTGATGTAGACGTTCGATGCGCACAAGCTGAAGCATACGAAGGCAAGAAGTGTGGCCAGTACCGAGTCGACGTCAAACAGGCGATGGGCGGCGAGCAGGGGGAGGAACACGAGCGCGTTCTTCACCCATTGGTGGACGCGCAAGGCCTTGACCCAGTGCTTGATGCTCGCGGCAGGCAAGGAGATGCGCTTCTCGACCGTGGTCAGTTGTGCAGCCGCCTTGCTAAGCGACTCTCCGGATTCCACCGTAATGGCGGCTCGTGCGTGCCTCCACACCTTGAGGTCAACGCGGGCGTTGCCGACATAATCGAAGCCGCGTTCGCCGTAGTGATCCAACAACACCCGAGCCTTGTTGTCGCCCGACAGATTTCTTTCTCCATCGCTGGCCAGTACGGCATCAAAGTCGCCAATGTGGGCGGCGACGGCTTCGGCAAGCTTCCTATCTGATGCAGTGCATAGCACGACGATGCGTGAGGCCTTCTCTTCCCGAATCCACGCAAGGACGTCGTCGTTGTAGGGCAGGTGTGCGGCGTCCAGGGTCACTCGTCGGGCGATCTCGCGTTTGAGATGCGCTTTACCACGGAGCAGCCAGCCCAGCATGGGAATAAATGACAGGGGGTTGCGCGACAGCAGGGACAATGCCGATTCGACCAGAAGGTCTGAACGGATCAGGGTTCCATCGAGATCGACACACAATGGCACGCGCTCGGGCACGGAGCGCGAATGCCCCACTTCTATAGACAGACTTTCCATGGCACTCCCTACGTTCCGTCCCCCGCCCGGTCACATAGGCCTCGACCCTGGCGTATAAAACTACGTCCGGGATATTACTACGGCGCGCAACACAGTATGGCGAGCGATGTTGCCGATTCGCCCAGGCTGTTCTCCTACTTTTTTTGAGCGACTGGGCCGCTGGGATGGAGGGCAGCGGCCCGGTGGATCACCCGATCGCCTGCTCCAGCTCCGGAATGATCTTGAATAGATCACCCACCAAGCCAATGTCCGCGATCTCAAAGATCGGCGCCTCGCCGTCCTTGTTGATGGCCACAATGGTGCCGGCATCCTTGATGCCGGTAAGGTGCTGGATCGCGCCGGAGATGCCGATGGCCATGTACAGCTCCGGTGCGATGATCTTGCCGGTCTGGCCCACCTGCAGATCGCTCGGCACGTAGCCGGCGTCGACGGCGGCACGCGAGGCACCCACGGCGGCACCGATCTTGTCAGCGAACTTGAAGATGATGTCGAAGTTCTCCTTCGAGCCTACGCCGCGGCCGCCGGAGACGACCTTGCTGGCGCTCTGCAGATCAGGGCGATCGCTCTTGCCTGACTGCAGTTCGACGAAGCGGGTGTGCGAGGGCAGGGCCACATCGATATTCAGCGCTTCGACCGGGGCGTTGTTGGCGCCCGAGGCGGCTGCTGCCCACGAGGCAGTGCGGATCGTCGCGACGACGGTGCTGCCGGGATCTGCTTCAACGGTAATAATCGCGTTGCCGGCGTAGATCGGGCGCTTGAACGTGTGCGGGCCTTCAACGCTCATCACGTCGCTGACCTGGGCCACGCCAAGCAGGGCGGCGACGCGTGGCAGCACGTCCTTGCCGAACGTGGTCGATGGAGCGAACACATGGCTGTAGCCAGCGGCGGCCTTGGCGATTTGCGGTGCGAGCACGGCGGCCAGCGGATGCGCGTTTTCGGCGCGCGCGACGGTGAGCACTCGGCTTACACCTTCGACCTTGGCAGCGTCGGCAGCGACGGCGCCGACGTTATCGGCCAGTACCAGCACGTCGATGGCTTCGGGCTTGATCGCCGCGGCGGCGCTCACAGCGCGCGCGGTGGAGGAGTTCAGCTTGCCGTCCAGGTGCTCGGCGATGACGAGAATCTTGCTCATGGGTGTTCCCTCAAACTTGGGACAGGGAGGCGTTCATTAAAAAGCCCAGCCATCGATGGCTAGTGCTTGGTCAAGACGGTTAGAGAAGCCCCTTCTGTTTTAGCGCCGCGACCAGTTCGGCCGTATCCCTCACCATTACGCCCTTGCTGCGCTTTGCCGGCGCGGCGTAGTGCGTGGTCTTGAGGTGGTCGTTGGCTTCCACCCCGAGCGAGCCGAACTCGATGGTGTCGATCGGCTTGGACTTGGCCTTCATGATGTCCGGCAGCTTGATGAAGCGCGGCTCGTTGAGGCGCAGGTCGGTGGTGATCACGGCTGGCAGTTCGGCCTCGATCACTTCGAGGCCCGCGTCGACTTCGCGGGTCACCGTGGCCTTGCCGTCGGCGATCTCGACCTTGCTGGCAAAGGTGGCCTGCGGGCGCTCCCACAGCGCGGCCAGCATCTGGCCGGTCTGATTGGCGTCGTCGTCAATGGCCTGTTTGCCGAGGATGACCAGGCCGGGCTGTTCCTTCTCGATCAGCTTCTGGAAGATGCGTGCCGCAGTGAGCGGCTGCACGGCGTCCGTGGTCACCACGTGGATGGCGCGATTGGCGCCCATGGCGAGACCGTTGCGCAGGTGTGCGGTGAGATCGGCAGGGCCGATACCCACGACCACCACCTCTTCAGCCACGCCCTTTTCACGCAGGCGCAGGGCTTCTTCAAGCGCGATGTCGTCGAACGGATTGGCGGAGAGCTTCACGCCGTCCGTCACCACGCCCGTGCCATCGGGTTTCACCTGAATGCGGACGTTGTAGTCCACGACGCGCTTGTAGCCAACAAGAATCTTCATCGGTGGGTCCTTAACTAATAAGCCGCCGCGCGGGCACAAAGAAGTACATTCTACTCAGCTTCAAACATTTGTATGAATATGGCAAAAAGATCCCCTTGAATCAGGTGCTTAACCTGTCCTTTGGGCGTACGGATAAGGCCCATGGGGGGCGTCCGGAGCCAGGCCGCACACGCTAGCGGCATCCGAGACGGCGAAGCCAGCCGACAATGTTGCCAGAGAGAAGATGCGTTCCACAGCATGAGCCATCGTTCCATCGATCTGGCCTGTCTCGTGCTCGAACTCCCAGGGCGCCATATGCGCGTCGAGCAGGGGCCGAAGCGCAGCGAGACGAACCCAGAACATGCTTCCGGCGACGAATTCACTGCCGGGCAAGGGCTGAGAAAGGCCAAGCCTGACGCAGAGCGCCCTAACGTTCGCTTCGTTGTCGCCCCAGAAATGGTTCAGCGGCTGCGAATGGCCCTCCGGCGCAACCAGCCCCAGGTGGGGATTGTTCGCGAAAGCTTCGACGATGCGCGAGGCACGGTCGGCAGTGGCCAAGCTGTGCAGCAATTCGTCACGCCACTGCGATCCGTCTTTTCGATGCGCGGACTGCTTGGTGTGCAGCTTAAGGATGACGTCGACGCCTTCGTTGAGCAACCGGTCGGCCACGTGTAGAAAGGGCAACACGTCGCGTCCGCGGTTCTCGAAGACATGGATCTCAGCACTGATCCCGAGTGCCTCGAGTCGCGTGCGAACGCCGCGCTCGCGTTCGGGCGCTGTTGTGATCACAAATCGCCAGTCGAGCGCACTGGCATTCAAGTTTGAGATCACGTCGTCGAGCACTTCCGCGTACCACGCATGCACGACAACGCATGGGCGCTTGTCCGCGCTTTCACGCGGCGGTAGCAATGCGGCACGGGTGGCATCCAGCCAGGCGTACCCGAGACGTACGTCAGGCTCCAGCACGGCACCTTCGGCCCACTCGTTCCATGCGTTGATGAAGACCATCGGTGCTCGCGGCGAACGTGTCTGGGCCACGGACACCGCATGACGCAACCAGTCCCGATAAGTACGTGGCGATGCATGTGCCAGCACACGGCCGCGGCCGCTCCTGCGCGGTTCGTTGTCCCAGCCCGGGTTGACGCCCGGATATAGCAGATAGCCGGGCGAGGTAGCGTTGCTAGCGTTACTGACGAGTTCGCGCCAATCGAGCACTTCGCCGGCGAAATCTGGATTGATGAGCTGCTGTTCGCTGGTGATCGGATTCAACGAAGTGTTGTTCGGTGGAAATTCCACCGCTGCGTCGAAGCCGATGCTGGCAGGGTCGACTCGATCGAAACTTTGCACATAGGCAAGGTGGATCTCGCCGATGCCATTGTCGCGGCACCATGCACGCCAGCGTGCGGCTGTCTCCTTAGGCGACGGTAGCAGGCCGGGGCGATACACCAGCAGCATCGGTTTACCGTCGATGCGCAGGTAGCGCGGGTCCTTCAGGTAGGCGGCGACATGTGCAATGAACGCAAGGTCGTCCTCGGCATTGTGTTGCTGGCCGATCAGTATGTCTTCGGCGCGTCCGTCCCAGCGTCGCGACCAGTTTTCGTTTGCCCAGCACAGGCAGATGGGCAGGTTGAGATCAGTATCGGCAAGCCATTGGCGCAGTGGCGCCTCCAGTAGTGTCTTGCCAGCGAACCAGTAGAAGTAGGTACAGAAAGCTCCAATGCCGTATTCGCGTGCGAGTTGCATCTGCTTGCGCATCACATCTGGCTGACTCAGGTCGTAGAAACCCAAATCGCTGGGTAGTCGAGGTTGTGCATGACCCTCGTACTGTGGGAGCGCACGCGTCACATTGCGCCACTCGGTGAAGCCAGCCCCCCACCATGCGTCGTTCTCTGGAATCGAATGGAATTGCGGCAGATAGAAGGCTACCAATGTCACCGGTAGCGGCGACGGCAGTGCCTTCCTGTGGCGCGGCATATGACCGATGGCGTGCTCCACCGCGCGCTGCAGAGGGCGGCGCGAGCTTTCGATGGGTGCACGCCCGCGTGGACTCTTGGGCACCATGCCAGCGTAGCGATCCAGGAATTGCTGCCTCCAGCGATCACGTGTCGACGCCGGCATAGGCATCAGGCGAAACCCGGCGCGCAGCAGCTGGAAGACCTGGCGTTTGGCGAAATCGAAGAGCGGCATACACGTTATCCCGGTGATCCCGGAATGGTCCCCGTTGCGACGGAGCGGGTCAATCCAGTACGCGACGAAGGGTGGCTGCAGCGGCGCGGGACGAGAAGTGCTCCTCCACGTTGCGCAGACCGTTGCGTGACAAAACCGTCCATAGGCCCTCGTCGGACGCAAGGCGCGCGGCTGCGTCGGCAAAGCCGGCTGGATCTTCCGCAACGAGCACGTCGACACCCGGCTGTAGCTGCATGCCTTCCACTGCCGTAACCGTCGCTATAACGGGCAGGCCGTGGCTCATCGCCATGTTGATCTTGCCTTTCACTCCGGCGCCGAACCGGAGGGGGGCCAATGATGCGAGCGCGTGATCCATGATCGGGGTGAGGTCTGGCACCCGGCCGTGAAGCACCAAGCCCGGCACTGAGAACTCTTCACGTGCGGCATCGGGGATATCCCCAACCACGTTCACGACGATGTCCGGGAGCCGAGAGCGCAGGGCGGGCAGGATGCCGGTCGCAATCCAGCGAATCGCATCGACGTTGGGTGGGTGCCCAAAGCCGCCGATGAATACAAGATCCCGTCGACCCCGGTAGGGTTTTCGACAGCCGAACACCTCATGGATGTTCGACAACAGCTCGACTTTCGCCTGCGGCAGCTCGTTTGCCAGTAGGGCCTGCTCATGCGGGCTCACCACGAAGGTAACGTCGCATTGTTCGATCAGTGCCAGTTCGCTCTTGCGCGATGCCTGCGCCTGGCGAGCCATGGCGGCGTTGCCACTGAGTTCGGCGGCACGCTGCTCGCGCAGGAAGTGCAGGTCGACGGTGTCAAACAGCAGGCGCGCCTTGGGCGCGAGCTTGCGTACTAGCGAAGCGTATTGGCCGGCAACAGTGTGGCGGCAAAGCATCACTCCATGGAGTTCGTGGCCATGCGCGCGCAGCCAGTGAGGCAAGTCAGATATCCAGGGGCGACATAGTACTTCGACACCCAGTGCGCCAAGCGCCCGGATTTCATCCTCGCTGGCGCGACCATCGTCCGGCAGGAATGCAACGGACCAACCTTGTTCATCGAGCAGGCGCAGCATGGCGGTCAATCGAAGTGAGCCGGAGTCGCGCGTCGGGTCCGGAGTCGTGCTGTCGACTACCAGTAAGCGGCCGCGTCGCCGCCAGCGCAGGGCACGCATCAGTGAAGTGCCTTCCGGCGGCTGTTCGCGCAGTGTGTCTTCCCACTTGGCCACGAAGGTTGCTTGGTTGATCACCTGGTGGCGCTTCATGCCCGAGTGCGGGTCGGTGCCTGCGCTGACGCCTTCGCAGTGGATAACGGTGCTGGACGGCTCGTAATAGACCTTGAGGCCGAGCTGTCGTACGGCGAACGCCAAGTCGGTGTCTTCGTAGTACGCGGGCGCATAACGTTGGTCGAAGCCGCCGACGCTGTTGAATACATCGCTGCGGATCATCAAGGACGCGCCGCTTACATAGTCGGCTTCGCGGCGGTAGCGCCAGGCGGGGGCGTCGCGTGGCTCGAAGCGGCCTGACGTCCAGCAACTGCCATCGCCGAACACGAGTCCGCCGGCTTCTTGCAGTCGGCCGTCTGGGTAGACAAGGCGACTGCCAGCGATGCCGCAGTCTTTGCAGTCACGGAAGCAAGCTAGTAGGCCATCGAGCCAGTTTGGCGTGACTTGCGTGTCGTTGTTGAGGAACAAAAGGAAGTCGCCGCGCGCTGCGGTAGCGCCAGCGTTGCTCGTACCGATAAAGCCCAGATTGCGATCATTCCGCAGTAGCCACAGGCCTTGGACATGGCCAAGCCGCTCGACCGAGTCGTCGGGAGAGGCATCGTCCACCACGATCACTTCGAACGCGGCCGCGGGAGCGTTTCGAGCGATCGAGCGCAGGCATGCCAGCGTATAGGCCAGCTTGCCGTGGATCGGGATGATCACCGACACCAGCGGTTGCTCTGACGTCGGCAGCGCAAATGGCGTAAACGGCACATCCAGCGGTTCGACATGCAGCGAATCGTCGATGGTCGGCCGCCGCTCAAACTCCTGTCGTACGCGTGCGAGGGTGCCGCGCCAACCGCGTAGCGCCACGCTGCCACGGAAGCGCTGCAGCGCATAGTTCAGGCGTTTGAAGCGCCAGGTGAGTCGGGCGGACAGCTCAGGATCCTCTCGTCAGAGGTTCTGGTAATTCGGCCCCGACCCACCCTCTGGTGTCACCCAGTTGATGATCTGGTACGGGTCCTTGATATCGCACGTCTTGCAGTGCACGCAGTTGGCGGCATTGATCTGCAGGCGCTTGCCAGCCTCGTCCTGCACGATCTCGTAGACGTTGGCCGGGCAGAAGCGCTGGCAGGGATTGCCGTACTCCTCCGCGCACTTGGTGACGCAGACGGAGGTGTCCAGCACGTGCAGATGGACGGGCTGGTCCTCGTCGTGTTCCGTGGCCGCGAAATAGACGCCGGCCAAGCGGTCGCGTGGAGGGAGCTCGCGCTGGGCGTAATCGCGCTTGGGTTCCTCCTGCTGTCCCAGCTTGTGCAAGGACGACCAGTCGGCCTTGTTCTTCAGCGTCCAGGGCGAGGCGCCGCCGACGGCGGTTTCCCAGGCGGCGTTGAGCATGCCGAACCATAGGCCCTTCTTGAAGGCTGGCTTGATGTTGCGCACCTTCTTCAGCTCAGCCATGACGTCCGAGCCTCGCAGCTTGGCATCGAAGCCCGCAGGGTTCAGGTCGCTGGCGGCCAGGTGTTCGGCGGCGAGCATGCCGCTCTTGATGGCCTGATGGGTGCCCTTGATCTTCGGCACATTGAGCAGGCCGGCCGTGTCGCCGATGAGCAGCGCGCCGGGCATTTCCGTCTTCGGCAGCGACTGGTAGCCGCCCGTGACGATCGCGCGCGCTCCCGCGGACAGAATGCTGCCGCCCTCCAGTAGAGCCTTCACCGAGGGATGGTTCTTCCATTGCTGGAAGGCCTCCCACGGCTGGTAGTTAGGATCGCTGTAATCCAGGCCGCTGACGTAGCCGAGCGCGATGCGGTCCTTGTCCAGGTGGTACAGGAAGCTTCCGCCGTAGGTGTGACTGTCGGCCGGCCAGCCGAAGCTGTGCACGATCTTGCCCGGCTGCACGCGGCCGGCGGGCACCTGCCACAGCTCTTTGATGCCGATGGAATAACCCTGGGGATCGCTGTCCTTGTCCAGCGCGAAGCGCTTGATCAGCTGCTTGGTCAGGCTGCCGCGCGCGCCCTCGGCGAGCACGGTGACCTTCGCTTTGATGTCGGTGCCCTGCGTGTAGCCGGCCTTGTGGGAGCCATCTTTCGCCACGCCCATGTCGCCGATGCGCACACCGGCGACGGAGCCGTCTTCGTTGAAGACATTGTCGGCGGCCGCGAAGCCCGGAAACACGTCCACGCCCAATGCCTCGGCCTGAGGAGCCAGCCAGGCGCACATCGCGCCGAGCGAGACGATGAAGTTGCCGTGATTGTTCATGCCCGGCGGCACCGGCAGCTTGCGTCCACCCGTCTTGGTCAGCAGCCAGAACTCGTCTTCGGTGGCCGGCACGCAGATCGGCGGCGGGTTGTCGCGCCAGCCGGGGAGCAGGGCATCGAGCGGCTGCGGCTCGATCACCGCGCCGGACAGGATCTGGGCGCCGATGGTGGAGGCCTTCTCGATCACGCACACGGTGACGTCGGGTTTGAGCTGCTTCAAGCGGATTGCGAACGACAGGCCGGCAGGGCCCGCGCCCACGACGACGACGTCGTATTCCATGGTTTCGCGTTCGCTCATCGGCTGCTCCAAGTGGTTCACGTCTGGCTGTCGTTGCTGGCGTCACGTCGCTCGCGGCGGTACCGCGGCAAGGGCGGCCGTGGCCATCCCAGCGCGCCATTGTCCGTTTTCGCGCACCGTGCGGCAACGCATGGTGCAACACCGCTTGCAAACGCTTCACGGCTCGCATCGATAATCGGAACCGCTGAAAGGGAGTGTTCATGAACCAACTACCGCCGATCTCCGATCGTGACCTGCGCCGCGCAACCCTTTGCCAACTCCTGCACTGGTTGGCCGCCGGGCGGACCCAGCCGCAGGGGCTGGCGGATGTGTACCAAGAGGCGATCGAGCGGCTGAATCCGCAGCTCAACGCCTTCGTCGGCCTCAGCCCGGGGTTGTTGCAGGAGCAGGCGAGGGCGGCTCAACACCGTCGCCGTGACGGCGTATTGGGGCGGCTCGACGGTCTGCCCATCGCCATCAAGGACAATTTCGACGCGGCGGGCTGGCCGACCCGGGCGGGCTTGCCGGGGCGCAAACTGCCGGCGCCGGAAGACGCCCACGTGGTGGCGCGCCTGCGCGCCTCCGGGGCCGTGCTGGTGGGCAAGACCAATATGGACGAAGGTGCGCTCGGCGCGGCTACCGACAACCCGCATTTCGGGCCTACGCACAACCCGCATCGGCACGGCTATACGGCCGGTGGCTCCTCGGGCGGGGCCGCCGCCGCGGTCGCCGCGGGCATGGCCGCGGCGGCGGTCGGTTCCGACAGCCTGGGCTCGATCCGCATTCCCGCCAGCTATTGCGGCGTGTACGCGCTCAAGCCGACGCATGGCGAGATCTCGGCGCGCGGCCTGGTGCCCGCGGCGCGGCGCCTCGATGCAGTGGGCCTGCTGGCGCGAAGCGCCAACGATCTGACGGTCTTGCTGCAGGTGCTGGCTGGCTACGACGCGGACGACGCGCGCTCGCGCCGCCGCCGCGTGGCTTTCGCGCCGCCGGACTGGGAGCCCGGCAATCTGCGCTGTGGCCTGCTGCCCGACCTGGCGGCGGTGGGCGTGGAGCCTGCGGTGATCGATGCCTTCGAGGCCGCATTGGCCAAGCTGCCGCGGGAACTCGGCGAGCGGCGCGCGGTGGATTTCACGGATTGGGACTTCGCGCGCACGCGGCGCGCCGGTCTGTTCTTGATGGAGGCGGAGATGCTCAGCTCCTTCGCGGCCGACCTGGAGGATACCGAACACCCTGTCTCGGAGCGCTTCCGCCGCATGCTCGCCTATGCGTCGACCAAGTCCGCCGCCGACTACGCGGTGGCCGATCGCGTGCTGGACGCGGCCACCTTGAAGATGCGCCGCCTATTCGCCCAAGTGGATGTGCTGGTCATGCCCACGACGCCTCAGGGTGCCTTCCCGCTGGGCGGTGCCGTGCCGGACTCGCAGGCCGACCTCACCAGTTTCGCCAGCCTGGCGGGGTGCCCGGCCGTGAGCATTCCCATGGGCACCTTGCCGGACGGCCTGCCGATCGGCATGCAACTGGTCGGTGCCCGTGGTTCCGACCTGCGTCTGCTGGAGCTGGCCGAGGTCTGCGCCGCGACGCTGGATGCGGACCCGGTCTACCCGGTGGAGCCGTCGGCAACGACATGAGCCTCTTCGGCGGTGACCGGCCGGCGGAATGGCAGGCCTTTTCGTTACCCGGTGCGGATCTGCGCCTACTGCCTCAATGGCTGGTGGGCGCGGAGGCCGATGCGCTTCTGCAGGAGCTGCGCGGGTCCATACCCTGGGAGGTGCATCGCATCCGTATCTTCGGGCGCGAGGTGGACTCTCCGCGCTTGAGTTGCTGGATCGGCGATCCGGACGCCACTTACGTCTATTCCCGCACTCGCTTCGAGCCTCGTCCCTGGTCCGGGCCGCTGGTTGCCTTGCGTGAGCGGGCGGAACAGGCCTGCGGCGCGCGCTTCAACAGCGTCCTGGCCAATCTGTATCGGGATGGGCGGGACGCGATGGGCTGGCATAGCGACGACGAGCCCGAGCTCGGGCCGCACCCGGTGATCGCGTCCGTGAGTCTCGGCGCCGAGCGGCGATTCTGCCTGCGCCCAAGGGTCAAGAGCGGCATAAGGCGGGAGGTGCGCAGCATCGAGCTGCCTCATGGGAGCCTGCTGTGCATGGCTGGGGATACGCAGCGCCATTATCAGCACGCGCTCCCCAGGACGTCGGCTGCCGTGGGGGCGCGGATCAACCTGACATTCCGCTGGATCGATCCGCATCTATAGAGCCGGTGCGTTCTTCAATCTCGTGAATTGGCCGCTTGGGCACGCTGCTCCAGCGTCCAGCTCACTACCTGCGCGGCCAGTGCGTCGCCGGCCTGGCCGAAGGCCGCCACCACCTGCGGCACCGCCGTGCCGCCCGCCGGCTGGGTGACCTCGAAACGCCGTGCGGCCACAATCTTCAGGCCGCTGTTGCGCACCAGGCGCGCGTCGTAGCGCACGACTACCACGGGTTCCTTGCCGCGATATTCGGATTGGAACGCGGTGAGGTCCGCACTCAATACGTAATCAGCCTGGAGATTGGTGTCATCGCTGCTCAGGGCAGTGACGCGTCCGTCGTTGCGAAATGCCTCGAGCAGGCGATTGCGCAGCAGTACGGGCACGCGGTCGCTCCAACGCGCGCCTTTGTACACGCTTACCGTGTCGCCCTGAGGCAGTACCGCGATGCGGGCGCTGTCGAGCATGCGTTCGGCCTGCGGGGTGTCCACGCGCAGCGACCAATCCACAGCCGTTGCCTGGGCATGGGGAAGGGCGGTGGAGGGCAGTCGGTAGATGTCGGGCGATTCCGCTTTCGGCAGGACCGAGCAGGAGGAAGCGGCGAGCGTGGCCGCCAGGAGCAGCACGCGGCGGGCGTTGGTCGTCATGGCACGAACTCCTTGCTGCGGTCGCGGCCGAGCAGGAAGCCCGCCGGGTTGTCGTCGAGCTTGCGGGTGATGCCGCGCAGCGAATTGGCGGCATCGCGCAGTTCCCGCACGGCCGGACCCAGTTCTCCCAAGCCCTGCATACCGCCGTTGAGAGCGGCGCGATTGTCGTTGAGGAGGCGATCGATGGCCGCCGTGGAGCGCTCCAGCGATGCCATGGCATTGCGCGCGCTCTCCAGGGTGGCGCGAGCCTGCTGGTCGACCAGTCCGTTGGCGCTGCGGGCGAGCTGTTCCGTCTGCGCCAGGGTGGCGCTGGCCTGCTTGCTGGCCACCGCCAGCTGGCTGATCAGCTCGCGGATGTCGTCGCGCTGATCGGCGACGGCACCGGTGGCCTTGTCCAGATGATCCAGCGTGCGGCTGATGCGCGCGACGTTCTCCTCGGACATCAGCTGGCTGGCGCGGGAGACAACGTCATTGATGTTGGTCATCACGTCTTCGCCGTTGGCGAGCAGTTTGCTCAGCGGCGACGGGTCGGCGACGATCACCGGCAGATCCCCGTTCGGCGATGTCAGCGGCGGACTGCTGGGCGATCCCCCGCTAAGTTGTATGACCGCCATGCCGGTCACGCCGGTCAGCGCGAGCTTGGCATGCGTGTCCTGTCGGATGGGCGTATCCGCTCCGACCCGGATGCGGGCGAGCACGCGGCGCGGGTCCTGGGGGTCGAGTTTGAGCTGGGTGACGTCGCCGACCTTGATGCCGTTGTACTGGACCGCGCCGCCTTGGGAGAGGCCGGTAACAGCTTCCTTGAAGATGATCTGGTATTCGGCGAATTGCCGGTCCGTGCTCGACTTGGCCAGCCACAGCCCGAACAGCAGTGCGGCCGTCACCACCACTACAGTGAACAGGCCGATCAACACATGATGGGCGCGGGTTTCCATCTCATTTCACCTCTCGCGTGGCTTCCGCGGCCTGCAGCGCCGCGCGGCCGCGGGGGCCGTGGAAGTACGATTGGACCCAGGGGTCATCGGTTTGCGCGACTACCTCCAGGCGGTCGCAGACCAGCACTTTCTTCTGCGAAAGCACGGCGACGCGGTCGCAGATCGTATAAAGCGTGTCCAGGTCGTGGGTGACCAGGAACACTGTGAGACCCAGCGCGTCGCGCAGCGTCAGGATCAACTGGTCGAACGCGGCAGCGCCGATCGGGTCGAGGCCTGCGGTGGGCTCGTCGAGAAACAGGATCTCCGGGTCCAGCGCCAGCGCGCGGGCGAGCGCGGCGCGCTTCACCATGCCGCCGGAAAGTTCGGACGGATACTTCGCGCCCGTGCCCTGCGGCAATCCGGCCAGCGCAAGCTTCACCTCCGCCAGCGCTTCCGCATCGGGACGCTTCAGGCCAGCGTGTTCGATCAGCGGCATGGCGACGTTCTCCACGACATTCTGCGAGGAGAACAGGGCGCCGTTCTGGAATAGAACCCCGAAGCGGCGTTCGATCCGCGATCGCCGTTCCGGCGGAAGGGCGAGCAGATCTTGCCCGAAGACTTGCACGCGCCCGGACGTAGGCCGGCGCAGGCCCACGATCGTGCGCAGCAGTACCGACTTGCCGGTACCGGAGCCGCCGACGACGCCCAGGATCTCGCCACGGCGGACGTCCAGGTCCAGGTGCTCGTGCACGGCCTGCGCGCCGAAGCGGTTGACCAGGTCGCGGACCTGGATGATGGACTCGGTCACTGGCCGCTCCGCGGGCACGGCGTTCACCAGCCCATCTCCATGAAGAACAGCGCCGCCAGGGCATCGAGCAGAATCACTACGAAGATCGACTGCACCACGCTCGACGTCGTGTGCTCACCCACCGACTGGGCGCTGCCGCTCACCTTGAAGCCCTCCAGGCAGCCGATCACCGCGATCAGGAAGGCGAACACCGGCGCCTTGGAAAGTCCCACCAGGAAGTGGCGTACGCCGATGTCGGCCTTGAAAAGCGTCATGAACATGGTCGGCGAGATGTCGAGCGTGAGCGCGCAAACCACCGCGCCGCCGGCAAGTCCGGACAGCATCGCCAGGAAAGTCAGCAGCGGCAGCGAGACCAGCAGGGCCATTACCCGGGGGAGCACCAGCAGCTCGACTGGGTCCAGGCCGAGCGCGCGGATGGCGTCGATTTCCTCGTTCGCCTTCATCGAGCCGATCTGGGCCGTAAAGGCACTCGCCGTACGGCCGGCCATGAGGATGGCCGTCAGCAACACGCCGAACTCGCGCAAGAAGGAGAAGGCGATCAGGTCGACCGTATAGATGGTCGCGCCAAAATCGGCGAGGACCGTGGAGCCAAGGAAAGCGACCACCGCACCGACCATGAAGGTAAGCAAGGCCACGATCGGCACGGCATCGAGGCCGGTCTGCTCCACGTGCGAAACCAGTGACGTGATCCGCCAGCGGCGCGGACGCAATACGCCGTGGGCGAGCGTCTCCAGCGTGAGGCCGATGAATCCTAGCAATTGCAGCTGCTGGCGCCAAACGCCCTCCATGGTCCTGCCGATGCGGTCCAGCAGCTCCATGACGGCAGGCGGTCGGTGCGCGCTCTTGGGCCGCTGGTAGGCGTCCAGCGCTTTGCCGACGGTCTCCAGCAATGCGCGCCGCGCCGGCGGCAATGCATCCCCGGCCCGGGCCAGATCGGCGAGCCTTTTCGTGCCTAGCAGGCGCACAAGTAAGGACGCCCCCGCGGTGTCCAGTTCGGACAGGCCGGCGAGGTCCACCTGCGTACCCTCGGGAACGGAAGCGCTCAGCGCCTCGACGCGGCGCTCCAGATCGGCGTAGTGAGCGAGCGTCCATGGGCCCGCGATGCGTAGCCGGGGCGGCTGCGCGCCAGCATCGAGTTCGGCGCTTCCTGTCGCGGTCGATGGACTCATGAGGCCGATCTTACGGGATTTGCGGGCAGGTCAACCTGGAAGCGCGAAACTCGTTGGCGGTTCGAATATTCAAATCCTGTTTCGGTTAAATTCTTCACACTTCTGTGCCATGCAGGCCGTGGTTACCGGCTGCACGGACTTTCGTTTCCGCCATCCAGTGGCGGTGGCTTCCAGCTTGCAGGCCAATATTCCATGCAAATGTCTCACTTGGATGCGCTCGAAGCGGAGAGCATTCATATTTTTCGCGAGACGGCGGCGTCGTTTGATCGCCCCGTCATGCTTTATTCGATCGGCAAGGATTCCTCGGTTCTGCTGCATTTGTTGCGCAAGGCGTTCTTTCCGGCCAAGCCTCCCCTTCCGCTCCTCCACGTGGATACCACTTGGAAATTCCAGGAGATGATCGCCTTTCGCGACCAGGTGGCGGCGCAGGGGGATGTCCGGCTGCTGGTGCATATCAACGAGGAAGGTTTGCGTCAGGGCATATCGCCGTTGACGCATGGCGCGGCCATCCATACCGACGTCATGAAGACTGTGGCGCTGAAGCAGGCCCTGGACAAATACGGCTTCGATGCGGCCATTGGTGGCGCCCGGCGCGACGAAGAGAAGTCGCGCGCCAAGGAGCGCGTCTTTTCCTTCCGCACGGATCAGCATCGCTGGGACCCCAAGAACCAGCGCCCTGAGCTGTGGAACAACTACAACACGCGCATCCATAAAGGCGAGAGCGTTCGGGTGTTTCCCTTGTCCAATTGGACCGAGATGGATGTCTGGCAGTACATACGGAAGGAGGGTATTCCGGTCGTTCCGCTGTACTTTGCCAAGCGCCGGCCGGTCGTCGATCGTGACGGCGCGTGGATCATGGTGGACGACGAGCGTTTTACCCTGCGCGAGGGGGAGAGCATCGACCTGCGCAGCGTGCGTTTCCGAACCCTTGGCTGCTATCCGTTGACGGGCGCGGTGGAGTCCACAGCTGCCACGCTAGACGACATCATCGATGAGATGGCGCGTTCGCGTAGCTCTGAGCGACAGGGGCGTGTCATCGACCACGATGCCTCTGCATCCATGGAGAAGAAGAAGCAGGAGGGTTATTTCTGATGGCGGCCGCACCTTTGGGTCAAGACCGGCCGGACGGCCTGCTGCGCTTCATTACCTGCGGCAGCGTCGATGACGGCAAGAGCACACTGCTGGGACGTCTGCTCTACGACGCGGGCATGGTGCCTGAGGATCAGCTGGAGGCGTTGGCCCGCGATAGCCGCAAGTTGCATGTGGATCAGGCTGGGCGCCTCGATTTTTCCCTGCTCACGGATGGCCTCGATGCCGAACGCCAGCAGGGCATCACGATCGACGTGGCTTACCGTTATTTCCATACGGCCCGGCGCGCGTTCATCGTCGCTGACTGCCCCGGCCACGAACAATACACGCGCAACATGGCGACGGGGGCATCAACGGCCGACCTGGCGGTGGTGCTGGTGGACGCCAGCAAAGGCCTGCTGCCCCAGACGCGTCGGCACACCTACATCTGTGCCTTGCTGGGCGTACGCCAAGTGGTGCTGGCAGTGAACAAGATGGACCTGGTCGATTGCCGGCAGGACGTCTACGACTCCATTGTCGAACAGTACCGCGAGTTGGCCTCAAGGCTTGGCATAGCATCCGTGCAAGGCCTGCCGGTGGTTGCGCCGGAAGGCGACAACGTAGGTGCCCGGTCGGCGCGCATGCCCTGGTACGCCGGTCCTTGTCTTCTTGATCTGCTGGAAGCCGCCGAGCCGGCTGAAACGGTATCGCCGGATTTCCGCATGCCAGTGCAGTACGTCAACCGCCCGGACGCGTCGTTCCGCGGATACGCAGGCACCATTTGCGGCGGAAGCGTGGCCCGTGGGGACGAGGTACTGGTCGAGCCAGGCATGCAGCGGGCGCGAATAGCGCGCATCGTGACCGCTGATGGTGACTTGGATCGTGCGGCTCAGGGCCAGGCCGTGACCCTGACCCTGGACCGGGAGATCGACGTCAGTCGCGGCGATGTGTTTGCCGATGCCATCCGGCCCGCCCCCGTCTCCGACCAATTCGCTGCCCATCTTCTGTGGCTGGGGGGCGAGGCGCTGCTACCCAATCGCACTTACTGGCTCAAACTGGGCACGCGGACAGTCAATGCGCGCGTGACCGCCATCAAGCACAAGGTGGATGTCAACACGCAGGCGGAGCTGGCCGCACGGCGGCTGGAACTCAACGAGGTCGGCTATTGCAACCTTGACCTCGATCATCCGGTCGTCTTCGAGGCCTATGCGGACAACCGGACCCTGGGCGGCTTTATTCTTATCGATCGCCAGACCCATGCGACGGTGGCTTGCGGCATGCTCGACTTCGCCTTGAGGCGGGCGACCAATGTCCATTGGCAGCACGTGGACATCGATAAGCAGGCGCGCAGCCTCAGCAAGGGGCAGGTACCGCTCTGCCTGTGGTTCACCGGTCTTTCCGGCGCGGGCAAGTCGACGATCGCCAATCTGGTGGAGCGCAGGCTCCATGCGTTGGGGCGGCACACGTACTTGCTCGATGGCGATAACCTCCGGCTCGGGCTCAACAAGGACCTGGGCTTCACCGCCGAGGCGCGCGTGGAGAACGTGCGGCGTGTCGCCGAGGTGGCGCACTTGATGGTGGATGCCGGGCTCATCGTGCTGGCTTGCGTCATCTCGCCGTTCCAGAGAGAGCGGCAGTTCGCCCGTGAGCGCTTCGCGGCGGGCGAGTTCATCGAGGTGTTCGTCGATACGCCGCTCGAAGAATGCGAGCGGCGCGACGTGAAGGGGCTGTACCAGAAGGCGCGTGCGGGGATGATCCGGAATTTCACCGGCATCGACTCGCCCTATGAGGTGCCCGAGGCGCCGGAGCTTCATTTGCTCTCCGGCTCGGCGAGCGCGGAGCAGCTCGCCGAGCAGGTGGTTGCCTACCTCTTGGCGCAGGAGAGCGCGAAGGCCTGACCTTTCCGGCCATGCGGCGACGTACGCGTGCGCCGCCGCATCGCAGCATGGACGCGGCTTGGAATGAGGCGGGAGGGCCGGCGATAATGCGACTTTTCCCCAGGCGCCCACAGCGATGACCGAGAAGACCGTACTCAACGCCACCCACCGCGCGCTCGGTGCGCGCATGGTCGACTTCGGTGGCTGGGACATGCCCATCAATTACGGCTCTCAGATCGAGGAGCACCATGCCGTGCGCCGCGACGCCGGTATGTTCGACGTCTCGCACATGACGGTGATCGACCTGCACGGCGAACGCACGCGGGACTTTCTCCGGTACTTGCTGGCCAACAGCGTCGACAAGCTGAAGGTTCAAGGCAAGGCGCTTTATTCCTGCATGCTCGACGAGCAAGCGGGGGTGATCGACGACCTCATCGTCTATTTCTTCGACGACCGTCACTTCCGCCTGGTCGTCAATGCCGCCACCCGTGCCAAGGACCTCGCCTGGATCGAGAAGCAGGCCAAGCCGTTCGGCGTGGAGGTCAAGGAACGGCCGGACTTCGCCATGATTGCCGTGCAGGGGCCGAATGCTCGCGACAAGGTGATCGGTCTGTTGCATGAGGTGGATCGCGAGCGCATCCGCAAGCTCGGCAAGTTCGTGGCGGCGGCGGCTCAGGGGCCGCATGGCATGCCGCTCTTCATCGCCCGTACCGGTTACACCGGTGAGGACGGCTTCGAGATCATCGTTCCGGAGGAGCACGCCGTGGCCCTTTGGGAGGCGCTGGCGGCGGCAGGCGTCGCACCGGCCGGACTCGGCGCGCGCGACACGCTGCGCCTGGAGGCCGGCATGAACCTGTATGGCCAGGATATGGACGAGACCGTCAGTCCCTGGGAAGCCAACCTGGGTTGGACTATCGCCTTGGACGAAGGGCGCGACTTCATCGGCCGCAGAGTGCTCGAGGCCCAGAAGGCCGCCGGCGTGAAGCGGGTGATGGTTGGCCTCGTGCTGGACGAGAAGGGCGTACTGCGCCATGGCCAGAAGGTGCTCACGGCGAACGGTGAGGGCGAGATTCTCTCCGGCAGCTTCGCGCCCACCCTCAACAAAGCGGTGGCGTTCGCGCGCATCCCGGCCGGCGACCCGGGCGAGGTCCGGGTGGACATCCGCGGCCGCGAGGTTCCGGTGCGCGTGGTGAAGTACCCATTCGTTCGCGACGGCAAGCCCTGCGAAGGCATCTGATCGCCGGCGAGTGTTGCCCTCGCGGCGATGCGGCTAGAATGCCGCGCATCATTCCACCCAATGACTGGACCCGATCATGAGCGAGATTCCCGGCGATCTGAAATTCCTCAAATCCCATGAGTGGGCACGGGTCGAAGACGACGGCCTGGTGCGCGTGGGCATTTCCGACCATGCCCAGGGACAGCTGGGCGACGTGGTGTACGTCGAGCTGCCGGAGATCGGCGCGAGCGTGCAGGCGGGCAATGGCGTGGCGACCGTGGAGTCGGTGAAGGCCGCCTCGGACATCTATTCGCCAGTGTCCGGCGAGATCGTCGAGGTCAACGAGCGGTTGGCCGACAAGCCCGAGACGATCAATGAGGACGCTTACGGCGACGGCTGGCTTTTCGCGGTCAAGCCGAGCGATCGCAGCGAGCTCGACGGTCTTCTCGACGCGGATGCTTACGCCGAGCAGATCGAAAACGAAGATCATTGATTGCCGCTCCGACGAGGAGCTGGATCGGACGACGGCCGCGTAAGCGGCCGTCGGTTTGTGAGGGAAGCGTCCGCTCCGTCGCATAGTATTTTTGGCTGAGCGGGTCGATCTAGCGGAGTGCCGCTCGCCGGTGCGCACTGACGATCCTTCGACCGTCCGCGGAGTCGAGGACGGGGTTCGGAGGGGCGGCGGGGGGAGTCCGGGGTGTCTCCGGTCGAATTTCGTTCATCCGCCCGGAAGGGCGGCGGGGAGGGGTTTAAGCCCTTGCCCGCCAAGGGGTTACGCGGCATTCGATTTGTTCGCTCGATTATGTGCGAATGAGGGCGGAATAGCGGTTTTTATGCGGGATTTAGGCGGTTTTCTGATTTCCGCCGATTTTCTCGTATGGACGTATGGACGTCCAAACAGATAATCGCCTTTCTGCTCGTGGAGCCTTGTGGGACAGGGCTTTCGGGGTGGATGGGGCGGGTCGGGCGGATTGATTTCTTTGTTGAAATCAATTGACAGCCGAAATAATCGGGAATAGTTTTCGCACCAGATAACGGGGAACAGGCGTTATGGCATCACAGAAGTACATCAAGCCGTATGTCGAGCACGGCGAGAAGGCCGGAGCGGTACGCAAGATCACGGTCTCCATTCCAGTGCACGTACTGCGGCTTCTGTCGGACGAGCGCACCCGTCGTCAAGTGAACAATTTGAGGCACGCCACGAACAGCGACCTGCTGGTCGAGGCGTTCCTCCACGCTTTTACTGGGCAACCACTGCCAACTGATGAGGAGCTGAGACGAACTATGGCCACTGCCAAGAAAGCCGCTAAGAAACCCGCCGCCAAGAAGGCTGCCAAGAAGACCACCGCGAAGAAGGCCGCTACCAAGCGTCCGGTCGCCAAGAAGCCGGCCGCCAAGAAGGCCGTGAAGAAGACCGCGAAGAAGGCCGCCGCCCGCAAGCGCCCGGCCGCCGCCAAGAAGGCGTCCGTCAAGAAGGTCGCCGTGAAGAAGGTGGCCAAGAAGGCCGCCAAGAAGACCGTGAAGAAGGCTGCTGCTGCCAAGGTGGTCAAGGCCACCAAGACGGCCAAAGCCAAGACCGCCAAGAAGTAAGCACTACTACAACTAAGTCGTACCTCGATTTTCTCTCCCTGCGGTGCCCAGCGCAGGGAGAGGCACTTCGAAAGTTTCGTCCCGGCCCATGCCGGGACGCTTCGTTTAAGGGAACGGAAAACCGCCGCGCGGCGCGGTTGCGACCTCCGGTCCGGCTAGCGCAATCGCCCATCCCGCACCGTGAAGCTACGCGCGATTTGCCGTGGTGCTGCATTACGGTTACCTTTCCCGCATCCGCGCCGCGGCAGGCCGGGGGGTCCGCCGCTCCTGGGTGTACAGGGGGAAAAAGCGCGGGTATCTGATGACACTCAGCGAGAGACCATGGATACCCGATATATCCGTCATGCGCGCACGCAGGCGCGTGGGGCTATCCAGCCCATTGTCATAGCCGTTCTTGTGGTCCTCGTCGTGTTGGCGGCGGCGGCCTGGTTCCTCATCATCAAGCCGCATCAGGACCTGATGCAGGCCGACAACGGCGGACATCCGTCCACGCCCGTCGCGGCCGGACGCGAGGCGGCGCCCCCGCCGGCCAATGTGGAGGCGATGAGCCTCAACCAGCTGCTGTCCGAAGCTCGTCGAGCGATGAACGAGCAGCGCCTTCTGGCACCGGCCGGCAACAACGCGTTCGAGTTCTATCTGAAGGTGCTGCAGAAGCAGCCCGGCAACCAGGTAGCGACCGACGCGCTGCGCGAGACGTTCCCGTTCGCGGCCAACACGGCGGAGCAGGCCATCAACCAGCGCGACTTCAACGACGCGCAGCGGCAAATCGATCTGCTCGCCAAGGCCGATCCGGCGAACTACACCTTGACCATCTTGCGCTCCAAGCTGGATGCCGGACGCAAGCTCGCCGACCGCGAACAGCAGCTGGCGGCGGACAAGGAGAAGCAGGCGCAGCTCGCGGCGCAGAAGGCGGCCGCGGACAAGGTCGAAGCCGATCGCCAGGCGGAGCTGAAGGTGCAGCAGGCCGCCGAGCAGCAGCGTCTGGCCCAGCAGCGCCAGGCGCAGCAACAGCAGGCCGCCGAAGCCGCCCGCCAGCAACAGCAGACGGCGGCCACGACGGCGGCGCCGGCAGCCGATGCGGGTGGCACGCACGCGGCGGTGTTGGTCAAGAACACCGCGCCGCGCTATCCGACCGCAGCGATGCGCGCGAACCAGGAAGGTTGGGTGGAGTTGTCCTTTACCATCACCTCGGGCGGCGACGTAAGCGACGTGAAGGTGGTCGATGCACAGCCCCGTCACGTGTTCGACCGCGCAGCGATCGACGCGGTAAGCCGCTGGAAGTACCAGCCCGCGACGCAGGAGGGCACACCTGTGGCGTCCACGAAGCGCCAGCGCATCGAGTTCAAGCTATAGGCGAGGGGGCGTCGATTCGCCCATGGATGAGAGGCGCCGCCGTCGTGCGGCGCCTTTTCTTTTTGCTCGCGGCAATGGAACGAATGAAGTCCTGAAAACGAGAAAAGGCGCCGAGCGGCGCCTTTCTGGTAGATCGCATGGCCAGGTTTCAGCGCCGGTGGCCTCGCTTGCTCGACGCCGCCTTGGTGCCGCCGCTGCGCCGCGCCTTGCCTTTGGCGGCCGGCTTGGCGCTCGCCACGGCAGGAGCGTCGCTCTCCACGCCGGCCCAGTCCACATGTTCCAGGCCGAGCATGCTGTCGAAAACCATTGGCATGAGGCCCGAAGGCATGGGGCTGGCCGAGTTCCACATGGTCACGACGCCGGTGTGGTACTTCGGGAAGAAGCCGATCATGGTCCGGTAGCCCTCGACCGCGCCGGCATGGAAGATCAAGGTTTCGCCGCCGTACTGGAAGACGCGCCAGCCGAGCGCGTAAGAGGCGTCGGTAAGGCGCTCCCGCCGCCAGGGCGTCGAGCGCAGTTCCACCGGCGTGGACACTTCGGGAGCGTGCAGCGTTTCCAGCAGCGCCGGCGGCAGCACGTCGGGGCGGCCGCCCATCTGCGCGATGAGCCACTTCTCCATATCGCGCAGGCTGGCGTTGACGCCGGCCGCTGGCGCGACACGGTAGTAGGCCTCCTTCGGTTCGAACGGGCGCCAGTTGCCGGCGCCTGCGGCCCGATGCGGGCGCGCCCAGCTCGCGCTGGCCTCCAGCGCCTCGCGGCCGTAGCTCGCGGTCTTCATGCCGAGGGGAAAGAAGATGCGCTTGTCCACCTGCCGGTAGAAGAAGTCGCCGGTCATGGAATAGATGACGTCGCCGATCATGCTGAAGGCCACGTTCTGGTAGCCATAGCACTGCCCGACGCCGCAGGTCATGTTCACTTCGTCGAGCTTGCGTACGAGCTCCTCATAGGAGACGTCGCCTTCGAGCATGTTGTCGTAGGTATTGCGGGGTAGTCCCAGACGCTGGCCAAGGATGTCGCGGACGGTGGCCTTCTCGGCGGCGGCGGCATCCTTGAGCTTGAAGAAGGGCAGCACGTCGGCGAGCTTGGTGTCCCAGCTGAACTTGCCGTCGTTGACGAGCACGCCAGCGACCGCGGTGGCGAAAGCCTTGGACAGCGAAGCCAGTCGGAACACCGTGTCCGGGGTCACCGGCTCCTGCGTGGACGCATTGGCGTAGCCGAGGGTGTGCTCGAACACGACCTTGTCGTCGACCACGACGGCTGTCGCCAGTCCAGCCACGGCGTGTCGCTGGTCCAACTTCTCGAGCCAATCCTTGTAGGCGGCAAGCGTGGCCTTCACGCGGTCGTCGGGCAGGTGTTGCGCCGCGGAAGTGGCGCTCTGCATCGATACCTGGGGTTGCGTCGGTACCGGCGCGGCGGGCGTCGGCGCGGGGGCGGTCTGCGCGAAAAGCGGGCCTGCGATAAGGCCCAGCGCACCGATGACCGACAGGGAAATCTTGCGAAACTGCATGTTACTCTGGCGTGGTATCGGCGCCACCGGCGCCGGAAACAGGGGAAGGGCGATGGGCTTGCTGGTGCTTCTGGCGATAGCCGTTGTGATTGTCGTGTACTTCGTGTCGGTCTACAACGGACTGGTGGCGGCGCGCAACGGCTTCAAGAACGCTTTCGCGCAGATCGATGTTCAGCTCACTCGGCGCCATGACCTCATTCCGAACCTGGTCGAGACCGCCAAGGCTTACCTCGCCCACGAACGCGAGACGCTCGAGTCGGTGGTCCGCGCCCGCCAGGCCGCCGTCGATGGATTGGCCGGCGCCAAGGCGAGTCCCGGCGACGTCTCGGCGATGCAGCAGTTGTCCGGCGCCGAGAACGCGCTGACCCAGAGCCTGGGGCGGCTGTTCGCGGTGAGCGAGGCCTATCCCGATCTCAAGGCCAACCAGACGATGGCCCAATTGTCGGAAGAGCTGGGCTCCACCGAGAACCGCGTGGCCTTTGCTCGGCAGGCGTTCAACGATGCCGTGATGGTTTACAACAACAAGCGCGAAATGTTCCCCGGTTCGCTGATTGCCGGCCGGTACGGTTTCGGTTCCGCCGAACCGCTGCAGCTGGAAAATCCCGCTGCCCGCGAAGCGCCCAAGGTTTCGTTCGCCTGATTCCCGCTATCGGCGGCGTCTGCCGGAGCTGAAGCGTGGACTTCTTCGCGGAGCAGGCTCGACAACGCACGGCTGGCCGGCGGCTGGTCGTCCTGTTCGCGTTGGCCGTAGCCGTGATCGTCGCGCTCGTCGACGCCGTGGCGTGGTGGCTGTTGAACCATCGCTCGCTGTTCGTGGCCGCACCGCGCTCCAGCGGCGGACTGCTCGCACTCGTCACGCTCGGCGTGGCCGGCGGCATCCTGGGCTGCTCGCTGTATCGGATCCGCAGCCTCGCCAGCGGCGGCAGGGCGGTGGCTGAGTCCTTCGATGCCGAAGAGGTTCCGGACGATGTCGCCGATCCGCGCCTGCGCCGTTTGCGCAATGTGATCGAGGAAATGGCGATCGCCTCCGGCGTACCGGTGCCTGGCATCTACGTCATGTCCGGCGAGCCCGGGATCAATGCGTTCGCCGCCGGCTATGCACCCGATGACGCGGTGATCTGCGTGACCGAGGGCTGCCTGGAGCACCTCACGCGCGACGAGCTGCAGGGGGTGATCGGCCATGAGTTCAGCCATGTGCTGAACGGCGACATGCGGCTGAATATCCGGGTCATGGGCTTGCTGTTCGGTATCCAGGCACTGGGATTGGCGGGGCGGCGGCTGCTGGGCGACGACGACGAGGACGGCTGGGGACGCAGGCGTCGCGGCAACACTTTGCAGATGGCAGCCCTGGGCCTCGCGCTGATGGCGATCGGGTATGTCGGCCTGTTCTTCGGCCGCCTGATCCAGGCCGCGCTCAGTCGTTCGCGCGAGTCGCTCGCGGATGCGTCGGCCGTGCAGTTCACACGGCAGGCCGACGGCCTCGTCGGTGCGCTGAAGAAGGTGGCCTCGATCGACGAAGGTTCTCGGTTGCTTTCCAGTCGCCGGGCCGAAGTGGCTCACATGCTGTTCGGAGAAGCCGGGCGCTTCCATCGGCTGTTCGCCACGCATCCGCCCCTGCTGGAACGGATCAAGGCACTGGATCCTTCCTTCAGCGCCACCGCCTTGAAGCTTTTCGCCGCCCGCTACGAAGCCGAGCTGGCGCGACGCATGGATGAGGGTGAGAGCCAGGAGCCGGCCGAACCGCCGGAGCCCATGGGGAGGAGGCCGGCGGCGGCCGGCATGTACGCGCAATTCGGCGCGGCGATAGAAAGGGAACCGACGTCCCTGACGCCTGTGGCGACCGCCATGCCGGAGATGCTCGTCCAGGCGGCCCGGCAAACCGATGCCGCGATGGGGCTCGCCGTCGCGTTTGCTTTGTCGCCGGAGCGCGAGGTGCGCGAACACCAGGAAAGGTTCATATCGGATTCGCTGGGCGAGCAGGTGCGCGTGGATGCGGCGGCTGCCGCACCGTTACTGGTTCCGTTGGCCCTGAAGCAGAGGCATCTCCTGCTATCGCTCGCCATTCCCACGCTCAGGCGACTCGATCCGTCACGACGCCGTGCATTGCTGCACGCCATGGACCAGCTTGTGCGCGCGAATGGCCGCCTGGGTCTGCGCGAGTATTTCCTGCTGCGGCTGTTGCGGGCGCCTTTGGGCGAGGTGGCCGCCGTGCCGCCCGCCGTCGGTAACTTGAAGTTGGCCGCATGCCGGGAAAGCTACGCCTTCGTCGCCGCCGTGCTGGCCTGCTACGGGGCCCGGGATGAGAGCGCCGCGCGTCAGGCATGGTGGCTGGCCATGCAGGAAGCGTTGCCCGGCGAAGCTATGAGCTGGCCGGTTTTGCCTGCGTTTTGGCAGGACGCTTTCGATACTTCGTTGGACGAACTGGACCAGCTCAGCGCCGTCGGCAAGGAGCTCGCCCTGCAGGGACTGCTGCGGGCCGCGCGGGCCGACGGCGAGGTAACCGGCGACGAAGCGCAGCTGCTGCGCCTGATCTGCGCCAGCTTGCACTGCGCGCCGCCCGTTGCGCTGACGGCGTCCTGATCAGTTCCCGCCCAGCAGCAGCGCGGCCGCGCGCTCGGCGATCATGAGGGTCGGCGCATTGGTATTGCCGGTGATGAGCGTCGGCATCACCGACGCATCCACCACCCGCAGGCCAGGTACGCCCCAGACGCGCAGTTCGCTATCCACCACGGCATCGCCCACGCGTCCCATGCGGCAGGTGCCGACAGGGTGATAGATGGTCTCCGCCCGTCGGCGAATGAAGTCGGCGAACTCCTCATCGCTCCGCAGCGTGTGTTGCGGCTGGACCGCAGCACCGCGAAAAGGATCGAAGGAGGGCTTTGAGAGGATGTCGCGCGATAGTCGAGCGGCCTCGATCATCAGCCGCAGATCGTGACCCTCGGGGTCTCCCAGATAGTTGGCGTGAATGGCGATCGGCGTCGAGGGATCGGCGGAGCGAAGCCGCAGCCGGCCCCGGCTGCGGGGGTGGAGATAGCAGGCATGGAGCGTGTAGCCGCGTCCGGGCAGGGCATGCGCGCCGTGATCGTCCAGCTGCGCGGGGATGAAATGAAACTGGATGTCGCAGCGCTCGTCGCTGGCGAAGCGGCTGCGCACGAAGCCGCCCGCCTCGGCCGCGTTAGAAGTACCGATGCCATCGCGGTGGCGCGCGTAACGCCACGCCACGGCGAGATCGTTGAGATGATCGAAAGTGGCACGGCTGGTCGTGCCGGTCACCGTGCAGATATCCAGGTGATCCTGCAGATGCTCGCCGACATGCGGCTGGTCCAGCACGACCGCTACCCCATGTTCGCGCAGATGGTCCGCCGGTCCGACACCGGAGAGCATAAGGATCTGCGGTGTGTTGATCGACCCGGCAGCGAGGATCACTTCGCCTGCCTCGATGCGCTTGCCGCCTACCTGGACGCCCACGGCATGGCCGCCTTCGATCAGGATGCGCTGGACCAGCGCCCCTGTGCGCACCTGAAGGTTGGGGCGTGCCATCGCAGGTCGAAGATACGCGACGGCCGCGGAGCAGCGCGCGCCGTCGCGCTGCGTGACCTGATAGAGACCGAAGCCGGCCTGGCGCTCGCCGTTGAAATCGGGGTTGCGGAGATAGCCGGCTTCGACGCCCGCCGCGACGAAGGCGTCCGACAACTCGCTATGGAAGCGCAGATCGTCCACGGCCAGCGGACCACCCTTTCCGTGCCAGCGACTGGCTCCGCGGCGGTTGTCTTCGCCGCGCAGGAACCATGGCAGCACCGCGTCCCAGCGCCAGCGATCGTCGCCGGTCGCGCGCGCCCAGTCGTCGTAGTCGGCGGCCACGCCCCGGATGTAGCACATCGCATTGATCGCACTGGAGCCGCCCAGCGTCTTTCCGCGTGGCCACCAGAGGCGGCGATCCATCAGCTGCGGCTCCGGTTCGGTTCGGTAGCCCCAGTTGATGCGGTGGCTGCCATAGAGCCGAGCGAAGCCCCGATGGTCGCCGACGAGCTTGGCGATGCCGGCCGGCATGTGGATCAGGGGGTTCCAGTCTCGCGGTCCGGCCTCCAGCAGGAGCACCCGCTTGCCGGGATGGGCGCTGAGCCGGTTCGCGAGCACGCAGCCCGCCGAGCCGCCGCCGATGATGACGTAGTCGTAGTGCATGCGCTCCCCTCCGCGCCTTTGGCCGCCATGGTCGCATGCTAGTCTTCGCGCGACCTAAGCAGGATCGCCCCCCGTGAACTCTCCCCGAGAAGCGCAGACCGGCCAGGCCCATGCCCCCGCGTTGTCGGCGCTGGCGTTCTTCTTCGTGATGGCGGCGTATTACATCATCCGGCCAGTCCGCGATCAGCTCAGTGGAGCGGTGGGATCGCAATCGTTGCCGCTGTTCTACGGCGCGGTGTTCGTGGTGATGCTGGTGCTCACTCCTGTGTTCGGGATTCTGGTGGCGCGGTTCCACCGGAAGCGATTACTGGGTTGGAGCTACTGTTTCTTCGCACTCTGCCTGTTCGCCTTCGTGCCGGCGTTCGTGGCCCAGGACCGGATCGGCGCGCGCGAGCTGGGCGTCGTGTTCTACGTATGGGTCAGTGTGTTCAACCTGTTCGTGGTGTCGCTGTTCTGGAGCTTCATGGCGGACATCTTCGACAGCACCGAAGCGCGCAAGGTGTTTTCGCTGATCGCGCTGGGCGGCATGGCCGGCGCCGTGGTCGGCCCGATCCTCACCAAATACCTGGTTCATTGGCTCGGCGTCGCTCCGCTGCTGGTGGTTTCGGCGATAGCGCTCCTGCTGGCGCTGGGCCTGCTGCTGTTCCTCTCCGGCCAGCAGGGGCAGTGGCAGGGCGATGGCGAGCCGGTCGGCGGTTCGCTGTGGGCTGGCGTGAGGGAGCTGTGGTCGCGCCCTTTCCTGCGCTACATGGCGATCCTCATGCTGCTGGGGGACGGCATCGGCACGCTCGCCTATGCGTTGATGGCCGACTACACCAAGGCGCATATCGCCGACAAAGTCGCGCGTACCGCGTTCTACAACGACATCGACCTTTACACGAACCTGATAGGCGCGTTTCTGCAACTGACCGTCACCCGCTGGCTGATGACGCGCCACGGTGCGGGTTGGGGTCTGGTGGCGCCCGCGCTGGTAAATCTGGTGTTGCTGCTGGGTCTGTCGCTCGCAGGTAGCGGGCAGATCGAGATGCTCGGTTACGCCGTGCCGATGTTGGCGGTCACCATGGTCGGCTCGCGCGCTTTTGCCTATGGCATGACCAAGCCGGCGCAGGATGCGCTGTATACCCGCGTACCGCGGGAGACGCGCTACAAGGGCAAGAATTTCGTGGAGACGGCCGTCTGGCGTTTCGGCGACGTGGTGGTGACCAGCGGCGTCAATCTGCTCGGAATGTTCGGCGTGACGATGGCTGGCATGGCTTCGATCGGCGTGGGCATTTCCGCTGTCGCAGCCTGGGTGGCCCGGCGCGCCGGCCGGGCGCCCGACCTCGCGCCGGAGGCGCTGGAGACGCCCCGTGGGACGGCGATGAAAGCCTGAATGGCGCCGGCCGCAGTCAGCGGCCGGCGATGTAGTGCTCGAGGTGGTCGATCTGCTCGGCCTGTTCCTCGATCACCGCTTTCACCAGATCACCGATCGAGATCACGCCGATCACGCGGTTGTCGTGCACCACCGGCAGATGACGGATGCGGCTGTCGGTGCATAGGCGCATGCAGTATTCGACTTCGGTATCCGGACTCACCGTGAGCGCCGGGCTGCTCATGATTTCGGAAACCAGGGTCTGCGCCGAGGAGCGCCCCTTGAGGATCACTTTGCGCGCATAGTCGCGCTCGGAAATCATGCCGACCAACTGTTCGCCGCGCATCACCAGCAGCGCGCCGACCTGTCGCTCGGCCATGTGCTTGATGGCGTCGAGCACCTGCGCGTCCGGCGCGATGCTGTAGACCTGATGTCCCTTGCTATCCAGCAGATGCTTGACCTGACGCATGCCTGGCCTCCGGGATGTACGTGGACGATCGCGGTGCCAGTCTAGCGCCGCCGGAGGACGGACGTGTAGCGCGCGCGTGAAGCCTTTTCGCCGCTGCCGGTTTTCAGCGTTTCCCGGCCGGCGGCCGCCGCTCCTCGACGAAATACAGCGGCCGCTGCTTGCTCTCGGCGTAGTTGCGGCCGAGGTACTCGCCGATCACCCCTAGCGCCAGCAGCTGCACACCCCCCAGGAACAGGATCACCAGCATGAGCGTGGGGTAGCCCCGTACCGGGTCGCCGTACAGCAAAGCTTTGGTCAGCACCCACAGGCCGTAGCCGAATGACAGGATCGAGGCGCTCAAGCCGGTCCAGGTGGCCACGCGCAGGGGCGCGGTGGAGAACGAGGTGATGCCCTCCACCGCCAGCTGGAAGAGCCTCCAGTAGTTCCACTTGGTTTTGCCGGCGTGGCGCGGGTCGCGCTGGTAGTGGACAGCGGTCTGGCGGTAGCCGATCCAGGCAAACAATCCCTTCATGAAGCGTTGGCGCTCGCGCAACTGGCGCAAGGCCTCCAGCGCCCGGCGCGACAACAGGCGGAAATCGCCGGTGTCACGCGGCACTGGGGTATTCGAGAGCCTTTCCATAGTCCGGTAGAAGGCGGACGAGGTGAGCCGCTTGAAGCCGGTCTCGCCGGTCCGTGCGCTACGCGTGGCGTACACCACGTCGTAGCCGGCGCGCCATTGTTCGATCAGGGCGGGAATCAGTTCGGGCGGGTCCTGCAGGTCGGCGTCGATAACCACCACCGCATCGGCATCGACCTCGTCGAGGCCCGCCGTCATCGCCGCCTCTTTGCCGAAGTTGCGCGAAAGCTTGAGCGCGCCGGCCCGGGCGTCCCGCCGGGTCAGGGATTCGATGATGTCCCAGGTGCCGTCGGCACTGCCGTCGTCGACATAAAGCACGCTGCCTTCCAGCGGGAGTTCGTCCAGCACCCGCGACAGGCGCTCGTGGAAGACTTCCAGCACGGCAGCCTCGTTACAGGCGGGGACGATGACGATCAGTCGCTGCATGGGCCGAGACGTTCGGGAAGTGCGCGCATGCTAACGGACCTCCACGGGCCAGACGAGGCGGGCTTATCGGCTCCGTCGCACCTGCGGAGGCGTTTCGCCGCGGAGATAGCCCGGCCCTCCCAGTTGAGCCATCTGCTGCTGGATCCACCCGGCCCGGCCGAGCACATAGGCGCTGGGCTGGTCCGCCCGGAACCGGCGGGGGCTGGGCAGCACGGCCGCGAGGCGGGCTGCCTGGGCGGGTCCCAGGCGCGCGGGAGCGGTTCTGAAGAACGTGTCGCTCGCCGCTCCCACTCCGTAAATGCCGTCGCCCAGCTCGGCGATGTTCATGTACACCTCGAGGATGCGCTGCTTGGGCCAGGTCAATTCGATCAGCACGGTGAAATAGGCTTCCAGGCCCTTCCGGACGAAGCTGCGTCCATTCCACAGGAACAGGTTCTTGGCCGTCTGCTGGCTGATCGTGCTGGCGCCGCGCAGGCGCTTGCCGTCCTCCGCCGCGTCCACGGCGTCCTGGATCGAATCGAAGTCGAAACCGTGGTGAAACGGGAATTTCTGGTCTTCGCCGGCGACCATGGCCAGCGGCACGTAGGGCGAAACCTCCGACCACGGCACCCAGCGGTAGCGCAGATGGAAGTCCTTCTCGCCGCGGACGAGCGCGCCCACGCGCCGCTCCATCATGACGGCCGAGGTCCATGGCGGCACGAAACGAAGAACCAGCACCATGAGCCAGCTCAATGCCAGCCAAGCGGCCGCGAGGATCGCGATCGAGCGCAGAAGGCGGACGGTCAGGGAGCGGCGTGGCGGCATGAGGGCGGACCGGGAGGGACGCGGCAGTATAAGTGCCGGCCGGGCCGGAGACGGGCGCTCCACCGCCGCTGGCATACACTCGGGCTGCCCGGAGCCCGCCGTGTCCATCGGCTTGCATGTTTGCTGTGCGGCCCCATCTTCCGGGGCTTGTCCTGAGAGGTCCGAATCCGTGGAAACCGTTCTTGTCGAAGACGTGCTGCACCGCTTCCTGCTCGAGCGTGCGGGCGTGCGCGGCGTGCTGGTCCGCCTGGGCGCCGCGTGGCGCGAGG